>JAAZKR010000312.1 GCA_012799725.1 Oligosphaeraceae bacterium | reverse complement strand
CAGCCAGGCGAGAAAAGCTATCCCATTCTCGGAGTCACCTATATACTCTACCGTGAAGATTTGGCGGCGGATCGCAAGAAAGAGCTTTTCAAGTACTTTAACTGGTGCATGACTACCGGTGCTACTGCTGCCAAACGCTTGCAGTATGTCCCGATCCCCGATAATCTGGTGAAGCTTATCCAGAAAGACGTTCTTAAATGAATAACAGGTTCCTGAAGCATAAAATCATTCGCTTGCGTTGCAAAAAAGCTTATCCAAGCGCACATACCCATATCATTATTGGGTTGGTAATCGAAGAAAATGACAGCTATGTTGTGGTCAAAGGCAAAACCTTCCACTTTTCTCGGCTTGTGGAGGGTATGCCTAATCAAATCCACGCCGGGCCAACGATGGTACGCATAGTTCCGTGGGAAAATGTGGAGATCATCAATTGGCTGCCCGATGATGTCAATTGGGATACGGGCTTTGCTTTTGACAAGTCCGGCAACCTGATTCTTCAGGACAAAAACTCCACCATCATTGCCGAAAGGCGTGATGGGGCAAGGTAAGCTGTGATGAAAATATCCATGATGAAAACCGACAGCTGCTTCAAAGGCATTTGCTGGTTTTGCGGTTCCCTGGTCTTGCTGTTGACAGCTGGCTTTTTTATACAACTCTTACTTGCAAGCACGGATGCATGGAAGGAGTTTGGCTGGCGCTTTTTCATCTCGAGCGAGTGGAACCCGGCAGCTGAAAAATTCGGAGCTTTGCCGTCAATTGTCAGTACTCTGATAACTACAGCGATAGCTCTGATTTTCGCTTTGCCGCTTGCTTTTGCGGCAGCTCTTTTCATCGCGGATGCTCCACCGCTTACCAGCTCAATCCTAGGACATGCTGTAGACATGTTGGCAGCGATTCCCAGCGTGATCTACGGCATGTGGGGTTTGTTTATTCTTGCTCCACTGATGCAAAAATATGTGCAGCCTTTTATGGTCAATACCTTGCATATGGACAAGCTGCCTTTCGTTAACAGCACTTATAACGGTTTCGGTCTTTTTACAGCCGGGTTGATTCTTGCTGTTATGATCCTGCCTTACATCTGCGCCGTATTGCGGGATGTTGTGAAAATGACTCCTGCGGTCTTAAAAGAGGCCGCATATGGTATCGGCTGCACCAAGCTTGAAGCAGCAAAGGACATCATCCTGCGCTACGGCATACGAGGGATACTGGGCGGCATTCTGATCGGATTGGGACGGGCGCTGGGCGAAACCATGGCGGTATTGTTTGTGATCGGCAATATAATGAACATGCCTAAGGGGATTTTCGATTCTGCAAGCACCATATCTTCAACACTTGCCAGCAACTTTGCAGAGGCAGATGGCTTACAGCGAAGCGCCTTGTTTGCCCTGGGTTTAATCCTGCTTGCCATGTGTCTTTGTATTCAACTGCTAAGCCAATACTTTATTCATGCTACCAAAGCAAAACGGGGTGAATAATGAAACAACGCTCACTCTTATTGCGAAAAATAAAAAATCATCTCTTGACCGCCTTTTCGGTGTCCGCCATATTTTTTGCTGTTGCGATCATGCTATGGGTAATCTGGACAGTGATTTGCCATGGCAAAGATGCACTCACGCCATCGCTGCTGGTAAATTGTTCTGCGCCCTATGGCAGTATGGCCTACGGCATTGGCAATGCGATTTTGGGAACCATGCTTATCACTCTTGGCGCGGCAATCATTGCCATACCTCCAGCGCTGCTGGCAGGTATATTCCTGGCGGAATATACGGAGTTCCCACGTCTTGCCGGGGCAATCAGTTTTGCGGCAAACGTGCTGATGGGCATGCCCTCCATATTGGTAGGTCTGTTTGTCTATACGATTATAGTGGTGCCTACCGGAAAATTTTCCGGGTTTGCCGGTTCCGTTGCTTTGGCGATACTTATGTTTCCCGTTATTATGCGCACCACTGAAAACATGCTGAGCATGGTACCCAACACTTTGCGCGAATCGGCGCTGGCTTTGGGCATGACCCGGATGCGGGCAACTTTGTATATAGTCTGTCGCAGCGCTAAAAATGGCTTGCTTACCGGCATATTGCTTGCCTTGTCGCGTGTGTCCGGCGAAACCGCCCCCCTGCTTTTTACGGCAATGTTTGCAGACAGCTTTCCCACCAGCTATTTCACGCAGCCCACCGCCAGTTTGCCGATATTGATAACCGAATACGCCACCAACTCCCCCTTTGAGGTCATGCACCAGATCGGCTGGAGCGCCGCGCTCGTAGTAATGCTGCTGGTGCTCATGACCAATATATCTACAAGAATCTTTTTCAGGGAGAAAAAATATGGAAATTAAGATTCAAACCAAGAAGCTAAACTTTTTTTATGGTGATCATCAGGCTTTGTTTGAAAATGACCTTATCATACCCACCAATCAAATCACCGCTGTTATAGGACCCTCCGGCTGCGGCAAGTCTACTCACCTGCGCGTTTATAACCGCATTTTCGAGCTTTACCGTGACCAACGAGCCGAAGGCGAGGTCTTGATAGATGGCAAAAACATACTTGAACCTGATGTAGATGTATTGGAATTACGACGTAAAGTAGGTATGATCTTTCAGAAGCCCACCCCCTTCCCCATGAGCGTATTTGACAACACAGCGTATCCTTTGCGTCTACATTATAAGCTGGACAAAAAAAAGATAGCCGAGAGAGTAGAACAATCTTTACGTGGTGCCTCCTTATGGGATGAAGTCAAAGACAAACTACATTCCAGCGGTTTGGCTCTATCCGGTGGACAGCAACAGAGGCTCTGTATTGCACGTGCCATTGCAGCTGAACCGGAAATTCTGCTAATGGACGAACCTACCAGCGCCATTGACCCGGTAGCGACCTTGAAAATAGAAGAATTGATGGATACATTGAGAGAACGCTTCACTATCGTCATCGTTACTCATAATATGCAGCAGGCCGCACGCATCAGCGACCAAACTGTCTTCTTTTATGAAGGGCGCATTGTCGAGTATGGAGAAACCAAGCAGATTTTCACTAATCCGGCCAACAAGCAAACCGAGGAATACATTACGGGGAGGTTCTCCTAATGACAAGACATTTTACCAATGCATTGAGTAATTTGCAAAGTATGCTCGGCACCATGTCCGCCTATGCTGAAGGCGCATTGCGGCTCTCCGGCAAGGCAGTAGCAGAGCTTTCCAGGAGCATCGCCACTGAAGTCATTGCCGGCGACACCAAACTCGATACAATGGAAATCCAAATCGAGGAAGAATGCCTGAAAATTCTTGCATTGCATCAGCCAGTAGCTTCAGACCTGCGTCAGGTCATCACTATATTAAAGATCAATAATGAATTGGAACGCATCGGTGATCTGGCCGTGAATATGGCAGAACTTGTAGAGAACCTTGATAGCTTCAGCGATTCCTCGATTGAAAAGATGGATTTCAGCGAGATGCTGCAAGCCGCCTGCGGCATGGTCAAAGATGCCTTAGACTCATTGGCGTATCATAATGTGACTTTGGCGCAGGAAGTGATCGCCCGAGATGAGAAAGTCGACACAATCCACAGTGACAACCACGGCGTAGTTCGGGACTTGATCTTGAAATATCCGGCCTATACCCAGTATTATCTTAATGGACTGATCATATCTCGCTGCCTGGAAAGAGTCGCAGATATCGCTACAAATATTGCTGAAGATGTGATCTATCTTGAAAGCGGCAGAATCGTCCGCCACCGGCATAACATGGAGAACAGCAATGCGTCATAAGGTCTTGATTGCAGAAGATGAGCCCGCCATCCGCGAACTCGTCCGCCTGGCTCTTGAAGAAGCCAATATCACGGAGATCATTGAGGCATCCAACGGCAAGGAGGCTCTGGAAAAAGCCGAACGCTATCAGCCTTCCCTTATTTTATTGGATTGGATGATGCCGGAAATGGATGGCTTGACGGTATGCCGCACCCTTAAGATGCAGGAATCCACCCGTAATATCCCCATTGTCATGTTGACTGCCAAAAGTGAAGAGGGCGATATTGTGCTCGGCTTAGAGATGGGAGCGGTGGATTATATTACCAAGCCTTTCAGCAGGAGGGTATTAATTGCACGGGTACGGGCGCATTTGCGTGAGCAATCAGAAACCACCATCGCCAATGAGATTCGTCGCGGATCCTTGATGCTCAATATAGAACAACATCTATGCAAGCTCAATGGCGAGCCTGTAGAATTAACATTCAGCGAATATGAGATTCTGGCACTTTTTGCCAGACATCCGGGCAGGGTATATACCCGCAATCAGATCATTCGTCGTGTCAAAGGCGATGATTATCCGGTAACCGAACGCTCCGTTGATGTGCAAATCGTAAATTTACGGAAAAAGCTGGGGGAATGGGGCAGCAGCAATATTGAAACGATACGGGGCATAGGGTACCGGCTCAAACAGGAGAACTGGCAATGAAACAGCGCGATTCATTACTCTTTTCGCTTCCCCTCACCGCAGCAATGCTGATTATCGTCTTTGCGGTATTCCTCTATTGGCAGCTTTCCAAGTTTGAAACAAGCTATATCAATGAGGCCAAGAAAACTATAGCCCGTGAAGCGGAGCTTGCTGCTGCGGTTATTTCTCCCATGCTTGCAAAACAGGACGTGTCAAGTGTTGTTCATTTTTGTCGCACCATAGGCCATTACGCCCTGCGGCTGACAGTTATCGACAGCAATGGCACGGTGCTGGCTGACTCGAAAGATGACCCTCTTATTTTTGACAATCACAAAGAGCGCCAAGAAGTAAAAAGTGCCCTGGAAGGCAAAGCCGCCAGTGCGGTACGCTATAGCTCCAGCATGAATCAGAAAATGATCTATCATGCCATGCCATTGGACTGCAACGGCAAAAGATATGTTATGCGCAGTGCCATACCAACCGCAGAAGTAGGCAGGATCATTGACATGTCAAGGCTGAATATGTTCTGGGCCTTGTTGCTCGGAGCTCAAATCGTCTTGTTCTTGACTTACTATATCCTGCAAAAAGTCCGTAAACCGCTGATTAATTTACACACAAGTGTAGAGGATATTGCCTCAGGTAACCTCGACCGGAATATAGATATTCCGGAAGACGGCATTATGCGGGAGCTGGCAATAGATATATCAGAAATGACCAATCAGCTTAAACGCCAATTGGATATAGTCACTGCTGAACGCAATGAGCGCGCAGTACTGTTCGATACTATGAATGAAGGTGTCTTACTGCTTGCTGAGGATGGCAACCTGATAAGAGCCAACAACGCCGCAGCCAGACTCCTGAATTTTGACAAAGACAAGCCGTTTCAATTGAACCGCTGCCATATTCCGGAACTGGTAGAAAAAGCCATGGAAACCCTAAAAAGCGGTCTGTCTTTTGAAAAAGAATTTTGCCTTGAACGTAATAAAACAAGGTCTTTTCTGTTCATCAAGGGTTCCGTCTTGCGTAATAATAACACAAGACGTTTGCTGTTAACCATTACAGATTTGAGTAATATGCGCAAGCTTGAGTCCTTCCGAACTGACTTTGTTGCCAATGTTTCGCATGAAATTAAGACTCCGCTAACTTGTATTACCGGCGCAGCAGAAGCACTGGAGGAAAATATCAGTCCGGAAACCCAGACAAGGCTGATAGCCATGATAAAAAAACATTCTGAACGGCTTAATCACATAGTCCGGGATATTCTGAGTCTTTCTCAGATTGAAAAATCCAGACGGCATGAGAGCGACATGCTAAGAATCCGCCTTGATATCATCTTGGAAAATGTAGTTAATATTGAGCGTGAACGTGCCAAAGAATGCGGTTTTGAAATAAAAATAACAGAAAATCTGCCCCTGACGGTTTCCGGCGATGCGGACTTGCTCGAGCAAGCCCTCATTAACTTAATAGAAAACGCACTGCGTTATAGCAATGGGAAGACCGTTAGCGTCAGCGTGACGCAAGAAAACGCCAATGCAGTGCTGACAGTACGGGATGACGGAATCGGTATTGCCGAGGAACATCGGGACCGCTTGTTTGAGCGCTTCTACCGAGTAGATAAATCACGCAGCCGTGAATTGGGCGGCACCGGACTGGGCTTGGCAATCGTCAAACATATTGCGCTGACCCATAACGGCAAAGTAGAAGTAATAACTGATGTGGGCAAAGGTGCAGAATTCCGTATTATCTTAGCTTTGTAAATTTTATAAGCATGGAACGCCACATTGCCACTTAACTATTCCTAAGCCCCGGGTTATGCAGCGCCCGGGGAGATTGCCGCAGCAAAAAAGCAGAGTCGTAGAGGGACACAAGATAACGCAGACTACGCAGGTTTTCTTGGCGCGGACTGATCGTCCGCAACCAAGTTGAAAAGACTCAATCCACAGATTACACAGATTTTTTAGGGATCCCTTTTGAAAATGCGCTCCTAAGACAAGAAAACTGCGCCCTAAAAAATCTGCGCTAATCTGAGTAAATCTGCGGATAAAATAAAAATCTTTCCTAAAAAACAAGAAATCGAGTGATAGTATTACAGTATGCTCTAAAAAATCTACGCTCATCTGCGGGTAAAGCAAATCGTTGAAGAAGGGAGTTGCAGCCCTACATTTTTTATTGACGATGCACGTAGTCCTTTTTGTTTGGTAATGTGCAAAAGCTTGTGATGTGAGATTTGAGAGGCTCAAGTTTCTGCCAGCTCAGTTTGACGTAGCTCTTAGCCAATCATCTGTGAGTAGTGCCCTTACAAGGCACTGTCTTGTGGCAGGGTCTCTTCCCCAGGCTTGTTTATCCTAAAAAAAGCAGTCAAAGCTGAGGTTTAGTCTTAATGGCTTTATTCTCAGATAGTTGCAAGGTTTGTACTGTTCACCCTGTTGGTGACAGGGTGTTTTCCGTGCGGTTATTGCTCGATTTCTTCTTGTTATGAAAGATTTGCTGGCAACTTTTCTTTAATCGTTGTCATACAATCTCTTTCAAAGTGACCTCACTCGGCTTCCT
>JAAZKR010000311.1 GCA_012799725.1 Oligosphaeraceae bacterium | reverse complement strand
GGCATGAAGCCGGCTTCCCTCTTCCATTACCGAAAAATCGAAAAGTTCCAAAAGATTTCCCAGAAACGAGAAAGGGCTTCAAGGCCAGAAGCTTGCGCATCTGGTTTTTGAAATCTTACAAAACAAGAAATTCGATGAGGAGTCGTCCGATATGATCTATGACAATTGGGAAAACCTGACCAAATATACTGCGTTGATGCCGGATGCCATCGCCGCCATCGAGAAATTCATGGCGACAGTGAGCGCAGAGACCCCCTCCGGCGCCTATCCTCTGCTCGGCGACGACGTCAAGGCATCGGTTTTTGACTCGAGAACCAATCCTCTCGAGAAGGGAGTCTTTGAGATTCATCGCCAATACCTGGACCTGCAAACGATGCTGATTGGCGAGGAACTCAATTACTGCCGTTTGACTTCAGACGGCCTGAAGCCAACCATGGCCTTTGATGCCGAAAAAGATTATCAGCTCTTCGAGGTGGATTTAAGCGCTGCGGCAAAACTGCTGCTGAAGCGGAATTGCTTTGCCATCTACTTCCCCGAAGAGGCACACTTGACCAGCTCGATAGTCAATGGCGAGTCACAGCCGATTAAAAAGATTGTTTTCAAAATCCGTGCACAATGAAAGGAACAATTATGCAGGAACTAAGTCTTCGCGTCCGTAATGCCCTTAGTGGCCCTGTTTGTTCGATACCAACGCCATTTACCAGCGATGGTGAGATTGATTTCCCGGCCATCGGCAAAATGATTGATTTCCAGATCAACGCCGGCTTTCAGATGATTTTCCTGACGCCGGGCAACAGCCATTACAATTGCCTGCGAGACAAGGAAATTGCGGAACTGTGCCGTTTTACCGTCGAAGCAACCGACAAGCGTGCCCTGACCTGCGTCTGCAACTTCTTTTACGGCACGAAAGACACGGTGGAATTTGGGCGTTTTGCCAAAGAGTGCGGCGCGGACCTGCTGTTGCCCTTCAACCCAAACTGGGCCAACTCCATCACCCAGGAGTCTATCCTTGAATACTATTTGGCGGCAGCAAAAGTGATTCCGCTGATGCTGATTTATCCCGCCATGGGCACAACTCCGGCCTCGACCACAGTGATGGAACAGGCCTTCGAACAGTCCGGCGGACGAATCCTGGCCGTGAAGGACGATTCCTGTACTCCGGCCTCACGGCGCATGACCTGGGCACTGGCCGACCGCTGCGCCGTATTTTCCGGCGGGCAAAAACAGCATTTCTTGAACATACAGCCTTACGGCGCCACCGGCTTCCTCTCGACCATCGGTATGTTCAAACCCGAAGTCACCTGGAAATTCTGGAAGGCAATGCAGGCTGGCGACATGAAGACGGCCATGGATATCGTCGCCAATGTCGATATGCCTTTCTTTGACGCACTGCTGAAATGCCCCGGTTCCTTTGATGCCGGCATCCATGCCATCATGGAAATGTATGGCTTCGGAAAACGCTGCCGCAGGGCACCCTACTACAACCTGAACGACAAGGAAGTGGAAGCACTTCGCAACGAGCTGGAAAAAATCAATCTTATTTAAAGACTGTTGCCATGAAAAGAACCTATTCAGCCTCCATCACCCCCCTCACTCCACAAAAGACTCTGGATGAGAAATCGTTGGCTCGTGTGATCGACCGCAATGCCCGCCATGGCCTTACCGGCGTTTTTCTGCTTGGTTCCATGGGGGAGTGGAGCCAGCTTGACAATGAAACACGCGATGCGGTCATTCGAGTCGGCACCGCTGCAATGGCCGGCAGAGGCGAAATCCTGGCCGGGATCCATTCCACCGGTCTCGAGCTGACCCTGAAAAACATGGAGCGCATCTCCGATATTCCCTTTTCCAGTTACGTCATCACGCTGCCAAACAGGACGTCGCAGATTCCACCGATGACTTATCTATTGACAGTGCTTGATGCCGCTGACCGTCCGGTGTTTTACTATCATCATCCGGGCGTCAATGGGTTTCGTTTTAGCATTGATGACTTCCGACGCCTTGCACAGCATCCACGCTTCATCGGCTTGAAAAATTCTTCTGGCGACATGATGCTGCGCAAGGAGTTGCTGATGCTGAAAAAAGAATGCGACTTCTTGCTGCTGGAAGGGCACGAATGGGCCATGGATGAAGCATTGATCCTCGGTTGCGACGGGGTCCTCTCCGGCGGCGGTGCCCTTACCTCGAAGATGATGGTTGCTCTTGCCAAGGCCGTTGACCGAAGGGATTTTGCCCAGGCGATGCAGATTCAGCATCGTCTGGTCAAGCTTTTCCATCTGGTCTACGGAAAAAATCTCGATTCCGTCTGGGCCGGTGAAAAATACGCTTTGAAAGTCCTCGGTGTCATCGACTCTGAAATGACTCTCGTGGAATCCGCTGAAACTGTGCTTCCGCCTGAACGACGACGCGAAATCGAAATTGGCCTGCAAGAATTCCGCGACGAATTGGATTGACCGGCTACAACATATTTTTTAACACCGAAAAGACACGAAAAGACTTGGCGTGGGCTGACGCCCACAACCCATTTTTTAACCACGAACCACACGAACGGACACGAAAATTTTTTATAGGGTTGTGGCTCTGACGGATGAAATTACATGCAGATTGGCAGTCTAGTTGGTTGTTTTATCTGAGAGATCGGCGGATTGGCATAACGTATTACGCCGTAGGCG
>JAAZKR010000310.1 GCA_012799725.1 Oligosphaeraceae bacterium | reverse complement strand
GCGGCAAAACCGAGCCTGCACTGAGCACACTGGGCGGAAATCTCTGGCAGAAAAACTTGGACAAGGCAGCCGCTGCCGCTTGGGACCTGGCTGCCGAAATGCTTAGATTGGAAGCGCTACGCCAAAATAGCAGCGGGCATAGCTTTAACCCCATGCCTGAATGGGAACTCTCATTCGCAGCTTCGTTCCCCTACGTCGAAACTGCCGATCAGAAAGAGGCCATAGACGATGTGCTTAAGGACATGGAGTCAGACAAGCCCATGGACCGCCTGCTCTGCGGCGATGTCGGCTACGGCAAAACCGAAGTAGCTCTGCGTGCCGCCTTTCGCGCCGCTGTGAACGGCAGGCAAACCGCTATCTTGGTGCCTACTACTCTGCTGGCCCAACAGCATTACCAAACCTTCACTATGCGTATGGCACCATACCCAATGCGTGTCGAACTGCTTAGCCGCTTCCGCAGCAAACCCGAACAAAATCAAATACTCAAGGACTTGGCCAAAGGCGAGATAGACGTCGTCATAGGCACTCATAGGCTCTTGCAGAAGGACGTCAGGTTCGCCAGCTTGGGGCTGCTGGTCATAGATGAGGAGCAGCGTTTCGGAGTCAGGCACAAGCAGAAACTCAAGGGGCTACGTGCCAGCGTGGACATCCTCACCATGACTGCCACTCCCATACCACGCACGCTGTATTTCAGCATCTCCGGACTGCGCCGGTTAAGCACCATTAATACGGCACCGGCCGACAGGATACCTGTTGCCACCGTGGTAGCAAATTTTGACAAGGAGCTCATACGCCAGGCGCTGCGCCGCGAACTGGAACGTGGTGGGCAAAGCTTCTTCCTGCATAACCGGGTGCAAAGTATCATGGACGTATACGGCATGCTTGGCGAGCTGCTTCCGGAAGCAAGAATAGGAGTGGGGCATGGACAAATGCCAGCCTCCGAACTCGAAGAGGTTATGCTACAGTTCATCGCCGGGGAGCTAGACATCCTGCTTTGCACCACCATCATCGAAAGCGGCATAGACATCCCCAACGTGAATACCATCATTATAGATAACGCCGAGCGCTTTGGGCTTTCCGAACTTTACCAGTTGCGTGGCAGAGTGGGACGCCATCACCGGCAAGCCTACGCTTACTTGCTGCTCCCGCCCATGGGCAAGCTGCCGGAAAACACACGCCAAAGAATGGCCGCCATACAACGCCACAGCAATCTGGGCGCGGGGTTTCAATTGGCGCTCAAAGATTTGGAGATACGTGGCGCAGGCAATATCCTGGGAGAAGAACAAAGCGGACATATCGCAGCAGTAGGCTTTGACCTGTACTGCCAATTGCTAAAAGAGGCGGTAGCAAAAATGGATAATCGCAGCATAGCCACCCGCAGAGAAATACCCGTTGAACTCGAACGCGTAACCAGCTCGCTTACAGCAGTCAAAGGCAAGGTGCAAGTGGGCATTGACGCAAAATATATCGAGGATGAGGCGGTGCGCTTAGAAATTTACAAGCGTCTAAGCCAAACCCTTAGTATAAGTCAATGCGATGATTTTGCTTTGGAATTACGGGACCGCTTTGGCGAGCTCCCGGAAAACACCAGGTTGCTCCTGGAAATGCAGAAAATAAAGTTGCTGGGCAAAAACCTCGATTTGCTCAGGGTTTCTGTGCGTGAAAACCTGCTTATCATTGAAACCAATCAAGGGCTATATAAAATCCAAGGCAAATTGCCCCGAATCGAGGCCAGCAATGGCGAAGAGGAAATCAGAGAAACAATCAAGTTTCTGCAAAAAATGCAAAAACAATCACAGCCGTCCCACAGATTTCAGGGCGCGGTTCCCAAAAATAGCTAGCCCCGCCCCAAAGTATTCAGGCAGCATTTTATCCGCAGATTACACAGATGCACGCAGATTTTCAGGATTTGGCCAAACGCAAAACAGAGCTAAACATGCCGTTTTTTGCTGCCTATGGGATGAATGTGAAAAACAATGGCAAATGCAGAACTGAACCGGCTATCAGGCCGGCGCGGTTGGCGAAATAGGATGGCCGGGCAAATTTGCCCGGCCACAGAACTGACAACAGACCTAAGAGCCGGGAACCGGCAGGCTGCCGCTATTTAGAGCTATCACGCCTACTGAAAATTTATAGTATAGCTCTAACTTCAAAACATATATTTGACTGCCGCCGACACAATGTGCAGATCACCACTGAACTTACCGCTGTTCCTGAAGTTGTCCGATGCATCCGCAACTAGGCGACCTGCCTTGGAATCACGCAGTTTCAGATAGCTGTACGCGAAGTCCAGACCCCAGTTGTCTTTCATGTAACCAAGACCCAGCGAAACCATATTGCGGTCGCTATCTGGCATTTCGGGGGTACGATACTTGGAATTGTCCGGTGATTTATCATGCATAAAGCCGCAGCGCAGAACCCAGTTTTCATTCAAATCATAAGATACACCAAAACGGAAAGACCAGACATCGTCCCAGCCCTTCTTCTTGCTGGTATAACCTTTGCTGCGCGGCGAAGTCGCATAAGGCATACGATTCAGATTGATGGTCAGGCGATCATAAGTGCTCCACTCGGTCCACACGGCATCAAAGCTCAAGGTAAGCTTTTCAAAACTTTTGTTGGCTATACCAAAGCCCAAGCTGGAGGGCAGCACTATATCAGTATCACCGCTACCGCCGCGCACATAGCGCGGCGGAACGCCAAAGGCGGCATAATTGCTTTCATAAACACCGGTGTGCCTATATTTGGCATCACCGTCAAATCTCATTCTGACTCGCGATTGATAAGCAATACCGACATTCCAGTCCTCATGAGGCTGATAAAAAGTGGAAAGCGTGTAACCAATTCCAATGGCGTCGGCGCTTAGATAGATTTTATTGTTGGTGGGAATATTATATGCAGGAATACCCGGCACAGGCTCCTGGGTTAGTTGTGCAAGTTGCTCAGCATTAGGAATATTCCTGGCAATGCGAGCAGTACCGTAAACAAGGTTAAAGCCGGCAGCAAAGGAAAGCTCATCATTGGCCTTCCAAACTAAGTTGGGCGTGAAATAAATACAGCGTAAGTTGGTGTAAGTGGCCAAGGTCGACTCAATCCAGTCATTGTCCCACTCAGTAATCATGCCATAAGGCGCATTTATTGATAAACTCAAATTCAACCCGTGATCCAAAGGCAAAATGCCGTAAAAAAAACCGGTAGGACGCAAACGCTTCTGCAACGAATCACTGCCCAAATCTGAATTGTAGTCCATGCGCAATAAAAGACCACTGACACCAGCCATCATTCCGGGTTTCTCAATCGTGGAAGTAGAAGCCGGATTGTACCAGGCGTTGGAAAGCATGCCTTCACGGCCTATCACAGAACCGCTTAAAGACAAAGCCTCAGCGCTGCTCTCCGAATAAAGCTGAAATGCACCAGCATGAAGCACTGAATGTAAGGATAAAAACAAAAACAATGACAAAAAAATCGTGAAAAATCGCTTAACCATGCCAAAAACACCTTTTTGATAAAACAACCCGAAAAAACAAAGAAAACTCGCATACTATAATTGGCTTATCACAGCATTCAAGACATTTCTACAAAAAATGTCAAAATATTCTTTATGGCGGTGCAATGCCTCTCGACTGATCCGACTGATGAATCCATAAAAAATCCACAGTCACCCCATAGGCAGCAAAAAACGGCATGTTTAGCTCTGTTTTGCGTTTGGCCAAATCCTGAAAATCTGCGTGCATCTGAGTGACCTGCGGATAAAAATGCTGCCTGAATACTTTGGGGCGAGGCCAGCTATTTTTGGAAACCATGCCCTGTGTCTATGGGACAGCTGTGAAAAAAAATCCCAAATCGGTTTGACAAGCTCTTTTTGCGGTTGTACATTAGTGCGTTGTCGCGTTTATATGCGCATGTTTTCACTTTTACTCTGGACATTGTTTTGTTTACTAGTTTCAGCGCACCGGTCATTAGCATTATTTTAGGCGATTTAGTACTTGTAGTACTTATCGCCTTTGTTGCTTTGCCGGGAATCGCTTGAGCTTTTACGCTAGAACCAGCAGAATTTTAAGAACCCGTGGCAAAGCAGCCGCGGGTTTTTTTTTGGATACAGATTTTGGCATGTGTAACTTCGGGAATTCGTCCATTTGGTTCCGTGCACGAGGTTAGGATTGGAGAAGAAATATGAATATCAGTGGCGCAGGAACAGTCATCCGCGTTCTCATCGAGGAGGGCGTGAACACCGTCTTCGGTTATCCCGGCGGCGCGGTACTGGATATCTATGACGAGCTTTACAAGCACAGTGAACAGATCAATCACATAACCACCTGCCACGAGCAGGGTGCTGCACATGCGGCAGACGCCTATGCTCGGGTAAGCGGCAAGGTCGGTGTAGTCATAGCCACCTCCGGGCCAGGCGCAACAAACTTGGTCACCGGCATCGCCAACGCCTACCTGGATTCTACTCCCTTGGTTGCCATCACCGGCAACGTGTCCTGCTCTTCCATAGGCAAGGACAGCTTCCAAGAAGTAGACATCACCGGTGTAACCATGCCCATAACCAAACATAATTTCATCGTGAAAGATGTGACACGGCTGGCTGACACCCTGCGCGAAGCCTTCGCTATCGCACGTAAGGGGCGACCCGGCCCGGTGCTGGTTGACATTCCAAAGGACATACAAAAGTCGTTCTGTGCCTATCAGCCTAAAAAGCCGCAACGTCCCACTTACCGCAATGAGAACGGCAAAGAAGACTTTGCCAAAGCGGTCAAGCTCATCAAGGCATGCAAGCGTCCCTTTATCTACGCCGGCGGCGGCACGCTGGTTTCCGGCGCCTCGCAAAAGCTGCTTGCACTAGCTGAAAAAATAGATGCCCCCATAGGCAGCAGCATGATGGGACTCACTGCCGTACGCCATGACCACCCACGTTTTCTGGGCATGACCGGCATGCACGGCAAATATGCCGCCATCCAATCCATGGCTCGGGCCGACTTGATTATCGCAGTGGGGACTCGCTTCTCGGATCGGGCCACCGGCAATAAAACTGAGTTCATCAGAGGTAAAAAAGTCATACATATAGACATAGACCCCTCCGAAATAAGCAAAAACATACCGGCTTTTGTCTCGCTCATCGGCGATGTCAAGGTCGTCTTGAGCGAGCTGGTTGAAGAGTTGCCCGCTATACAGCGCGAAAGCTGGGCTGCTGAGCTGGACGCCATACGCAACAGCCCCGACAGCCGACTGAAAATGCCTGAAAACAGCTTGAATCCGGAAACCGCCATTCGAGCCATCAATAAGAAAGCCGATCCGCAAACCGTGGTCTGCACCGACGTCGGACAGCATCAGATGTGGGTGGCGCAATACTACAACTTTTCGCGTCCACGCGGCTTTGTCACCTCCGGTGGCCTGGGTACCATGGGCTTCGGCATGGGAGCCGCCATGGGCGCATGCCTGGCTGACAATGGCAGGAAAACTTTGCTGTTCACCAGCGATGGCAGCTTCCACATGAATATGAATGAAATGGCCACCGCTGTCTCACATCAGCTGCCCATCATCATAGTCATGATGAACAATAACGCGCTGGGCATGGTGCGGCAGTGGCAAACCCTGTTTTTTGGCAAACGCTACGCACACACGAGTTTGGGAAGAAAAACAGACTATGTCAAGCTCGCAGACGCATTCGGGCTGAAAGGCTGCCGAGTGAGCAGCCTGCCGGAATTGGAACCAGCGATCGAACAAGCATTCGCGGCAAAAGGACCTTTTCTGCTGGAGCTTATCATAGACCAGGATGACAAGGTACTGCCCATGATACCGCCGGACGGCACCGTCAGCGACATCATACTGGAAGTCTGAAGGAGAAAGCCATGAACCCTGATGAATTTGTCTTGTCTATGTTGGTCAACAACGAATCCGGCGTGCTCACTCGCGTCTCAGGCCTTTTCGCACGCCGTGGCTTTAACATCGACAGCCTCTCGGTAGGCGTCACCCAGGATCCAAAGCTGTCACGCATTACTATCAGCGCCAGCGGTGATGACTATATAAAAAATCAAATACTGCGGCAACTCGAAAAGCTGCATGACGTGAAAATAGTGGAAATCATGCCCAACAACGGCACGGTGTTGAGGGAACTGGTCCTCATCAAGCTCAACATCGCCCATAAGGACAGAGCCGGCCTCATGGAAGCGGTCGCGGTCTTTCGCGCCAAGGTAGTTGACTTCACCAACGATTCAGTAACGCTGGAGATCACCGGAGAGCGCAGCAAATGCGATGCCTTCGTCGAATATCTGCGCCCATTTGGCATAGCTGAGCTTTGCCGCACCGGACTGACCGCAATCTCACGTGGCAGCAAAACACTGAAATACAAATAAAGTCCATGGCCTGCCACTCTCGGAACGAAGGACAGGCCTGGCTTAAACAGCTTTGTTCCGCTACATTATATTGCGCGGATGAAATTGACGGAATGCCCGTCGGAAACCCAAAAAGGAGCAGTTAGAAATGGCAAAAATCTTCTACGAATCGGACTGTGATTTATCTTTACTTAATGGCAAGAAAGTCGCAGTGGTTGGCTACGGCAGCCAAGGACACGCCCACGCATTGAACCTGAAGGACAGCGGAGTTGACGTCACCGTAGCCCTTTACGAGGGATCCCCCTCCAAGCAAAAAGCACTGGCGCGCGGGCTGAAAGTAGCCAATACCGCCGAAGCCGCCAAAGCTGCCGACATCATTATGATTTTGGTCAACGATGAAAAGCAAGCGGCTCTCTACGCCAAGGACATCGCTCCGCATCTCTGTGCCGGCAAGACCCTTGCATTCGCACATGGCTTCAACATACACTACGGCCAAATACAGCCGCCCAAGGATGTAGACGTCATTATGATCGCCCCCAAGGGGCCGGGGCACACGGTCAGAAGCACATTTGAAGACGGCATGGGAGTACCCTGCCTGGTGGCCGTGCAACAGGATGCCAGCGGCAAGGCTCTGCAAAATGCTCTGGCCTACGCTGCCGCTATCGGCGGTGCCAGAGCCGGCATCCTGCTGACCACCTTCAAGGAAGAGACCGAAACCGACCTCTTCGGCGAACAAGCCGTGCTCTGCGGCGGCGTCACCGCCCTTATGAAGGCCGGTTTTGAGACCTTGGTTGAGGCCGGCTACCAGCCTGAGAGCGCCTACTTCGAATGTCTACACGAAATGAAGCTGATCATCGATCTGGTGGTGGAGGGCGGACTTTCCTTCATGCGTTATTCCATCAGCGACACAGCGGAATATGGTGACTACTCCGTGGGCAACCGCATTATCAACGATGAGGTGAAAGCCGAGATGCGCAAGGTGCTTACCGAAATACAGGACGGCAGTTTTGCGCGTAACTGGATCCTCGAGAACCAGGCCAAACGCCCGCACTTCAATGCCATGCGCCGCATGGAAAAAGAGCATCTGATCGAAAAAACCGGTCAGGAACTGCGTGCCAAAATGACTTGGAAAAGAAGAGACTACAGCGAATAATAAAAACCGGCACCGGCGAGCGGCATCGCCGGTGCCGGGAAAACTTTAACAGTGAGAGTGCAGCTATGAATTCAGACCACGTAAAAAAAGGCATTGAACGCGCCCCGCATAGGTCCTTGTTTAAGGCCACCGGCTTAACCGGCACGGAAATCTCCCGCCCCCTCGTAGGCATAGTCAATTCATTTAACGAGATCGTGCCCGGCCATGTGCACCTTGCCGAGATCGCCAAGGCCGTCAAATATGGCGTGCTCAGCGCTGGCGGCACCCCGCTGGAATTCAATACCATAGGTGTCTGCGACGGCATCGCCATGGGACATGAGGGCATGAAATACTCGCTCTGCACTCGTGAACTTATAGCCGACAGCGTAGAATGCATGGTGCGCGCCCACTGCTTTGACGCCTTGGTCTTCATACCCAACTGCGACAAGATCGTGCCCGGCATGCTGATGGCCGCTGCCAGGCTGAACCTGCCCTCCATTTTCGTCAGCGGCGGGTCAATGATCTCACTGGAAAACGAAAACGGGAATGGCTGTGCGGACTTGAATAGCGTCTTTGAAGGCGTAGGCGCATATAAGGCCGGCATGATAGGCGAAGACGAATTGCTGCGCATCGAGGAAAACGCCTGCCCCAGCTGCGGCTCCTGCTCAGGCATGTTCACCGCCAACTCGATGAATTGCCTGACTGAAGCAATTGGCTTGGCACTGGAAGGCAACGGCAGCATACCCGCAGTCTATGCTGCCCGCACCCGCTTGGCCAAGCAGGCCGGCATGCAGGCCATGGAACTCTTGCGCCGTAATATCCGAGTGTTGGACATATTGACCCCGCAGGCCCTGCGCAATGCCCTGACTGTAGATATGGCATTGGGCTGCTCCACCAACTCAGTACTGCATCTGGCCGCCATCGCCAAGGAAGCCGCACTGCCCTTCTCGCTGGAAATGGTCAACGAAATCAGCAGCAAAACCCCCAATCTCTGCCGCCTGGCTCCGGCAGGACCGCACCACATGCAGGACTTGCTGGCCGACGGCGGTGTCTATGCCGTCATGAAAGAATTGAGCAAGGCCGGGCTGTTGGATACCGAGCAAATCACCGTGAACGGTAGAACCCTGGGTGAAAACCTCGATAAGGCCGCTCGTAAGGGACGCGGCGTCATCGCCAGCATTGACAAACCACACTCACCACGAGGCGGACTTAGAGTGCTATTTGGCAACTTGGCTCCCAATGGCGCCATAGTCAAAGAAAGTGCTGTGGCTGAAAATATGCTGAAACACGAAGGCACAGCCAGGGTTTTTGACAGCGAAGAAAGCGCTATGGCAGCCATCTATGCGCAAAAGATCAAACCCGGCGATGTCGTCGTCGTCCGCTATGAAGGCCCCAAGGGCGGCCCGGGCATGCGTGAAATGCTCGGACCCACTTCGGCCATTGCCGGCATGGGACTGGACGCTGCCGTGGCTCTGCTGACTGATGGGCGCTTTTCCGGCGCCACTCGTGGCGCTGCCATAGGCCATATTTCGCCGGAGGCACAGGACGGAGGCCCCATAGCTTATCTGCAAGAAGGTGACCGCATCGCTATTGATATCACCAAAGGTAGCCTGAATGTTTTATTAACGGATGAAGAACTGGCTTTAAGGCGTAAAAGCGTTGCTTTACGCCAACAGGAGGGACTTGGCGGATACTTAAAACGCTACGCCGCGTTAGTGAGTTCCGCTGATCAGGGCGCAGCTCTGATTGATTAAGCCTGCCGCGCGGCCAAGACCGCGCACAAAATCCCGGCAAAACGCCGAAAAAATCATCCAAAAAACATTCAGGAGTACATTAGATGCGTACCATTAAAATATTTGACACTACTCTGCGCGACGGCGAACAGGCGCCGGGCTGCAGCATGCATGCCCACGAGAAAATTGAGATAGCCATGGCGCTGGAACGCCTGCGTGTCGATGTCATTGAGGCCGGTTTCGCCTTTGCCTCCAAGGGCGACTTTGAATCCATTCAGCAAATTTGCCAAGTAGTAAAGGACAGCACCATATGCAGCCTGGCTCGCGCCGTGCCTAAGGACATAGACGCCGCCTGCGAAGCACTGCGTGACGCAAAACAGGGGCGTATCCATCTTTTTCTGGCCACTTCGCCCATACACATGCAGTACAAGTTGAAAATGACACCGGAAACGGTGCTGTCCACCATCTCGGAGATGGTGGCCTACGCCCGCAATCTCATGCCGGAAGTCGAATTTTCCGCTGAAGACGCCACTCGCAGCGAGCGCAGCTTTTTGGCTCAGGCCCTGGAAGCTGCCATTGCTGCCGGTGCAAATGTTGTAAATATCCCCGACACTGTAGGCTATGCCACTCCCACGGAAGTAGTTGACCTGCTCGACTATCTGCGTAACAATGTGCGCGGCATAGAGGATGTCTGTATCTCGGTGCACTGCCATAACGACCTGGGGCTGGGCGTAGCCAATTCCTTGGCGGCGGTCACCGCCGGTGCAGGACAGATAGAATGCACCATCAATGGCTTGGGTGAACGTGCCGGCAACGCAGCCATGGAAGAGATCGTCATGGGGCTGCATACCCGCAAAGCTTTCTACCAATGCGAAAGCAATATAGACACGACCCAGATTTACCGCAGCAGCCGCCTGGTATATAATCTGCTGGGACTGCCCACGCCCATCAACAAGGCCATAGTCGGTGCCAATGCCTTCGCACATGAAGCCGGCATACACCAGCACGGCGTGTTGGCAAACCGTGAAACCTACGAAATCATGTCCCCTCAATCCATAGGCCTGCTCAAGAACGAGATGGTCTTCGGAAAGCATAGCGGGAGGCACGCTGTTGAACAGCGCCTCACTGAAATGGGATATCAGCTCGGCAAAAAAGAACTGGATGAGCTCTTCGAGCGTTTCAAAAAACTGGCCGACAAGAAAAAAAGCATCAACGATCACGATTTGGAGGCCTTGGCCAGACGCAGCGTGATCGATATTCCGCACGGCTTTAAGCTGGACCGGTTTACGGTGAGCTGCGGCAACTATGTCACATCCAGCGCCGTGGTAAGGCTAAAGCAAAACGACGACTTGCACGAGGAGGTTGCAATAGGTGACGGCCCCATAGCCGCCGCCTACAATGCTATTGACAAGATCATTCCCGCACCGCCACATATCCTTGAAGACTACACCATTGCCTCGGTCACTGAGGGCAATGACGCCCTGGGCGAGGTAGTCGTCAAAATCAGAAATGGCGAAAAAATGGTTATAGGCCGTGGACTTTCCACCGATATTATCGAGGCTAGCATCATCGCCTATGTCAATGGTTTAAATAGGCTGCTATAAAAGGACTACAATGAAAAAACTGCATATACTGGACAGCACCCTGCGCGACGGCGCGCAGGGCGAGGGCGTATCATTCTCTGTATCAGACAAGCTTAATATCGTCAAGGCTTTAGACAATATAGGCGTGGCTTACATAGAGGCAGGCAATCCCGGCTCCAACCCCAAGGACATAGAGTTTTTCGAGCGCGTCGAGCAAATCGAGCTTAAAAATGCCAAACTATGCGCCTTCGGCAGTACCAGACGCAAAAACCTGAAAGTAGAAGAGGATGACAACGTGCTCTCGCTGCTGAAGGCTAATACGCCAGTGGTCTCCATCTTTGGCAAAAGCTGGGACCTGCATGTGCAAGAAATACTGCGCACCAGCAACGAAAATAATCTGGAACTGGTGTATGACACCGTAGCATTTTTCAAACAACAGGGCAAAGAAGTAATTTTTGATGCAGAACACTTCTTTGATGGCTACAAAGCTAATCCCGAATACGCTTTGGAAGTGCTGCGCAGCGCCGATCGCGCCGGTGCTGATGTAATATGCCTCTGCGACACCAATGGCGGTGCCGGGCCGGACGAAACATTTCAAATCTGCAAGCTGGTCGTGGAACTCTTCCCACATCGTGAAATTGGCATACATTGTCACAACGACACGGGTTGTGCGGTGGCCAATTCGATGCTGGCGGTGGCCGCCGGTGCCAAGCATGTGCAAGGCACTTTCATTGGGATAGGCGAGCGCTGCGGCAACGCTGATTTAAGTGTGACCATCGCTAATTTGCAGCTCAAACAGGGCTATGATTGCGTCAGCAGCGACTTGGCAGGCCTTTCCAGCGCGGTCTACGCTATTGCCGAAATCTGCAACATGCAGGTGCCCAACGACAGGCCTTATGTAGGCCTTAGTGCCTTTGCACACAAGGGCGGCATGCATATAGACGGCGTAAACAAATGTTCACACTCCTTCGAGCATGTCAGCCCTGAATCTGTAGGCAACAAGCGCCGTTTTCTGATGAGCGAGGTTTCCGGCCGCACCACCGTGCTTGCCAAGCTTGGCGCCTTGGCACCAGAGCTGCGTAAGGACTCACCGGAAACCGCCCTTATCGTGCAACGTCTCAAAGAGATGGAACATGTCGGTTATCAGTTTGAATCGGCAGACGCCAGCTTTGAGCTCATGGTGCTTAATATACTTGGCCGCTTTCGTCCGCATTTTAAGCTCATCATGTACAAGACCAGCGGTGAGTACCCCAGCCCTGATGGGGAGCTAAGCGCATATGCCATGCTCACCATCGAGGTAGACGGCAAAACCGAGACTGCCGCCTCGCTGGGCAACGGCCCGGTTAACGCCCTGGACTTGGCGCTGCGCAAAGCCCTGACTGTCTTCTATCCCGAAATTGCCAAAGTACATCTGACCGACTACAAAGTGCGTGTACTCACCGCCGAGCAGGCCTCTGCTGCTACGGTGCGCGTACTTATCGAAAGCAGCAGCGGCGAGAAGACCTGGACCACCGTTGGCGTGTCCACTGACATTATCGAGGCCAGCTGGCTGGCGCTGGTAGACTCGATCGAGTACTTCCTGCGCTAAAGAATACGAAAACACAGCCGTACCCACAAATTTCACCCTGTACAATCCAAACAGGAGTTTTCCCATGCAAATGACTCAATCCCAAAAAATACTAGCGGCACATGCCGGCAAGAAAAGTGTAGCTGCCGGTGATTTAATCATGGCCGGCCTGGACTTGGTTCTGGGCAATGATATCACCGCCCCGGTAGCCATCAACGAATACCGCAAACATGGCGCAGGCTGCGTCTTCGACTGCCAGAAGATCGCCCTGGTCATGGATCATTTCACCCCCAACAAAGACATCAAGGCCGCTGAACAGACTAAGCAGGTGCGCGACTTCGCCCGCGAAAAAGGCATAGAACACTACTACGACACCGGCGAGGTTGGCGTCGAACATTGCCTGCTGCCTGAAAAAGGACTGGTCGTAGCCGGCGACTTGGTCATAGGAGCAGACAGCCATACCTGCACCTATGGCGCACTCGGCGCTTTCTCCACCGGCGTAGGCTCCACTGACATGGCAGTGGGCATGGCGCATGGCAAAGCCTGGTTCAAAGTGCCCAAGGCCATGCAGTTCAGACTACATGGCAAACTGCGCAAATGGGTCAGTGGCAAAGATGTCATCCTCCATATAATAGGCAAGACAGGCGTAGACGGCGCCCTGTACAAGTCCATGGAATACTGCGGGGAAGGCGTAGCCAACCTGAGCATGGACGACCGCCTCTGTATCTGCAATATGGCTATTGAAGCCGGAGCAAAAAACGGCATCTTCCCGGTAGATGAGCAAACGCTGGAATACATCGCCGCACACTCCAAACGCAAACCGCAAGTCTATGAAGCCGACCCCGACGCCGAATATGAAAGCGTCACAGACATAAACCTCGACGAAGTACCCTGCACAGTGGCTTTCCCACACCTGCCTTCCAACACCCGCACCTTTGATGACATGCCTGAAGTGCGCATAGACCAGGTCGTGATAGGCTCCTGCACCAACGGACGTCTCTCCGACCTGCAAGTCGCCGCCGAAATACTCAAGGGCCGCAAAGTACATAAAGATGTGCGTACCTTGATTATACCAGGCACCCAGAAAATCTACCTGGACGCCCTCAAGCTGGGCTTGCTGGAGATTTTTGTGAATGCCGGCTGTGCCGTCTCCACCCCCACCTGTGGTCCCTGTCTAGGCGGCCACATGGGCATATTGGCAGCAGGCGAGCGCGCCTTGGCCACCACCAACCGCAACTTTGTTGGGCGCATGGGGCATCCCAGCAGCGAGGTCTATCTAGGCAGCCCCGCAGTGGCCGCAGCCACCGCCCTGAACGGCATCATCACGGAACCGGCCGGCTTGTAAGCTCAACCGCAACAACTTAAAAGGAAAAAACATAATGGCTATCACCGGCAAAGTAATACGCTACGGCGACAATGTAGATACTGACGTCATCATACCGGCACGCTATCTGAATAGCTCAGACCCCAAAGAACTGGCTGCACATTGCATGGAAGACCTGGACAAAACTTTCGTGGACCGTGTCCGTCCCGGCGATATCATGGTAGGCGGCCAGAATTTTGGCTGCGGTTCTTCACGTGAGCATGCCCCCATCGCCATCAAGGCCTCCGGCATAGCATGCGTAGTGGCTAAAAGCTTCGCACGCATCTTCTATCGAAACGCCATCAATACCGGCCTGCCTATCGTTGAATTCGATGGAGAAATCGACGAAGGCGACCAGCTGGAAATCGACTTCGAAAAAGGTTTGCTTAAAAATCTGAGCAAGGGCAGCGAAGGCAACTTCCCCCCCTTCCCGGAATTCTTGCAGAAAATCATTGCAGCCGGAGGCCTTTTCAAGGCCATGGAGGAGCCACTATGAGTAAATACAGGTTGGCAGTTATAGAGGGTGACGGCATAGGGCCGGAAATCATCAGAAGCGCCATAGCAGTGCTGGACAAAGTAGCGCCGCACTGTTTCAGTTATGAAAAACTCGTGGTTGGCGGCGTCTGTCTGGACCTGCACGGCGTACCCATCACTGACGAGGCCATGCAGGCCTGCAAGGACAGCGACAGCGTCTTGCTAGGTGCCGTGGGCGGCCCGAAGTGGGACAACTTGCCCGGGCATCTGCGCGCCGAGAGAGCCCTGCTGGGCATACGCAAAGAGCTGGAACTCTTCGCTAATATGAGGCCGGCAAAGCTCTTCAGCGTGTTGAAAAAGGCCAGCCCTTTGCGCCAGGACATTGCTGATCGTGGCTTCGACATGCTCATCATGCGCGAACTCACAGGCGGTATCTACTACGGTGAACGTGGGCGTAAAAGCGATGCGCGGGGCAATACCATTGCCTTCGATACTGAAAGCTACAATCAGACCGAAGTCGACCGCATCGCCCGCGTCGCTTTCGAAATGGCCAGGAAACGCCGCAAACAAGTCTGTAGCGTTGACAAGGCCAATGTACTGGAAAGCTCGCGTCTCTGGCGTGAAAGAGTACATGTCGTAGCAGAGGAATTTCCGGATATCGAGCTTAGCGACATGCTGGTAGACAATGCCGCCATGCAACTGGTGCGCGACCCGTCCCAATTTGATGTATTGGTCATGGCTAATATGTTCGGCGACATCCTTTCTGATGAAGCCTCGCAGCTCACCGGCTCCATAGGAATGCTGCCCTCAGCATCCTTAGGTGAAGACAAACGCGGCATGTATGAGCCCATACACGGTTCAGCGCCGGATCTGGCCGGCAAAAATCTGGCCAATCCCCTGGCCACCATCTTGTCTGTGGCCATGATGCTCAAATATTCATTCAATATGCCCGAAGAGGCGTGGCGCATCGAACAAGCAGTGGAAAAAACCTTGCTTAAAGGACATCGTACCAAAGACATACATGACAATGACACCCCCGTGCTGGGAACCAGGGAAATGACCGATAAGGTATTGCAAGAACTGTAAGAAATGTAGCCCTGCTCGCGCACATTTGCGAGCAGGGGAGTGCAACAGGCAGTGGCTCTTCTGTAGCGCTGGTTTAAGTGGCAATACATGATGGAACCTATGGAGCCAACACTCTTCATTTAACGCTTTGGCAATCACACCGGCGATGCCACGCCGTAAAGTTGGCCTTGGCGTTCTTCCACAACTCCTTCATGCAAGGTATCGCGGCTTTGGCTTTTTTCAACCCGAGGGGGGTGGGAGGGCGTGCAGAAGTTGTGTTTCCTGCAAATTGTCCCAGCGGAACGCCGGGGTGAACACCATCACTCGATTTCTTGTTTTTTCAGAAAGATTTTTACTTTATCCGCAGATTTACTCAGATTAGCGCAGATTTTTTAGGGCGCAGTTTCCTTGTCTTAGGAGCGCATTTTCAAAGTGAGCCCTAAAAAATCTGCGCATCTGCATAATCTGTGTAATCTGTGGATTGAGTCTTTCAACTGGGTTGCGGATGATCAGTCCGCGCCAAGTTTTTTGTGTTTTCCGTGATTAAAAAAGTTCTTAAGCAAGGGGTATTGGTCTCATGCGTCCCAGGCAATTCCCAGGCTTCCACGCACTGCACTACAGAAGCCTGACCCATTACCGCACATTTAAATTATACCGCAACCTGATTTTGATTTGCATATTGCAAAACAAGGATATAGATTCTAGGAAAGCGAGTTTTCTGTTAGCATTGTATCCGGGCCTTTTACCGGTTCAATGTTAATGCGAACTTGGCGTCGGCAGCCGCGTTAAAGATCTGGACTGTCGCTTCATGAAAAAGCTGCGGACATACATTAGAAAAATCAAGCAATTCGCATAGAACATAGTGAACATCTTGTACATGACAAGATAAAGACCGGTTGATATAATGGCTTCCCATGTTGGCAAATTCAACGCAACATGGTGGGTAATACAGCCGGTCATTTGCTTTTTCAGGATGTGCTGAAGTGTGATGGGCTCTGTAGCCGAAGCGAATGCTTCCGCAAGAATGAACCACTAAGCACCAAGTACGACTAACAACCATTGACAAATAACGAATGACGAAACGCTTTAGTTATCGTTCGTGTTCTTCACCTGGTTTTTCCCAATAACAATTTTTCAATGTTTCTTAGATAGGCAACATTTGTTTAACACCCAACAAAAAAGGAGTTAAAATGTTTTGGCTAGACTGGATATTAATCTGGATACCGCTCGCCATGGTAGTGTGGATCGCCTTGAAATCGCAAAGATATGTCAAGGGAGTGGCTGACTTTCTAGCTGCCGGAAGAGTAGGCGGGCGCTACGTTATCTGCGTGGCTTCCGGCGAAGCCGCCATGGGACTGATCAGTGCCGTTGCAATCATGGAGATGTACTATCAGTGCGGCTTTGCAATTTCGTTCTGGTCTACCCTGACTGCGCCAATCTCACTGATCATGGGACTGACCGGATTCTGTATATATCGCTTCCGTGAAACCCGGGCACTGACCATGGGGCAGTTTTTTGAGATGCGCTACAGCCGCTCACTGCGAACTACCGCCGCCGTCATTCAATCCATCTCCGGCATCGTCAACT
>JAAZKR010000309.1 GCA_012799725.1 Oligosphaeraceae bacterium | reverse complement strand
GGTCAAGAGGAAAAGTCAACTGTTTTTTTTAGATTTATATCATCTTTTAGGTTTTAGGACACACTTGGGAGGCACATAATACACAGAAAATATAGCGTGATCAAGGGGTGCCGGCTCATTTGCGTCCACTGGAACTCCAGAAAATCATATGACAGCACAGCTCGGCGGGTCAGACGGGTTAGTTGCACCCCAACGTTATGGCTGACTTTTTGTTCCGCCATATACGTTGAGGTGGCTGGCGTCGTGGTTCAGGTTTTGGTCATATCAAAAGTTACATTTAATTGTCGCATCACCTCGTTTTTGTTGCAACTCTTTTAGCTTTATTTTTGCCTGTTCGAGCTTATCGAAAATCCACGATTGGCATTGTGGTTGTTTTGGATCCATGAAATCGTATATAATATATAGTCCGGCTTTACTGCATAGCAGCATTAACCAGCTACAGTGATCGCAGTAGCGTAGGCTGGCACCAGCGTCATTGTCCATGGCTTTAGCCAAGCTGGGGCATGCATGCATATTCAGTTGCAGATAATTTTGCGTTAGGTTCAGATCCAGCCCACAATTTTCCTCGTGGCGTATTTTTTGATAGTATTCATGCACTCCATTCAAACCGTCATTCTTGAAGGTTTCCAGGCAAAATTTTTCTTGTTTCTGTGCGATAGCCTGGAAGTATTCTTCCAATCCGCCATGCTGTTCCAGGTATTTGAATACTTCGTTATAGAAACGTACAAAATGGTCACTCGGTATCATTTATGAGCCTCCTTTCTAAAAAAGCGCTGCACGCATTGTCCATCCCCCACTATGCTTGTTTCACTGGCCCAAGGGCTGTCTTCGCAAAGTGCCTGGTTTATCAGCAGGGTTGTTTGACAAAAATGTTTGGATGGCGTCAGGCCAAGCTTGCGTATGTGAGCGATAGCAGGGCATTGTCTTACGGTCAGAGTGATCTCATTTTCTGTTACATGCAAATCGAAATCAGCTTCTTCGCGATTGTAAAAATAAGCGAAATGCTCAATCAGTTCGGATGGATCATCGTTTTTCAGTTTGTTGTGAATAGAAGCATAAACCTTGGTGCCCGTGTTGTGCAGCACTTCGGCGATTGCCTTTTCGCCATGCTTCTCATACAGAAAATCCAGCGCCAAGCTGGTGCCTGCGTGAAAATCCTTGTGCAGATTGCCGGTTTCGCGATAACGTAGCATTTTAATTAAGCTCCTTTTTGCATTGCTTTCAGACAAGTTTCGATTTCAGCTTTGCGTTGCGCAGTCAGTAAATCCATGTCCTGCGCCAAAGTCAGAGCTGAAGAAATTATACACAGTTTTTACAAGGCATATGCCTGACAGTTTCCAAGTTCATGCCGTAGACGCCGTGATAAAAATCAATCTCCATGCTGTGTTCCCGAATGGAAGAACCCGGCATGTCGCCAAGCTTGCGCAGTGTTGCGAGTTTATCGGCGGTCTTGCGCATGAAAATATAGCAGCTCATCCTGGTTCCCAGGCAACACGAAGATTCATGAATTCGTGTTTCTCGCGCGAAGTAAAGAAGGTCGGCAGCGGCAATTTTCTTAACCCGCGAAAAGCGCCAAGACGGCAAACAACCGTGCCGCGACGCTTGCGTGATTCAACTAAACCTAAGGCCTTAAGGCGCCTGATATCTTCCTTTACTACGTGACGACTTGCTTTCATCGTGTCGGCTATGTCCTCCTCGCGAGGCAAAGGATCGCCAGGATCGAGACTGGCATCCCGCATCCGCTCTCAACGCCGTCAGCTAAAGTGTTGCTGCGAAAATCTAAATCTAAATGCACCTGAATATAACCTTGGTAAAGTTAACATTAGGTATGTTGACCATATTTATATTATATTCGATGTTTCATACTTGTCAAGCTTCTTCTAATTTCTAGAAATATGCTTGAGGGCAGGGGATGCATAAACTGGAAGGAGCTCTTAAAAGTTTTTCACGAGAAATACACGGCAAAAACATGTTTTTTATGTACAAATAATTTGTAATAAAGAATTTAGTGTATTTTGCAATAAGGAACTGCATTCAGTATGTCGAGTATACACTGAATCTCCTCTTCTTTATGCATAATCTGATGCAATATGTGTGAAGTTGCAGAATGACAAAGAAAAGAAACCGATGTACGCAGATTTTCAGGACAAGGAGTCGGGGGGCGGCTCTATTTAAGAGGTTGTGCTGCAAGGCCTTGACTATGCATGATCCTGGTTTTCAAGCCCGATTGACGACTTTTTCTGCAGATAATCAAGAGCGGTCGAGTTGCTTTGCCTATCCTGCCTGCGGCCTCTATATGTCGAGCGGGGAAAGAATAAAAATCGAAAATATAGTTTTGAAAAAAGAGGTTTGCCCAAGCGTGAAATCCGGCTAAATATGCCCGTTTTTGCTGCCTATGGGATGAATGTGGAAAAACTTGAGAAATGATTGGCAAAAGTAAAAAAGCATATTAGATTAGGATGTATTTGCGGAAATTCAGGATAAAAATAACATTTTTTGTTGCAAAACCTCTAAAAAAAACTAAATTTCATTAATTTTTGTAACAATTTTGCTCTTTCGTCTCAAATTTTTCGTCAACTATCTATATAGGAAAAACAATGAAACACTTTTACACCGCACTACTGTTCCTGGTGTTGTTCAGTCTCTGCCTGGTGAATACATCATGCGCCGCCGAAGAGGACAAGCGCCCCCTCATCAGCACCACCATCGATTTTCTGGACATTGCATTCCAGTCCCGTTCACGAGAAGGTTATCTGACGTTAGAGGAGTATGAGGAGCACTTCAAGCGCTATGCGGCGGCTGGCATCGGCTGCGTTAACCTGCGCACCAACGTCATCGGCGTCACTTTCCAGAAGTCGGCTTATACCCTGCAGTACGGCGAGAAGGGGGCATGGCACTATCACGAGCGTGCAATGTCGCAGCGCCTTATCGAGACCCTGAAGCACTATGACCCGCTGACCGAAACCATCCGCCTAGGTCACAAATACGGCATGCAGGTCTGGTGTTGGGAGAACGTTACCGATGAAGGCGGTGGAGCGCCATATGACGAGAAGCTGGTTCCCGATTATGCCAAGGCGGATTGCAAACGTACCGGTGGATACCCGCTGATTGACCCTTTCTTCCGTACCCATCCTGGCTGCTGGGCCACTGCCAAACCAACGGACTTTTCCGCTGTCGCGGCGGCTAACTACCGCGCCCAGGAGTTTCCCGTCGGCAAGATCGTGATCACCGCCTGCCGCAGCGACCGCCCTCCGATCCGCTTCGGGCGCGATGACATTGACCTCTACTACAGCTATGACAACGATAAATATGTGCGTTATGACGGCTCCATCGAGTTTATTGCCGAACAGCTATCTGATGGCCGCAACCAACTTACGCTCAAGGGACTGAACATTCGCGCACCCTACGTCAAGATCGCCCCGAAGAAGATGTATGACATGAGCAGCAACTATACGCTGGCGATCAAGGGGCATCACACTTCAGGCAAAGTCTACAACACCAAAGGTTTCGAGGTTTCCTCTTTCTGGGGATGGGCCGCGCCAGCGGCGGAGGTCGCCAGTCCGCTCCCCGATGGCTTCCAGACTTTCACATCGCTCAACTTCGACAGCATGCCCTCCATTGCGGTGGATCATTGCCAGTATCAGGTCGGTTTCTTCGTGGGTACCTTCGTCGCCTCGCCATATCTGATTGGCGTGGTGGAGTTCTGCGACCCTATGGTCATGGCGCACAAGTTGAACCGTTTTAGTGAATTGGCCCAGTATCCTTTTGACGGCTACCGCCTGACCTTGAACTGCCACAGCGACGGTGATGATCCTGACCGCTACAGCTATCATCCCGCCCTGCGGGAGCGGCTGCTGGACAAGACCGGCAAGGATATCTGGCGGGACGAACTGCCGCGCGAGCGCATCGTCCAGGAGCGCGCCGAGGGTTTCGCCGAGTATGCCGAGGGCTGCAAGAAGCTGATTGGCAACCGTCCGCTTTACATCAACGGCTGGCGGCCAGGTGATATCGAATTCTTCACCAGTCTGGGTCGCACCAACATGGGGTCGATCATCTGGCCCTACGAACGTCTTATCAAGAACGGCACCATTGATGGCGTGATCATGTATGAGGACTTCGCGGATTACTTCACCCCCGAGGTGACTGGCGGTCGTAAGATCAAGCTGGGGCTGCATCGCTGCATCGAAATTGGACGCATCCGTGGTACGCTTGATCCTTTTGAGCTGGTCAAGGAGAGCAATGCGCTTGATGAGATCGAGTACTACGGCGCCGTCTGCATGAGCGAGGAGTACCTGGAGTGGTTCCGCCAGTTCACCGGCAAAGGCAAGAGCAAGACTGCCAAGGAATAACCGATGCAGAAAGATACCCGGAACAATTTCGAGGCTGCGAATTGCGCGGTGGAGCAGCCGGCCGCCAAAGTCGCCTACCAGCGGCTGACCGCGATGCTGCTGGCGGGAAAGTTTTCTTCAGGGGCGCCTGTCCGTGAAGCGACACTGGCGCAGCAGCTGGGCTTTAGCCGCAACGCTATCCGTGAAGCTCTAAACCGGCTGGTCGGGATAGACATTCTGGAATATATACCGTACTGTGGCTACCGCCTGCTGCCGTACACCACCCGCGATGTGCAGGAGTGGTTGCAATATCGCCTTGGATTGGAGCCGGTAGCGTTAGAGCTGTTCTTTGAGAACAGTTGGTGCGAGCGGGAGCGCGCCTTTGCTGAGATGGGCGCAATACTTGAGCGGGAGCGGCAATGCATTGAGGAGGGCAATGTCAGCGGCATTGCCCGTTGCGACTTCAGTTTTCACCTGAAGATCGTCGAGAACTGCGGCAACCGCCGTATTATCGGGAACTACCTGTGCTGTTCGCTTCCTTTCCTTGCCAATATTACACAGATGGGCGAGGATGGCTTGGTCAGCGAGGAGTCCGATTTATGCGTCAACAACCTCATGTCTGTAGATGAGCAGCTCCACACCAACAAGCGGCATTTCCAGCTGCTGGAGGAGATGCACTACGGCGAACCCGCGCAAGCGGTTGAACTGCTGCGAAGCCATCTTACATACTCCATAAAGTCCATACGCAATTTTTTGGTGCGCAAGGCAATGGATGAGATGCCCAACGGCAGCCAACAGAATGCCGACACCATCGGTGAAATTGTTGCCAAGTTGCTGGATGGCTGTTGAATTGCGCCGCCGCCAAACAAGTTTTGTTTTTTAAAGTTGTTTTTTAGAGAGCTGTTCAGTTCCCAATCCCATACTCCACCCATTGCATTGCTGACGAGAAGCAAGTGTAGCCATGGGTAGAGCAATTTCCCCAACAAATCAGAGAGAGGTCAAAACATGAAGAGATTTTTCACCCTTATTGAGCTGTTAGTCGTCATCGCGATTATTGCGATCTTAGCTTCGATGTTGTTGCCTGCTTTGAGCAAGGCTCGTGAAAAAGCTCGTGCCATCACTTGTATCAGTCGTCACAAAAACGCCATCACCAGCCAGCTGCTTTATGCCAATGACCATAATGATATGATCGCCATGTTCAGCAGACCCGACCCTGCCATGACTGTCAAGTACGCCAACACTTGGGTCGGCGTGCTCATCAACTTCAACTATGCTCCCGATAATCTGAAGATTTTCTGCTGTCCCATTCGTGATGATTTGGCCTACCAGCTCAATGGCAATCAGATAGAACGCTGCTTTGCCATGTTCAGCTTCGAGGAGGTCCGCGCTGCCAATCAGACTCTCTATATGAAACGCTCTGTGGAGAGCACGCCCATCCCCGGCAACTTCTCCAACTACTCCTACAACCTGGGCGCCATGACCAACACCTCCAATAATATTGTACTCATCGACAACGGTACGGTAGGGGACGGTCCCGTGCCGTATTTTCGCGCTGCGCGCACCTACTATTATTTCCCCTACGCCTATCATAGCGGCCAGATCGCCATGGCTTTCGCCGACGGCCATGCCGGCCTGATGCGCGGCCACGCACTCAAGGCTCTGGTCAAGACTGTGAACAGCGACTATAATTACAATGGCAACATGCTCTGGTTTATCGGCATAGGCAATCATTACACCGATGGCAATAACATCTATCCGTGATCGCTGAAATGGCTTGGCGCGATGCCCGCTCCGCCAGCCAGCAACCTCCCGTTTCATCATCGGTGCCAGCGTACATCGTTGGCACCGTTTTTTTCGAGTGTAGGGCAAATCACGCCCCGAAAGTTATTTTATACCTGATTACATCGGCAGACTAACAACCTTGTGAGGCATTAAGCATGAATATATCTACTGCACAATTCGGCGCTGTAACCTCAACCTGTTCCATATTGCGTCATCTTGCGATGCTTGCGATGCTGGCGCTTATAGCAATCACCGTCGGCTGTCGCTGCTGTTGCAGCAGACGCGGGTTACAGCGGCAACAGTGCACGGGGCGATGCCGGTGTCCTCGAACAGTTGTTTCTCCTGGCTGTCTCTCGATGCCAATGGCATTGCGGCGACATCCTGATATCGTGCGCTTCACGGGTGCTGAGGCTTTCCATAACATAACGAGCTTTGACCGCCGCAACTGTTATGCACTGCACTACGCTCAGCTCTTTGCCAACTACGGTGACACAGTGGAGTTCCAGATGACTCGCCAGATGATCGTGCTGGATTCATCCAACAGCAAGCTGCTCTATGGTCCCGAGGGCATTCCGCAGCCACGTTATCTTCGCAATAGCCGCCCTCATCTGGAAGCTTTCATCGCAGGAGTTCGTGACGGCGCCAGTAACGAGCAGGATATAGTTCTGGCCATCATGCGCCGCTGTCGCGATTTGCATCGCCTTGATCCTATACCCGAACGCCCCTGGGAACAGTGGGTCTTCGGCGGCACTGAAGAACAGCTCATCGAGCGCGGAGAGCGTCTCTGCGAGGTGATGGGCCGCCTCTTCGTGGCGCTATGTGAAATTGAGGGCATTCCCGCTCGTCGCGTTGCCCACATCGTTGGCGGCCACTACGCCGCTGAGGCCTACGTGGACGGCCACTGGTTCTACCTCGACCCGCGTTTTGGTGTTTATTTCCTCAAACCTGATGGCACTGGTGCCTCGGTAGCCGAGTTGCTTGACAATCCGTCAATCATTGATCAGCAGAACGACGCTGTCAAGGCGGAGATTGTGGAATACAGCGATTGGGAAACTCGCGCACTCTCGCGCTGTCGCGACCTCTACTTCACCACTGTCGAGATGAACGGCTTCGAATACTATTCGTTGGCGGACGCAGCCAGCTATGGATACGCCACACGTACCTATGCCGAGGCAGATGCCGCAGGCTTGAACATCTACAACACCCTCTATGTTGACCATATCAACAAGTTGAAAGCCTCGTTAAAGAAATAATGGTGCCGCAAATTGTTAAAGAGTCTCACAGCATGATATGTCTGCCGTGAGGCCACTGTGAGATATAGATCGTTCCAGCCTAAAATTCATCTGAAAACCAAGTTCCAACTTTTAACCACTAACCACAGTAGAGTAACTCCGGGGGTTACCCGGAGTCCTCGTCGAACCGTGCGTACAGATTTCCAGTACACGGCTCTCCCCGCGTCCTCGGTGCAGGGCATTACGCGAGAGCACCCGGCGATGCCTG
>JAAZKR010000043.1 GCA_012799725.1 Oligosphaeraceae bacterium | reverse complement strand
TGGCATGATCCGGATGAATCGCCATTTGGCTTCGCTTTGTGCGAAAAATGATATGTGACAAAAGCTTGGTGTGGCTCATATTCCTCCTCCTGATGAAGTTACATATAGTGTCGCCTCGCCGAGGCTAGGTTAGCGGGGGACGACCATGCCCCCAGGTTCCGCTCCGCTTCACCAGGGGTTACTCATGGTGTCGCCTCGCCGAGGCTGTTCGCACGCAAAAAGCTTGATGTTCTGTGCTCACCTCAATCATGATAATCGCCTTCAGATACATTGCAAGTGACGCCATATCAGTATCATAAAGAAGCATAAAAGTCATAACAAATCCTTGTTTTTTGATCTTTCAAAAAAAACGGCAGGCGCATACGGCAAGTCAATACTTTACCACTGCTGGTCAATCTGATAGCAGGGGTACTTTGAGCTATTCCTGCATTTGAGCGTAATAGCGCCAGGCATTGGTTCTGGCACGCTTACTGCTCAATGACTTAAAGACATTTTCTCAGCGAATTTTTTACAAAAAACAAAAAGTTGCAAAAGCAGTACAAGGAAGAACATCCATGAACATGCGACATTGGCCTGACTATAACGACAAAAATCCCGACAAAGCCCTGCAAGAGCTATGCAGCTTCGCCTGGGCAAGACGGAATGAACCACAAGATTCGCCATTGCGGGAACGCGTTGCCGCAGAACTAAAGGTGATTAGTGAGCTGGGCTATGCCAGGATGTTTCTGTTCCTATATACAACAGCAACGGTGCAGGCGTTAGCAAGATACGCGGTCTGTGCCTGCGGCGCACTGGCAGGCTCGGCTACGGCCTATCTGCTGGGTGTCTCAGGCATCAACCCATTGGAGCATGGCCTGCATTTCGAGCGTTTCATCCATTCGCGGCAAAAGTCACCGCCAACTCCGGCACTGGAGACGAGCGCCAATGGCTATAGCGAAATTATTAGCGCATTGCATCGCAAGATTAGCCTGAATCTTGGGGCATTGTATCATCGGACTAGCCTAAACCAAGTTGGCGTCATTCATGACCAATCTTGGGACTATGTCTATCTATCATCAGTAAATATCCGCCTGCTTTGCAAAGCCGACTGGGAGCAAAACGAAAAGCTGTTCGGCGGGAAAAATCTGCGTCTTGACACTGATTGGGCAGAGGCGGACAAGCTGGGGATGCTGTGCATGGCCATCCGCAAATCCAAAATGCTCACCGCATTAGTAGATGCCTTGAATGATCTGCACTTTACAAAGCGCCCTGCTCTGTCCCGCATTTCCCTCACTGATGCGAAGACTTACGAATTCCTGAACAACACGAACGCCGACGCACTCTTCGCCTTGCGCGAATACGCACATACCAAGGGGAAACGTCCTGACATCCAAAACTTCGCGGAGCTGACTGCCTTCCTCGCCCTGGACGCGCTGCATGAAGCAAAAAAACGTTCACTGTATTACAGCAAAACCACGAACTACTCCATCAGCCAAGAAGACTTCCCGGTCTACCAAAAGCACCTGCACGAAACCCGAGGCATCCTTTTATACGAAGAGCAATTTATGGATATTGTCGCCGAAATCTCCGGACTGCCCCGTGAAGACGC
>JAAZKR010000308.1 GCA_012799725.1 Oligosphaeraceae bacterium | reverse complement strand
CTCATCGGTGGCGCTTCGCGCCGGGGAAACCGCTCGAAGAAGTGCTGGCAAGGCTTGAATGAATCATCCCGAAAACCAAAACAGTGCCAGCACAACTTCACAGAGGTTCAGTTATCTGAATTTGAAGATAAGTTTTCAGCAAGATTTTCTTCTGAGTGAGAAAGATTGCACAGGAGGGCCAAGAAGGGTTATTTCAAGGCAGGAGTCGGCCTGGCACATGGTGTGTGATGACGAAGGAGGTGTCGCCTTTTCGCCGTGCTTCCAGGATACGTACAGCATTGAGGCCCATTTGTACGCTGGACAGCAATACGCCGCCACAAGTCGGTTTTTGTCCTGTGAAGAACACAAAAGGCGTCCAGCCGGAGTGTTCGAGTGCAGGTCGCATCTTGATATAATCCATCTCGGATATGAATACAGAGGCTTTCTTTTTTAAGTGGCGATATTGATTGGACTGAAGGAATTCTGTCACTGGCGCGAAATTCATTTCATCATACCGATGGAAATTTATGATTTTAGCACTAAACCCGGCTTCCAGACCTGCAACCCGGTTTGTGTTTGTAGGACGTTTACAAGACGTTTTTGTGTGAACTACAACGCAGGTTTCATATCCTTGTGAGCGCAGCTGAGTCCCCAGCATTTTTCCTGCTCCGAAGTCATCATAGCCGGAAAAATCTATCCCTCCGATGTCAAGTTCGGGCTTGTAGTTGAGGAAAATCAACGGGTAGCCGGCAGGGCGTGCACATGCCAGCTGCTGCAGTTGACGCATATCCATTATAGGCCAGACAAAGCAACCGGCAGAATCCGCATCCGAGAAGAGAGATTTCACTTGCTGGAATTGCAAGCGGCGATTTGAGAGGGAGGAGACCAATTCCAGACTCAATCCGAGTTCCGTGACGCTGTTGCAGATACTTACAAATATCTCAGAACGCAAGGACTCTTCTGTAACGATGTCGTATAACATCGTGACTCTGTGTCCTGATATATGCGGACGAGTTTTGGGAATTACTTCAGAGACATAGGTTCCGCGTCCGCGCACCCTGCTCAAATATCCTTCGGCAGCCAGACGGTTCAAGGCCTTTTTCAATGTCAGGTGATTGACCTCCAGTGCTTGCGCAAAGGCGATGTCCGGCAGCAGCTTTTCTCCGGGGGCAAAGAATCCTTCAGTAAGACTATTCAGTATCCCTTTATAAACACGCAGATGCATAGGCTCAGACGACAGCCCGGGGCCATCGTCCAATATTATTTTTTTTAGATCGGGTTGCATCGAGTAAATTTTGAAATGACCGGAGGTTTCAGAAAAATTGATACGGTTGTGCCTTCGTGCAGGTTTTGTTGGCGGCAAAAAAAATCCACCGTCAATACCTGTGAAAATCACGTCAATTTACCCTTTCATATTATTTTTGCAATTTTTTTTGCTGTAAACTTGACATTTTTGGTTTGACATACAAAAAAGATTGGGTATACTAATGCATATCAACTATTGTTTAGTTCTTCCATGCCCTGAAGGCGTGGCCAGACGGATCAATGATAAAAGAAACACACAACGCAAGGAGAGAAGACGATGGAACGGCAAAACAGGGATTTCACGCTCATCGAGTTGTTAGTCGTGATAGCTATCATTGCGATTTTAGCGTCGATGTTGCTGCCTGCCTTGGGCAAAGCACGCGAAAAGGCACGTGCCGTCAATTGCATTGGCAATCTGAAGCAGAATATTCTGGCCATGCAGTTATATGCGGATGATTACGACGGTTGGATGTATCTTGGCAATCAGCGGAAGAGTGACAGTATAAATGTAGTTTGGGCGATGCAGCTCATCAGCGGCTTGACAGGGTGGCCTGGGACAAATAATTATTTGCCTCGTGGTGCTGGCGGCAACAAATTGGGTGGCACCTGCTATTGTCCTTCGATGAAGCCTCCACCTGTCAATATAAGCGTCAACGATTTCCGATATGTTTCATACGGTACCCCGCGGCACTATAATACCTTTGCCTTCTACTCGACCAACTTAACGTATTCCCATAGTTGGGATTCAAGTCTGTATTTAGATGGTTGCGGTCTTGTGCGCAATGATCATCCGACTCCGTCTCAATTTGGTGTGCTGTTTGATTCCGTCAATCAACAGTGGGGAACAACTGATATAGGGTGGTGGAATGTATGTCCAGGCGGGGAAGCATGGGGGCGCATTCATGCTCGTCATAACAGCCATGTCAATACTGCGTTCATGGATGGTCATGTCAGCAGTTGCAACCGCAGCGCAATGAAGAAACTGGGAGTCAGCTTTTGGGTTTGCCATGGCATTGGCATGGGGATATAGATGTTTTTCCGGGCTTATATCCGGTTTGTAACAGGGTTTCTAAACTAGATTTGTTTTAGATTTGTGTTTATTGACAGGCACGCGAGGAGGAAGAATGCGCTTTGCAATAACATTTCTGATGATGTTTCTAACATCAATGGCTTTTTGTGAAGAGCCGGCACCGTATGTTCAAGAGGAGTTGAACCGGTTGGATCGTGAATTAAAGCCGTTAATGCGGTTAAGTGACACCGGCGACGGCAATATTGCCCGTGGCAAATCATACGTATTTTCAGAAAAACCCAATATGGGCACATGTACTGGCGACAGCGATATAACGGACTTGACCAACGGTCAATCAGACACTTCCGAAAGCGGAATCTGGTTTTGTGCGGATTGCGTTGGCTGGGCACGAAAAAAAACTGTATCGGTTACAGTGGATTTAGGAAAATCAGAAAGCATTGACCGGGTGAAACTATACAGCGGTGGTGGACGGGCAGGTGTTCATCTGCCCGCCGTTGTGCTGGTTGAAATCAGTGATGACGGCAAAGATTTCCATCTCATCGGGGATCTGGTCGCCCTTTCCAAAGTGGCATTGCCACGAGAAGGGATCGGGCACAGGGTATTTGTTTATGAAGGAAATTTTGCTCCAGTCTGCGGCCGTTATGTGCGTTTGCGTATGCGTCCTACCGGGCAGTATTTGACTATAACCGAAATTGAGGTATTCAAATCCGAGACTGCTGGCAAAGTGGCCGGCGAATTGCCTGCCTCGCCAGATGACTTGTATTTATTGGAACAGGGTGAAAAATCCGCCATGTCCATCCAGATGCGTGAAAATATGTTACGCCTTCTGGACGAAGTGTACTATGACGGCAAAGGTGCGGCGGCGTTGAAACAGGAAATTTCCCATTGGAATTTTGAAGGGGATGTTTCAGGCTTCAGAGGGACTTATCCGACAGCGCCGATCCAGAGGAAGATATTCGCCCGGCATGCGGAGCGCCTTCGCCAGGCAGGGCATCCTGAAGTCATTGTGCAACCGATCGATTTTTATGCCAATGTGTCTCCTGTTGTATTGCCTGATTTTGCAGGGGCATGTCAGTTGAATCAGATCATGCAGAATGGGGAAGTTCGCGGAGCTGCACTGATCGTTTGCAATACCACTGCTGAAGACAAAAATATTCAAGCGCGCCTGGAGGGATTGGAAGGGGAGATTTACGAAGTCGGTTATATCGATTCGGAGTTTTATTATCCAACCTCCACGTTTTTACAGCCGCATACTCGATTGTGTGCGGTTCCCGGGTTGGTATCCGAACTGGCGGTTGTCTTTCGTCCGAAAGGGTTGTCAGTTGGCAAACATACTGGCAAATTGCTGCTCACGGCAGGTCAGGAAAGCTACACGGTTCCTGTGGAGTTGGAGATACTTTCCGGAGAATTCCCAAATCGTCCTCAGTTAGTAACTTACGGATGGGAATACCTGGATTTGCCTTCTCCGACAGCCAGGACTTCCTGGCAGGGGATGCCGATGGAGCGTTTTGATGAATTCCGCAAATTGCGCAATGCGGACTTATGCTATGGAACCATGGGGCTTGGTGCACAGGAAGTCGCCGCGTGCCCGCTGGCTGTCAAAGTCAGGGAAGATGGTCAGATTATTACACAATTTGACTTCAAATTTTTCGACCGCTGGGTAAAACAGAATCCTGACGCATCTTTTTATGGCATCGTTGCAATAGGGATGAATTGGGCTAATGCCAAGTTTGGCCAGAAACTGGAGCCAGGAACGGAAGCCTTTGACCGTGCTGTTGAATCCTGGGCAAAAGCCTGGAATGATCATGTTCTGGAGCTGGGATTAAAGGGGCGCGTGATCTTCCAGATTTTTGATGAACCTGGGCTGGATTCGAGTGCAAATCCGGATGACCAATACAAGTTGCTGCAACAATGGCATACGCCCTTTCATCGTGGTGCCCCAGATATCCAGCTCTATATTGATCCTTGCGGAAAATATGAACCGCGTTTTAATCGCTATCTGACCAATAACGAGATTATCTGCCCCGAAGCCGAATTGCTGCATGGAGAAGGCGCTGAAGAACGCATGCAGGCATTTATGGAATTGCATGAGCAAGGGCACCCGTTCCATATCTATTCCTGCTCATTCGGACCGTTTATGGGAGAGCCAGGCGCTTTTCGCAATCAGGCGTGGATGACTTTCAGAGTCCGTGGGGTTGCCACAGGCTTTTGGGGAGCGACCAATGTGGATGCCAAAACAAGTATGAATCGCTATATTACTCAGCAAAATTATTTTTCGCCATATCTTCTGGACAAGCAAGGCCTGCATCTGACCAAGCATTCCTTTGCTCTTCGGGATGGAATCCAGGATTTCGAGTATCTGACGGCCTGCGAAAAACTTCTGACTGAAGCCGAACAGAAAGGCCTTGATGTGAAAGACCTCCGAAATGAATTTCAGGCGGAGGTCCTGACAGTTGCAGCCGAACGCGCTAAATTCCGCAATCGTGGGCAGAATATGGCCACGCGAGCGGAAGAAGCACGCAGGAAAATTATTGCAATTATCAGAAAACTGGAAGCAAAATGAAAGGTCGAAATCATGATTAACGTCAACACATCGGCGGAGCATTTGCAGTCTCAGGCACAGGATATCTGGGATGGCATCTGGAAGTGGCTCTATTGTCCGCGAACTAGCTTGATTTATGACTTTATCACCAGCTATGATGAGGAGCATCGCCTGGAGACCTTGCCGACTGCGGACGAAGTTCGCCGGCAGGAGCCGAACCCGTGCGGCTGGGGGACGGGGATGGAGGATTCTGCCATCAATGGGGGTGCCATGTTGTCAGCGATTTGTGATCGTTATATGGTGACAGGCGAGTCTGAAATGAAGGTGGCATCCCAAAAGATATTTGACGGTCTTTATGCCTGCACTATGTTTAGTGGCGAGCCGGGTTTTGTGGCCAGGAGCATTTGCCCCGAAGACGGCCAATCAGTCTATAAGAACAGTTCCAGAGACCAGTATACCCATCTTGTCCATGGCTTATGGAGGTTATGGCATTCGCCACTGGCGGACCTGCGGACAAAAGCTCGCATTCAGGAGTGCCTGGCGGCTGTGGCACATTTCACAGAGCGCAGTGTAACGCCTGCGAACGATTACAAGCTGCTGATGCTGGATGGCAAGCCCGCGCCATTGGTCTGCCAAATGTGGAATCTGGAGGAAATCGCCCCCCATGAAGCATGTCGCCTGCCGATGATTTATGCAGCTGCCTACGATGTAACGGGGGACGGGCATTTTCTGGAAGAATGCATGAAGTATCTGCGTGAGGGGCTTGAATATTCCTGCCGGCTTTGGCACTGGCCTTATTTGTGTTACGCGCTTCTGCAAATGAGCTGTTCTCTTGAGGTATTGTTGGCGGTTTTTCCGGACGGCGAGGACAATTCCCTTTGTCGGAAAGCATTATGCGACGCTGCAGAGCGTGCCCAGTACAATGCCATGAAATCCGCAAGAGAATTCCTGACTGCCCCTGAAGTGGAGCCTGTCTACATGGATTGGCGTATGTGCAAGCTTGTCGACAACTATGGTTATAAGATCCCCCGGCAAGCCTTTTCCGAGACAACCCGTGAGGCGGGGGAAGCAGCCCTGGTTCAAATGATGGCACCTGACTTTCACTTTACTGACTTCCAGAAAATGTTGTTGAAACGGGCTTTGGGATGCCGCAACTACGAGAAGTTCTCTTCATACGGGCCGATTTATCTGATGTCAGCATACTGGCGTATGAGACGGCTGGATATTGACACAAACGCAAAAAATTCTGTTGGACAGTCATGATCAAGAAGGTCTTTCTCATACATCACACGCATTTTGACATCGGGTTCACGGATTTTCCTGAGGTTGTTTTGCAACAGCAACGTCGCTATTTGGATCAGGCAGTAAGGTATTGCCTGGATCATCCTGAATATCGCTGGACTATTGAGAGTGGACGGTTGTTGAGGGATTGGCTGTGCAGCCGGCCCGAAACCGCCAGGCAGCAAATAGTCGAGCTGTTGCGTTCCGGTCAAATGGAACTGGGGGGATTTGACACTCAAATCCTGACGGAAACAGTCTCGTTTTCAGAATTAGTTGAGAATGTGTCGCTTCCTGTATCGTTGGGGCGACAGTTCGGCTTCCCTGTTGAGACTGCGATCTTGGACGATATTGGCGGTCTGGCGGGCGAATTGCCGTCTGTCATGGAAGCCCACAATGTCCACAATCTGATTTTGGGTACAGGAGTATGCCAGACGGAACTTCCGTGGGCGGAACTTCCCAGGTTGTTCTACTGGAAATCCTGCGGCGGTGGGCGAGTGTTGGTTTGGAATCTTGGTCTTGACCGTCAGGAAAAGTCCACAGAAGCACGTTTCCCTGCTGCAGTATACGGTCTGGGCGGGTATTTCCTGGGATATCATGGTTTTCCCGAATTTCTTGGACGGCGTGATATGGGCATCCAGCCGCCTACGGATGGCATTCCTGCTGGTGAGCAAGTTAATGCCTCCGAGTATTTCCGTTACTTTGCTGAAATTCTGAAACGCAATGGCTATCCCTATGAGGAAATCCTCTTGCAGTACGGCGGCGACAATAGGGGGCCGGCTCCTGCATTGGTCGAGCTTGTCCAGGCAATCAATGACAGCGGGCAGTTTCCTGAAGTCGTCTTGACGACGCCAACGCCGTTTTTTCAGTTTATGACAAAGAAATACAGTCGTGTCATCCCTGAAATTCATGGCATCCTCACTGACCCGTGGAATTTGCGGATGAATACAGTGCCCTCTGTGCTAAAACGATATCGGAAGGCTCAAAGGCAATATGATGATGCCAGATTGCGTGGGGGTAAAGACGATGAGTTGATGGATTCTTTGCTTTTGACTGGAGACCATACCTTCGGAAACAATATCTGGGGGTGGCAGAAAATTGCCAGATGTGCTCCACTTGGGATTGCTGCGCCAGATTTCGATGCGGTTCGCAGAAGCTGGCAAATCAAGGCGCATTATGCGGAAAATGCTTTGTGGTGCTCGCAGAAGCTTAAGAGACGTCTGGAATCGCACGAATCGCTTAGCGAAGAGGCCCGCGTAGTCATCCGAAACAATTCCCTTCACTGTACCCATGGGCCGGTCGAATGTTATTTTGGAGATTATGCTCCGAGTCTGATATCATTGACTGATGAGTCGGGGCGTGAAGTCCCCAGGCAACTCTGTGGGAAGAATCGCTGGGTGCTGCAAGTTTCAGCGATGAACGCACTGGAAATCCGTCGCCTGAAATGTGTGTTTTCAACAACAGATTATCCATTGAAAGATGAATCGCTTGAGACTGTGCCTGTGCCTGCAGAGCTTTCCTGCGGGGGTCTCCAGCTGCATTTTTCCCCGGATGGAGCTTTGCTGCAGATCAGCAGCAGGAATGGCCGTAAACTATTGGCTGGTGATGAGCCATTTGGTGAAGTGAGCGTGGAGACGATTCACGATGTCCCTGAGAACAATGACGGTTGTGGCCTGAAACCTTGTGTTCAGCGCAGTTGTGTTCACGCGGCCTTGAGCCAGGCAAAGACCATCCGTCATGGCGAGCTATTTACAGATGTCCAGGTTGATAGCCAGGCTGGAAACCTGGATGCGGTTTGTATTTTCCGTGTTTGGCATCAATATCCTCGCATGGATATGACTGTTCGCATCCACAAGCCCAAAACAGCAGACAAGCAGTGTGTTCATGTGGCGTTCCCATTCTTCGGAAAAGAGGGAACTTTCCATTTTGATCAAAATGCGGGACAGGCTGAATTATCAGATTTATTGCCTGGCGCCATGCAGGATTTATTCTTAGGATCAAGGTATGTCGCTATGGAATTACCGGAGGCAACAGCCGTGATCTGCTGCCCTGATGCGCCTATGTTCCAAGTCGGAGACAGAACAATTGGCATGTGGAGGAAAGCCTTGCCGTTTATACCGGTCAGTAATAAGCTCTATGGATTGCTATACAACAATCTTTGCAATACGGATGCTCCTGCCTGGTCTGCCGTGCAGGAGTCTTTCCGGTACAGCATCTTTTTCCAGGATGGGGTGTTTTCAGCGCCAGTTGCCCAGGCTTGCTGGAATGAATGCACGGCGTTGGAGGCCGAATACGGCTTTGCGGCGGCTTGCGCCGGCCTCAAGGGACTGCCGGCACAATTGAGGGTTCACACAGATGCCCGTGGAAAGCTCTGGCTGGAAAATTTGAGCGGACACCGCGAAGTCGCTTATGCATTTGAATGGAATAAGCGGCACTATGCCGGAACGCTCCCCCCGTACGCCTTGCAGCCTATGCAATGATATCCGGTTCTGACGCCGGCTGGAGAATATGTGGCAATGGGGCTGTTTTTGAAATACCAGTCCTTCTCTGACCAGTTCAGCTGACCAGCCAGAGAAAACGTTGTTTTATCCCACAGATTATGCAGATTTACTGGAACACATTGTAAAAATCATCCTTCATACTTGGATTTCTGCAAATTCGATATGGGTTTTGTCGCTGGCAATGCCTTCATACCAGACAACATAGACGGTGCCATGCCCCGAGTCAACAGCGGCAGGAAGTCCAACTGAGAATGCGCTCATTTCCCGCCAAGCTCCGCTCATGTCATCCTGCGAGGCCGTCTGCTTGTCGGTAATATTGCCGCTGAGCAAAAGAGCCTTATCGGTAAATGATAATCCGCGGTCGGCTGAAATATGCGCCACGACCTTAGGGTTTCCGGTACGGTCGACAATTGGTATCAGCAGTCTTCCATCCGCCAACTCTACGCCGGGGCCTGCCTGCCCTGGGATGCCCGTGTCGTGTGGTGCCGTCCAAGTTCTTCCGCCATCGTCCGACGAAGTCATCGTTATGTTGTGGTAGCAGTTTTTACTGTTGTCCCAGGTCCAGAAGAAATTGACGATTTTTCCGTCGCGCAATACGATAGGCCGTTGATCCCAGTAGAAGATTTTATTTTCGGGGTCTTCTGCTGGGATTGCGTGGTAATCAAAGGTTTTTCCCATATTGCTTGAAAACTTTAGGACGGGGAGATGTCTCCATGGTGCTGTGGACTCGTATGGAAGATTCAGCTCGAATTGAATGGCGATGCGTCCGTCGGGCAGAATCAACGCAGGCCCCGTCGTCGGTGTCGGTTGCTTGTCATAGGGTGAGGTATCTAGCAGTCGGGGCGTAGTCCAGTTCGCGCCGTCATCTTCGGAAACAGACAGAAAGACCTTGCAGTCAAGAAGTCCTGAATTTGCCTCATTGAAAAAAGGGCGTTCTGGGCGGCTGGTATCTACTCTGCACAGTGAAAGAAGCAGCTTGTTGGCATAAGTAGAGACAGACCCCATGCGGAAAACGCCTGCAAGACCGTCCAGTATTGGTGGCTTGCAAGGCATTGCCGGCTGGCTCCAGTTGCGTCCGCCGTCATCGGAGCAACTTATCAGCACACGGTTGTCGCATATGCTGTTTTTCTTTGGCGCGCTACGCCAAGCGGCGACCAGCCTGCCTGTCTGACTGACTGCGATGGAGGGAAAACTTTGACTTGGATAGTCCCCCTGTTTTTCCCAAGGCGAAATTGTTGTGCGATAAATGATTTTCATGGTGCTTTTTCAAAGTTGGGGCTGACAGTATAAGGAGGGGCTTCACTATGTTTTGCGTGTGATCCACAATAGAATTTGGGCTCTTTCTTAATCCAAGGTCTTCTTCTTCAATGTATAAAGATAACTAATCGTTGTTCAAAAACATGACATTTGACCGCATGGTACACATGGTACTTGCCAGCATAACAAATTTTACCGCAGCTCTCTCATGGCGACAGTATCATGCACATAATAACTATACTTAACCAATACAATGATTTCAAATCCTTCCGGTTTTTAACACAGGATCTTTGTAAGCGTATCGTAATGTCAGACAACTGAACTTCAGGTTCAAAAAAGCGAGCATTATTTTTTCTTTATCTGATTATTGACCAATAATT
>JAAZKR010000307.1 GCA_012799725.1 Oligosphaeraceae bacterium | reverse complement strand
GGTCGTGATTGCCATCATTGCGATCCTCGCTTCGATGCTGCTGCCCGCCTTGACGAAAGCGCGGGAAAGAGCTCGTGCCATTGACTGTACTTCCAAGTTGAAGCAGGTTGGGCTGGCAAACCGGATGTATGCAGATGATTACAATGAGCACTGGCCTGTTGGAAGCTACTATGCGTGGTATAAGAAGGACGGAACACAAACCTATGCCTGGTCTGCAAAGCTGGGTGAACATTACATGAGCGAGAAGGGCTGGGTCAGGTATTTCCGTTGTAGTTCCATTCCTAAAAATCCGAGAGTCTATTCAGATAACGAGGTGGAAACCTACGGTGTGAATTTACGGGACGAATCAGGCAATGAATATCATTCCGGTGTCGGCGGCGCCAAGTATTTGGGCTTTGGCAATTACTTATTGCTGAAGAAACCAGCCAAATACGTCACGCATGCGGATTGCATATGTATTTCTTCTTCAGAAAATTACAAAGGGTATTCCTATTATCAGTACGGTTGGTATGCTTCCCGCGAAGGTTGTTTTTTCCTGGCGCATGCAGACCGGGGCAATATATTGATCGCTGATGGCCATGTCGAGGCGATTCCAATTGAAAAGGCAAAAGAGTATAACTTTTCTGGCACAGCTAAAGCGACAATGATCTGGTATAAGGTCTACGTTTCCCCCACTGAGTATGGCGGCACTTTCAGCCGTTAAAACTTGCAACAAAGAATCATAATTTTTCTTCCCTGACACTGCGCGTTCGAATGCTCATTTGGCACGCGCAAAAATGTCTCGATGACTTATTTAATGATCAAATATGAATCCGCAGATTACAGTAGAATAGCTCCGGGGGTCACCCGGAGCTACTCTACCGGAAAAATTGAGAATTGAAATCATCAGCGTTCTTACCGGAATGCTGTTTTAGACTATTCTTTGTTGTTGCATCAAAATCAAGATTCTAATTTTGTGAGGTTTTTTATGTTTATCAGAAAAACGGTTTTCCTTTTGAGTGTGTTTGTCGGCTTGCTGCTTTCCGCGGCAGATGGAAATCTGGTGCAGAATGGTGATTTCGAGAGTGGACAGCTGGCACCTTGGAAATCTGCGCAGGCAGGCAACACTTTGCATCAGGTTATCGGCAAGCACTTGAATATAACCGGGGATCCGGCGAACAAATACAATAAGTTCATCACTCTGGTGCAGCCGCTTCCGGTGCTGGACTCGAAGAAGGAATACCTGCTCTCCGCCCGGGCGCGTGCAGAAGTTGCGCAGGTGAATGGCAAAAGGATGGAAATTTGCGTACGGGAGGCCGATGCGCAAAACCAGACAATCGACTACCGCAAATTCGTTGTGGATTTGCAGGAAAAGGATTGGATGCCCTACAGCCTGTTCTTCAAGCCGAATGCCGAGGCGAAGTCCTTTGCGCTTTATGTGGTGACCAGCGGTTTTGCAGCGGAGGATACGCTGAAGGTGGATGATATCTTCCTAGGATTCGCACCGGAAATAAAGGGCGATGAGACGAACCTTGTAGTGAATGGAGAATTCGAGAGCCCTTCGCTGCTCCCATGGGAATGCAGCCAGCAAAGCAGCGGAAGACGCCTGCACAGACTCTCCGGCAATACCCGCTTCGATAAGCAGTGCCTGTCAGTGAGCGGCGATCCAGAGAACAAATATAACCAATTCATCGCGCTGGTACAACCGCTGCCACCGCTAAAGCCGGACGGCACCTATGTTCTTTCTGCACGGGTTCGTGCCGGATTGGCTAATATCAAGGACAAGAGCTTCCAGATCAATCTCCGCGAGGCCAATGCGCAGGGCAGTTCCCTGCAATACGTCGGCTTCTCAGTGAACTTGTCGGATGATGTCTGGAAATATTATGAGAAGACGATCAAGCCTCATAAGAACGCGGCGCAATGGCAGGTCTATATCACCTCGAGTGGGCTGGATGCAGAGGACGAGGTTCTGGTCGACAACGTTCGGTTCGAACTGGAGGGAAGTGCAGCTCGCCCTTTTGATCCAGAAGCTTCCGTAGCGCCTGCGGGAGCGGTGAAAACATTGGCACAGGACGCTTTCGTGGCGGAAATAGATGAAGGTACCGGAATGCTGCATTCCCTAAAGATTCAGGGAAGACTCATCCAGCCTGCTGCCAAAAATGCCAGTGTCATCGCCATCGAGTCTAACGGGAAGGAGCTTTTCCTAAATGGAAAAGGCGGTGGAGACGATTGCGGATTCTCAGCAGAGGCGGTCTATGATTTCGCTGACGGCATGTTCCGGGAAATAGTCACGGTCGAAGCGAAACAGGATTTTGAAGACGTAGTCAAAATCGTTGTTCGACATGGCTTTGACCCATCGCAGTGGAGTCGGCACATTGATGCGTTGCGCCCGTTGCGTCTGCTGCCCGCTGGAGAGCCCACGATTTTCAGCTATAGCACTGAGGAAAATGATCTGAATCCGGACGTATGGGATACCTATCAGGCAACGGCTTATCCTGCTATCATTCTGGAAAGTCCGGAGTATTATCTGCTGGTCGGCTCAAGAAATCTGGATGACTTTGTTACGTTGGCGCCGAATTACCCTGCCAATTATCTGCCATCCTGGCAGCGCAACCCCAAATCGGTAAAAACAGGACAGCAGTTTCGTTTTGAGACAAACTGGAAATTGTTCGACCGCAATGAGTACATGCTACGCGACGTCTG
>JAAZKR010000306.1 GCA_012799725.1 Oligosphaeraceae bacterium | reverse complement strand
TCCCTCGCCCCCCGGGCTCGGTCACCCGAGGTTACGCATGGTGCAGCCCTTGCCAGGGCTCAGTCGCCTTTTGGCCTCAGTCCGTATTTGGCCTGATGAGCGTTACGGGGTCGGAGTAAATGACTCCATCACAACCGTCTGTCAGGCTCAGCCTGGAAATGCTGCCCCCTCCCTCTGGGAGAGGGGCTGGGGGTGAGGGCAGTCACAGTCGCCTTTTGGCCTCAGTCCGTATCGTAAGAAGCTCTGATTATCGGTCAAGAGGAAAAGTCAACTGCTTTTTTCAGGTTAATTTATTCGGTCGTAAAGTAGGCTGTCACTGCTGTCAATATATCCGATACGGCACTCATGCGTCCTATGCCGCCGCTGCCGCAGGCTACATTGCCACTGTCTGGCCCTATAAACTGCACTCCACGCTCGCGTAAAATGCGACAATTTTCCTGTGTGGCGGGGTGCTGCCACATTCTCGGATTCATGGCCGGTGCCACCATGACCATTCCGGTATGCGAGAGATAATATGTTGAAAGCGCATCATCGGCTATGCCATGCGTCATCTTGGCCAGGATATTGGCGGTAGCCGGCGCTACTACAAGCAACTGGCAACGTTCAGCCAAGGCAATATGCCCGGGACGCCAGTCCGGTATGTCCCAAAGATTGCAGATTACCGGCTGACGGGATAAAGTCAAAAAGGTGCGCGCATCGACCAGCTTCTGGGCGTTGGCAGTCATAATTACTTGCACTGCGTAGCCGGCCTGACTCAGCTTGCTGGTCAAATCTGCTGCTTTGTAAGCCGCGATAGACCCAGTGACACCAAGCACTAATAGCTTTTCTGTTTTTTCAGACATAAAAATCCTCCGACTGTATGTCGCAACGGCAGCGTGCCGCCTCAAAAATAGCCTGAAGCTGTCTTGCGCTCTCATGCCTGTCGTTATTGATCAGAACGTAGTCATATTCACGCCAATAATTCATTTCCTCCCTGCCTCTTGCCAGACGCTGCCTGATCTGCTCTTCACTCTCGCTGCACCGTCCACGCAGACGTTGCTCAAGCACTTCGAGACTGGGCGGCAACAAAAAGACGCTGATGAAACGTCGTTCTAAATCTGTGCCCCGTACGTTTTTCCAGACTTGGCGCGCACCCTGCACATCAATATCAAGAATAACATCTTGCTGCTTTTCCAGATATGGACGCACCTCACTGGCCAAAGTGCCGTAGCATTGTCCATGTACCTGGGCATGTTCGAGAAAGTCGCCGGCTTTCTTGTGCGCGGTAAAATCCGAACTGCTCAGAAAATGATAACTGCGCCCGGGTATCTCACTTGGACGCGGCGCCCTGGTGGTGCATGACACCGAGAAATGCAAATTGGGCATGAGATTGAAAAGCACCTGGCAGACGCTGCTCTTGCCCACACCGCTGGGGCCGGAAAGAACTAACGCTAAGACAGGAAAGGTAGTGTTCATGGCATACCAACAAAAGAATTTCTTTGGATACGAAGGGAGTTGTCCTTTATCCAATCCGGTTTTAGTGTTTTTTGGGGGGCGCTTCTGAAAAAGTCAAATGTTGCTTGTCAGCAACTCACAAACTCGTTGTGTCTTTTTGGGGCGCGGAAGCGGAAGTGAAAATCAGGCTTTCGCCCTTAGGGCTGCGCAAGCCGGCCTTATCGAGCAAAGCGAGCAATTCTTCCGGCAGATGTAGGGGGTCACCCTCAGGCAGCTTAAAGCTGATCTGCAAGGTTTCTTGGGTCGGCATGGCTAGTACGGCTTCAGCACTTAAAAGGGCCTGTATGCCGACATAACGCAAGGGCAGTGGTAAGACCTTGAATGCGGGCATGCGCTGCAATTGCAAAACTGCCTGCAAAGGAAACAGGCGGGGATTATAAGGGTACCAAAGTGCGGCGGAATCTAGCGAAGCTTCGGCTTCCGCCTGCATATCCAGGCCAAGCTGTGTTTTAGCCAGGCGGCACCAGGAGGAAGAACGATGCGGAGTGCGACGCACAAGTTCCAGGTTGGCTGCCAGTGCTGTCTGCAGATCGCCCTGCCGATGGGCAAATTCTGCCAGCAGGCGTGGCGGCACCGGCGAGAAAGGCAGGCTGTGCTGTAAATCCTGCATGCGCAACATGAACAACTGTGGCGAGGAGGCCGGCCGTGATACCAGACATTGCAACTCTCGCTCAGCAGCAATATTGCGTAAAGGCAGCAAGGCCAGCAAAGCTATCAGCAATGCGGACAGCCGCAAAAGCCAGCTTGTCCTGCGACTATGCTTAAACTCCTCGCAGCCGCCATTTTTTTGCAGAAGCCAGAATCCGGCAAAAGCGGCAATATAGCTGCTGGCTGGCACCGTATCATTAAACTGAAACTGGGCATGTACCAGCCAAGCACCCAAGGCGCAGGTTACTGCCGTAAAAAGCTGCCGGTCAGCGGGCTGTTGTTCTCGCCACAATCCCAACGCCAAAGCAAAGGGAAAAGCAATACGGCACAGTGCCGTCAGCATGCCGAAAAGACCACACTGTCCAAGCAGGGCAAAGAACAAGGAGTGTGGGTCACGAGCCTCTTCGCTCAAAGGTGGTTTCAAGCGCATGTGCCAGGGGAAAAACTCTCCCAGTCCGGCACCGGCCAGAGGATGCTGCTTGAATATCTGCCAGGAACTTCGGTAGTACTGCATACGTACCGAAGCTGAAAGCAGATCACGCTGACTGAAGTACGTGGCTAAAAGTACTAAACCTAGACCGACAAGTAGAGCCGAGCAAATAAGCAGCAGCCGCCAGCGTAAAGGCAAGGGACTAAGCCAAAGCAAAATACCTAGGCCAGCTGCAAAACCGACCAGTGCGCCGCGGCTGCCGCTGAAAAGCAAGGCTCCGACAAACAGCAAGCTGCCTAATCCCAGGAACAGCGGTTTGCTCAGACGCTGTGGCTCCACTCTGCGCGACCAGTTGCGCAGTGCCAACAGCATGAACGGGGCGCAAAGCAGCAGATGCCCGGCATACACGTTGGGATCGACAAAACTGGCGTAGGCACGGGTTTGCTTCAGCTTTTCAAGCATTTGCCGACTAAGTTCTTCTCCAGTTTCTTGGGCATTGAGCTCCATCATGCGCCGGTTGGCTTCCAGCCCGCCGAAGCGTTGTCGCCAACCTTGCAGGCAACAGATGATACAGGCGATGGCAATGCAGTTAATCAGTCCGGGCAACAGCTTCTCATCTTGCTCCTGCGTCCAGTATACTGCCAGGCTTAGTGCAAAGCAAGCCCAGAAATGCCTGAAAAAATTGATGGCGTAGTGCCATTCCGTGCTATTGATAAAGCCGATCAGGCAGGTCACTATCATCATCAGACCCAGCAACAAGGGCAGCGCCTTGATTTGCAGGAAACGTGGTGGACGGTGCACCAATACTGCCAGCAGCAGAGCCAGGCCACAGAGTATGCCCGGTAAAAAGTAGGGCCAGCCTGTGAAGACGAGCCATTCCATGAGGCTGAGCGGGAAGTCCGGCATCTCTCCGCCCGTAGCGAAAGTGCCGAACTTAAAGGGCAGGATGAAAATCAGCGCATACAGGTACCAACGCAGAGCTACGGCGAATCGTTTAGCGATGGTACCGGGTATGTTGGCGTGAACTGGCATGGTCAATGCAAAAAACTAATTGAAAAGCCGAACCGGCGTGGTTGAGTGTGAGCGCGTGCCCTGAAGCTACTCCGCGCTTTTCTTTTTTTTCTGACGTTGCTGCCTTGTGGCTTTTTTGCTTCTCGGTTCTTCGCTTTCGGGCAACTCAACGTTTTTTTCTTTGCTCTGTTTTTGTTCGCGGTAAAATTCAGCCTCGTATTGCAGGCAGCATTTGAGCCTACTGCATGCCCCGGCAATGCTTTGTGGGCTCAGAGAAAGCCCTTGCTGTTTGGCCATTTTTACATTTATACTGCAGAAATCCGGCAAGAAAGTTGAGCAGCAGAAGGGGCGTCCACAGCTGCCCAAGCCGCCCAGGATGGCGGTTTCATCGCGCACACCTATTTGTCGCAGTTCGACACGCACATGGAAAAGCGCGCCCAGGTCTCGCAGAAGTTCGCGGAAATCAATGCGGCCTTCTGCCGAGAATTGGAACACGAGCAGCTTGCGGTCATGGGCGTAATGAGTATGTATAAGCTTCATGTCCAGATTATGGAACTTAATGCGTTCCAAGGCCTTGACATGTGCCTCATTGGCTTTCTGCTTGTTTTCCTGGCATTTCGCCAAGTCCTCGTCTGTAGCTTTTCGTACTACCACAGGCAGTTTTTGCCCCTCGATATGGCGTCCACGGCAGGATTTGCCGCGGCTTTTTTCCAATGCGCTGAAATCCTTCTGCGGTTCGCACAGGGGGCCGCTTTCAATTCTGGCACAGTCCTGGTATTTTTCGCAGCGCACGATAATCATATCGCCTTTTTGCAAATCCAAGGTGCAATCCGCTACGCAGTTATAACTCAAGCCTGCCGAAACGTTGACTTTATACAGTACCTTCATTAATCAAACCGGTATGAAGCAGAAAATATGGCGTGGCTAGAAACATAATGCCTAAATGCGTTTTAGGCAATTGGAATGCTGGGAATAAGGGGGAAATAAGCCATGTTTCACGCTAAGGCCGATAGAGAAAAGCAAGGTTGTTTTTTTCTTCATCTGATTACTAAGCAATAATTAAAGTGTGGCAAAAAATTGTATTGTTGAAATTCGACTTGTGAAAACACAGTGGCACCTTTTAGCCCGGAGAGCGATGCAACCCGGGGTTACTATTGTGTGGCGCTTCGCGCCGGGGAAACCGCTCGAAGAAGTGCTGGCAAGGCTTGAATGAACCTAAAAAAGCGGTTGACTTTTCCTCTTGACCGATAATCAGAGCTTCTTCCGATGCGGACAGAGGCCAAAGGGCGACT
>JAAZKR010000042.1 GCA_012799725.1 Oligosphaeraceae bacterium | reverse complement strand
TGCATAAGCATTTTCGCTTGGACGCCGGACGCATAGAAGTATTGCGCGGAATCAATCTGGAATTGCCGCGAGGACGCCGGATAGCACTGCTGGGCGCATCGGGTTCAGGCAAAACCACACTACTGCACTTACTTGGCGGACTGGATCAGCCTAGCTCGGGACGATTGCTGCTGGACGGCGAAGACCTGGGCACTTGTTCCGCAGCCAGGCTCAGCGCTCTGAGACGGCACAAGATAGGCTTTATTTTTCAGTCATATCATCTTTTCCCGGAGCTTAGCGCCTTGGAAAACGTCGCTTTGCCCGCCTTGCAAATACGCAATGGACGCAGCAAGGTCTATGAACGTGCAAAAGGACTTCTGGATGAATTTGGCCTGGGTCAACGCCTGGAACACCGGCCCAGAGAACTCTCCGGCGGTGAACAACAACGCGTCGCTATCGCCAGAGCACTAATCAACCAGCCGGAAATTATCCTGGCAGATGAACCTACCGGAAACCTGGATCACAAAGCTGCCGCCGAAATCCTGAATATCCTCGCCAGGCTACATAGTGAACAGAAATGCAGCATTATCATGGTGACCCATGATTTGAATGTGGCCGCACAATGTGAACTCTGTATCAGGTTGCAAGACGGCAAAGCCGGCGAACAGGTATTAGAGTAAGATGCCGTAAAAAACGCAAGGAAAATTGTGATATTCATTCAATAAGGCAGTAAAAAACGGCATATTTAGCCCAGATTTCACGCTTGGCTAAACCTCTTTTTTCAAAACTACATCTTCGATTTTTATTCTTTCCCCGCTCGACATATAGAGGCCGCAGGCAGGATAGGCAAAGCAACTCGATCGTTCGCTTATCTACAAAAAAAAGTCGTCAGTCGGGCTAAAAACCGGGGTTATGCCATAGTCAAGGCCTTACATCCCTTAAATAGAGCGCCACTCGAACCCTTGTCCTGAAAATCTGCGTACATCTGTGTAATCAGCGGAATAAAATGTGGGTATTTTCATTTAGCGCTCAGTGCTTGCACCAGTTCTTTGAGTTCGGGTCTGCCGGCAATTTTATTCAATATCAGGTAGCTTAGTGCAGCGCTGCCGCCGGCTATAATAAGTACCAAGAGATCATGCAGTGCGGTTTGCGGTTTGGCTCCGAAAAACGTCAGTGTTTGCAAGAAATTGCGCAGTAGCCAAGCCAGGCTGCCGGCCAGTGCCGCCATCAGGGTCAGGCTCAGCATGGCTTTCAGTACTTGGTTGGGCTGCCAGCTGAGTTGATGTTTTCGATTCAGTTTCAAAAGCAGTATCACGTTCATCCAAGAGCAGATACTGGTAGAAAGCGCCAGCCCACCCTGGCGTAAAAATTGCATGAGGATCAGGTTTAAGATCAGATTGAGGCACATGCAGAACAAGGCTATCCGTACCGGGGTTCTGGTGTCTTTGCGTGCATGAAAAGGATTGGTGGCTACTTTTGCCAAGCAAAAGGCGGGCAGGCCGAGCACATAGAAATTAAGTGTCCAGGCGCATTGACGCACTGCTTCCAGAGTAAATGCGCCGCGATAAAAGAGCAGGCTAACGGTTTCTTGGCTGAGCGTCCACAGCAGAAACGCACAGGGTAGCGACAGAAACAATATCATACGCATAGCGTAGTTCAGGCTGCTGTTCATCTCATTCTCATCTTGTCTGCCCCAAGCTCTGGACATATTAGGCAGACAGACCACCCCCATGGCGACACCGAATATGCCCACCGGCAGATAGACCAAGTGCTGGCTGTAATTCAAAGCACCCACTGCAGCTGAACCCAAGTATAGCCCTAGAATACGGTCAATCAATGAGTTGATCTGCATAACGCCTGCTCCGACCAGACCCGGCAATACGTTGCGGCAAAGCAGCTTGACCTCAGGACAGTTCCAGTGTTGATTGAAATGATAGACAAAGCCATGACGTCTGGCCGCCAACATAAGCATGAGCAATTGTAAAAGGCCAGCTAGTAACGCGCTTAGGCAAAAGAACAACAAAGCCATAAACTCATCGTTGCGCCAAAGCAACGCGAGCAGCAGAATAGAGCAAATCTGCACTAAGTTATAAATAATGGGATTGAGCGCAGGCAGAAAAAAGCGCCTGAGACAGTTGAGCACAGCCGAAAATGCTCCGCTGAGACATATAAACAGAGCATAGGGCATAAGCACCGGCAGGATGGTCAGGGTGAGACGCAAGCGTAAGGGGGTGTCTGTCGGCAGAAGAGCAAGGCCGATCAGGCTGGCGGCGGAAATGGCGATGACAAAGAGCAGAAGTAAGCTAAGCTGCAATGAAATTGCACGTTCAGCCAAACGCCAGGTTTCTTCCTCGCCACGATTCTCCAGGCTGTCAGCGATAATCGGCACAAAGGCCTGGTTGAATGCGCCTTCACCGAAGAGAGCGCGCAGGCTGTTGGGAAAGGCGAAAGCGACTTGATAGGCGGCCTGAGCCACATCGCTGGCACCCCAATACCAACCCATGGCAATGTCGCGCAAAAGACCGAAGATGCGGCTGCAAAAAGTCAGGCTGCTGACGGTCAGCATGGAGCGTCCCATAGTTTTTTCTGACTGGGCTTGCTTGCTGCATTCAGACATGGTTTTTAGCTTTGATAATAATGCGACAATTTAGGGTAATTAGAGGGTGTCCAAAAAGGATCTTCTAACCACGGAACACGCGGAACACACGGAAATTTTATATAGGTTGCCGCTCTGGCGGATGAGACTGCATGCGGTTTAAAAAGTAGCGCAACCGTCCCGGCAGTGAAGTCCGGATTGTCGTGAGGTGTGCAGTGCATCGAGTGCGTCCGGTTTTCGCCCACGTCGTCCACCATGTTTTCCGTGCCCTCTCTCCCCCGCTCACGCGCGCGTACCATATCGAGGGTGGTTTGCCCTTTTTTGGGTTCCAGCCAAGCGCTTGCTTCCAGCAAGCTCACGCGCGCGCACCATATCGAGGGTGGTTTGCCCCCTGGGTGGGTGGGGCTGGATGATTTCTGAACCACGGCGGAAACATAGTGCCGAAAAACGAAATTCCAAGAAAAACCATAAGAAATCATGCAGAAACATGGAAAATCCCACAAAATCCTGCAATTCCTAATCCTGGAAATCGGCGTCCATCTTCGTAATCTGCGGATAAAATGGACGCGGAACCTTTTTTGGCCGTGGTCTAAATTAAGATATGTTACGGTGTCAAAGCGCTGGTAGAGCGAGAAGGCACATTTTATTGAGGGCGCCATGCTGACTCCGAAAACAGGTCATTAGCTTTGCGCAGTATCAGGCGCGTTTTCGGTCAGCAGGCTATCAATGATTTTTCGCGCCATGCTGCCCGGTCTGGGTAGATCAGGCAAGGCATCCAGTGCGTACCAGCCGGCTTGGTCTATTTCTACGCCATCGGGTTTAATCGTGCCGCTTTCGTAGTCCGCTAGGAATCCCAGCATTAAGGAGCTAGGGAAAGGCCAGGGTTGACTGCCCCAATAGCGGATATTCTTGATGTGAATTCCTACTTCCTCGAGTACTTCGCGGGCGGCTGCTTGTTCCAAGCTTTCACCCACTTCCACATAGCCGGCCACTAAACTGAAAACATTGTTTTGAAAACTGCGATTGTGAGCTAAAAGTATCTTGTTATCTTTGGTTACCGACACAGTTACTGCCGGATTAATGCGCGGATAGTAGAGCGCTTGACAAGCCGGACATATTCTAGCGCGCTCACCAGCTTTCTCCTGCAAGGGTGTGGCGCAGGCACTGCAATATCTGGTCTGCTGGCGCCAGTGCAATAACTGCTTGCCCATGCAGGCCAAACAGCCTTGCTCCGGTTCATGCAATGCAAGTACCTCACGTAGTGAAACTGCCCTGCCATGGACAGCTGGAGCCAATTCCTGGGAAACGACTGCATACAGTGGACGTCCCTTCCAGGTGCCTAGATAAGCACTGTCATGAGGCAAACTGCGGAGTAGCCCGCTATAGCCGCCAGTATGCAGTAATTCGCCATTTTGTGGGTTCAAAAGTAATTCGCCTGCCGCATTGAAGAGCAAACAGAGGTCTTCGGGGCTACAGACGTATTCGGAGTAAACTCCTACGCGAAAATGCCAGTTTTCTAACATTTGTCAGTCATTATTGGTTGGTGGCGTGATTGACAATTCTTCCATCAATTATTGCCGCTGATCTCTTTTTCTATTATTTCCATGACCTGTTGGTACTCGGTACAAACTTGAAATTCCGGATATTGTTTTATTACTAATTCAGATGGTCTGAACAGTATGCCCAGTTCGGCTTCACGCAGCATGGCTATGTCATTGAATGAGTCTCCCATGGCCATGACCTCATAGTTTAGCTGCTTCAGGGCGAGCACCGCGTGTCTTTTACCATCCAACTGCCTCATTTTGTAGTCGATGATATTGTCTTGGTCATCGCAAACTAATGAATTGCATAACAGGGTAGGGTGGTGGAGTTTACGCATCAGCGGAGCGGCAAATTCATAGAATGTGTCTGAAAGTATGGCAAACTGGCATTTTTGTCTTAGCCATTGCAGATATTCATTAGCACCGGGCAGTGGTTCCATGCCTGCGATTACTTCTTGTATATCTGCCAATTTCAGTGAATTCTCCTTCAATACACGCAGCCTATGTCGCATAAGCTGATCGTAATCGGCAATATCTCTTGTAGTCAGCCGCAATTCTTTGATGCCGGTTTTTTCGGCGAAAGCTATCCATACTTCGGGTACTAGTACCCCTTCCAGGTCCATCACGAGGAACTTGATTCTTTGCTGCATTCCTTTTTCCTAGGCAAAAGGTGAGTTGTACCGGCAAGCGTCAATACGGAGTATAGACCCCGTAACGTCTTGCCAGGCTATTAATTTCGTTGTTAAGTCGCTTGGTTTGAGCCTCGTTGACGCAGTAATTGCGTTGCGCCAAGAGGTGCAAGATTTTTTGGCCGGCCCACTCGCGTTGCAGTTCTGCACCGCCAATCATGCAATCGCTGTACTTTTTACGAAAGACCAGGTTGCGGCTTTTAAGTTCGGCGTCCTTGCCGCTCAGGGTGAGAACCAGTTCGTCTTCAATGTTAGCGAAACGTCCATACAGGCGCAATGATTCTCTGCGATAGAGATGCGGCAACGAGCGCGGATAGATATCGCGGCTTACCGGTCCTTCAGCGGTATAGGTCAGATTCATGATAATCATGCTGCTGTGTGTGCTGATATAATCAACCAGCCTGTCTTGCAGATCCTCCAGGTTATCCACATGGCATTGACTGCCTCGGTTTAAGTAGCCTAGAAAGTCAAGCAACTGTCGGTTAGCCTGGCTCCCGGCACTGAATGGAAAAATAGATACATTGCCGGGGTTAACAGCATTGATTTGACGCAGAAAGACCGGCGGCTCATAGATATTGACAGTGGACTGGCCATCGGTTAAAACGAAGATATTAAGCGGTCGGTTAGCATCACCATTGCTGTTGCGCACGAAAGGCGCGATACTGCCGAACACGTCGGTCATGCCGCTGCGCCAGAGTGAAGCTATATACTTGTCGGCGGCTTCCAAGTTTTCACGGTTCACTGGCTGATAGTTTGGGAACAAAGATTTCCCCACAGTAGTAAAAGCTACTACGTTGAAACGGTCCTTCGGGTTGAGCCTGGCCAACGATTCACGGGTAGCCGCCTTGAAATGATTGAGCTTGGCCGGTGATATGCTGGTAGAGTGATCTATCAAGAAAAGCGTATCTTTGGCGATGTCGCCCAAGGCGTCGCTGTTGGCATTGGGTAGAATGTCAATCTGGAAACAGCCTGCATTGCCAACCCGGTCTTTGACTATGCGCATCTCTATATCGACAAAGCCATCGAAAGGCAACTGCGCCAGCTTAGGAGCAATTCGCCCCGGGGTTAAGCTGGGCGAAAAGTTCGGCATCACTGGAGTGTCCGGAGTAAATTCACCGCCCATTTTTCTTGTTGGCGCCTTCAGTTCTTCTATCTCCAGGTCAGGAGCTGCAAACTTGGGTCTTTGTCCAGCCTGTAAGCTCAGACCAACTACCGGTCCTTCAGGCATGCGCAGCGGTCCATGCTGAGCCAAACTGGGCAGTAGCGGCAGATCACTTGCTTCCCGCTCCAGCTTGGGGGTGATAACACGGCTTGGCAGCGTTTGTCGAGGCAGTGCCAACTTGGCATAGTCAATTTCAATGATTTCGGGGCGTGGCGCGCTCGCAGTGCGTGGAATTTCAACGCTGCCGGGCTTCAAGCGGCTTTGTTCGGGCTGTTGCCGGTCTTGCAGCTTGAAGCTGGGTTTGGGAATGTCTAACAGGTTTTCTTCAAGAAAAATATTTTCGATCTTGCGCTGATTGGCTAGTTGCCGACTCTCTTTTTGCAAGGTACTATGCAGCTCCGCTTTGTCAATTGCCGCAACGGTTTCGGGCTTTACTTTGACTTCTGGCTGCGTCTCTGCTACTGGCTTGGGCGATTCTGACGGCAACTCCGGCAGTATAGTGACTGGAAACTCAAAGCTAATGTCCGTCTGTCGGTTTATGCCATGCAGTGTGCTTACGTCAACTACCATGTCTGCGGAAAGATACAGCAATAAAAAATGCAGTATCAAAGACAGTAACATAGAGAATATGATATATCGGGACAACTTCATCAGTCTACGCCTGCATAGGTCTATAAGAGCCGGAATGAACCGAGCACATATATAATGTATCTGCTAAAGCTGTCCTTTGCCAGTAAAATATGAGTGATCGATATTATTTGTCAGCGTAGTAGCAAGCGGCCAAAACAATGCGCAATGTTATTTCTCCGACTGGTCTAGGCTTTGGCCTTTGCGTCCATGGTCCGGGGATGGTTACTTTGTCCTATGTAGGCAAATTTAGTCCTTTTCTGCTGCGTTTTGTTAACAGCAATTGTTCTCCTGCTTGCAAAAAGCAAAAACTGTGTCACATTGATTGAATGACATTTTTCTCATAATGATTATGGGTTTTAAGAATAATGGGCGCTACAACATCTTGTTTTTTGCGAATAGTCCGCGAAGGTTTGCCTGACTCAATTCGTCAAATTCACCATTTTCCCTGTCGCATAGGGCGTCTGGAGGGTAATGAGGTAGTCATTGCCGATCCCTCTATTTCCGGGCTGCATGCCATACTGTCGTTGCAGCCCAACGGCGTCATACAGCTTGAGGATCAATGGAGTACCAACGGCATCTTTTTGAACAGTCGCCGCGTCAGCCAAATCGTAGTTGACCGTCTGCTTTGCCTGCGCCTGGGTAACGTGAGAATGGATTTAGCCCTGAGCGAAAGCGAGCTGCTGAGTACGGCTAAAAATGCGGTCACGCCGGCGCAAGCAGATAGCGTTGGCATGCCGGCTCGTTCCCTGTCTAGGGCTGAAGCCCTCAGACCCGGACGCAGTGGGGATAATTTCAGCGGTGACTCTCCGGCAGCTACTATTTCACGCATAGCTGGCAGCGGCAAGCGCGGCATAGTTTGCCCGCACTGTTGGCACAGATTTGACATAGACGAGTTTCTTTTTATTGCCAGGCATCAAAGCCTGATTGGCGACCCGGTATTAGGTGCTGACGCGCAGCAGCGTTTCCTGCCTTCCAGGTTCACCTTGGAAGGCAATGCATTGGACGCTGCCGGTACCAGTTGTCCGGATATGGCTTGTCCGCGTTGTCACTTGCGCATACCGCAGGCTGCCAGTGAGATGCCGCCGCTATTTTTATCTATTGTCGGTGCCACTTCCAGCGGCAAATCCTATTTTCTTACCAGCATGTCTTGGGAGTTGCGTAATAAGCTGTCGCGTGACTTTGCTATTTCTTTCACGGATACTGACGCAGTAAATAACCAGTTACTCAACGATTTCGAGGAGACACTGTTCTTAAACTCCGACCAGGATTCCTTGGCGGCGTTACGCAAGACCGAGCTACAGGGTGAGCTTTATAATCAAGTGCTTCTCGATAATATGATGATTAATCTGCCCAAGCCTTTCATGTTCACGGTTACTCCGGCGGAGCATCATCCCAAGTACCAAGAGGTCAAAGACAAGATGTCACGTACTCTGGTGCTCTATGACAACGCCGGCGAACATTTTGAACCGGGCATGGATTTGGTGGATAATCCCACTACTCAGCACCTGCTGCATTCAGATACCATCTTCTTTCTCTTTGACCCTACAAAGGACGTGCGTTTCAGACGACTGATCACCGGCGTGGATGACCCACAGCTGGCCGCCAGCTCCAGAGTACAGCGCCAAGAGATCATACTGACCGAAATGATCAATCGCATAAAAAAATATTCAGGCCTGCGCAGTTCCGGACGCAGTGGCAAGACGCTTGTCGTGGTACTGTCAAAGTACGATGCCTGGAAACAACTGCTGGAATGTGATTTGCCAGAAGAAGCTTGGCGTTGGGAGAGTAAGTTCAACACTTGTGTGCTGGACGTGAACCTGATCAAGAATACATCCTTCCAATTGCGCAGCCTGCTGGAGGAGATTTGTCCGGAATTGGTGAGCACGGCGGAGTCTTTCGCTGGCGAAGTGCTCTATCTGCCTAATAGCGCCTTGGGACATAGCCCGGAACTCAACCCGGAAACTGGTATGATTGGTATCAGGCCTAAACAAATAAAACCGTTCTGGGTGACCGTGCCCATGCTTTACTTCTTCTATCAACGCGGTTTTATCCCGGCGATACCGGCAGAAAAACGCCAGCTTATGCCGGAAAAAACGCTGGAAATGCAGCTCTCCGGCGACATCTACTTCGTGAAAGTGCCTGGCCGCGAAAAACCGTTGCAAGTGCCGCTGTCCTATGCTGGCTGGCAATTGCGATGCCCGGGTGAAGACCTCTGGTTCACAGTGCCGAAATAAGAATGTGGTTTTGTCATTTTGTCAATGGTTGTCGGCTGGGATAAGCGTGAGTGGCCAGGGTATAGTACCTCGGAAGGGTGGAAGGTGTGGAAAAGCAATGTGTGCAATACGACTGATCTGTTAGAGCAGCAGGCCTTATGACGCTTCAGTACTACAACCTTCCAAATTCTTGTTCCCCAAGATGAAATTTTCTAAAAACTGATTTCCAAGCTATTGGCACTCAAGAGCTTCCTCGAGTGATCCGAATGATGTAGCGCCTTTTCAAGGCACTGTTATTTTGGTGGGCTTCTCACCCCGGGCTAAAGCTTGGAGGAAATGATTAAGCGCTATGGCGCAAATTCTTAGGCAGGGCGTATGCTCGATTCCTGACCCTAAAAATCTGCATTTGTCTGCGAATAAAAAAAGGACTTTGTTTCATGGCTTCGGAGTTGGTATACACCTCGGCTGAGCGCGGCCTACGACCTGGTAGCAGGGGCTATTGTACGGTTGCGCACACCCGTGGCTTGTCGCCAGCACATTTGCAGATACTGGAGGCTCTCAGCGGCTATAAGAGCTTATATGCCCTGCATGACGAACAGGAGGCGGACAATCCGGTATCCTATAGCCATCACAGCAGCAGCCTGCTGGGTCCTTCCATGAGCATCTTGTCACGTGTAAGTCCCACTCAGGCCGATCATACCGGACGTAGCAATAAGCTGGCTCACCACGTGTTGCTCAATTCCCGAGAGTATCCCGAGGCCGGTCCGCTCTGGCTTAGCCAACAGAAAGACTTCTTTTTGAGCAATTGGAATAGGGCGCCGCAGTTTTTTGAACAGCCCAAGACTATACCGGCAGGTGGTTGTGATGTGTTGGACAAAGCCCGGGCATGGGAAGAGATTAGCGGCGACGCCGGTCATGCCTGCTTGTTGCCGGCCGCGTTTTTGGCCAATCCAAGCCGTCCGGTCTATATAGTCTATGATATAGATATGCCTATCTTGCAATTGCTTAGCGAGTCGCTTGCGCTATTGCCGGCGCAAAAACGTTGGCAGGTGACCTATAACAGCTACTTCACCCACTTGCCGGTGGGCATGAGCTGCCTGTGGCGCTGCTGCGTGAGCGGCAGCGAAGCATTGCGTGAACATAAAAGAAATATGCAGTGTCAAATAATCGACCTAACCGCAAAATTGCCACCGCTGCAAGAGAACGAGCTTTGTGTGCTGGCTCGCGAGGGTGGCAAACTTGAAACAAATAAGACAGACAACAAAGAGGAAAGTAGACAACGCCGGTCTACTGGACGTAGAGACTTTGTGCTTATGCCGCAGCGTAAGATCAATATGCTTAGCCTGAAACCGCGCGATAAGGAAGGAGAACGATGACTCCGGAGCAAAACCTAATTCAACAGCTTAGCAAAATCCTGGAGAATCGACAGCTGGATAATCAGTCCCTGCTGGAAGAGCTGGCCGAACAATATGCCGAACTTTGCTCGCAGGTCAACACACGCTTGCTGCGTTGTGCTGAATATTTACACAAGGGGCTTTTGTCCGAGGCGGTACACGAGGCGCAAAGTGCACCCAACCTACTGGAGCTTGCCGCTTTGATACAGTTTGAGCAAGCCAGGAAATGGATGGTGGTCTGCGATGATCTGGGACTGCGCAAGCCACCCCTGCTGCATACCGAAATCCTGGAGGAGCTGCGCGAGGCCTGCACACAGGAAAAATCCTTACAGCCGCTATTGCGTGAATTTCGCCGCCTGGTATATCAGGGCCTGCAATCCGAGGCCATTCCGATATTGCGCAAAATCCGATTGGCAGACCCGGACAATACCAGCTGGCAAAGTAATTTGCGTACTTTCGAGGAGGCAGACTTGCCCAAATGGGTGGAGAAAGCGCAGTCTGCTTTGCAGAATGACGATTTGCAGCAGTTGCGTCTGGTTTATGCCGAGTTGAGCCATCCTCAGCGTATGGTGCCTGCACCGCCAGAGCTCTTGCAGCGTTTGCAAAGAGCTTTATTAGCTGAGAAGGCCGCCGAGCTAAAGTTGGAGGCGGAAAATTTACTTAAGCGTATGCAGGAGGCTTTACAGAAGCAAGACCTGTCTAATCTCGAACAACTGTTGCTCAGAAGTCGGCAGCTGGAAACAGAAGAGGCTTTTTATCAGCATCCAGAGGGTTGGTCGCAATGCTTGCGACAAAGCGAGGAAATGCTTGCGGCAAACCAGGAGGAACTAGCTAAGCAGGCGCAGTTTGAACAGGAATTGAATGAATTCTGCAGTGCCTTCAATACCGAAAGTTTTAAGCCAGCGGAATTGCGCGACGCTTGGCGTAATTTGCAAGCAAAACAGGGCAAATTGCCCGAAGGGCTGCAAGAACAAGTAGAAACGCGCCTGCTGGAGATGAATAGACGGCAGAAAAGACAAAGAGACTTGCGTCAGTTGCTGGTCACTGCTTTCTCAGCGTTGCTGTTGCTGCTGCTGGTAATTAGCGCTTATGGCTGGCAACAGAGTCGACAGCGGCAAGCCGTAGTCAAGGAATTAATGGATGACTATGAACAGGCACGTTTTCAGGATATGCGCTATAAGTTGGACAACCTGAAACATTACCGCCCCAAAGTATATAACCATGCACAGGTACAGAGCCTGGAATATAAACTCAAGTCCGCACTTAGCGAACAAGGTGAAAGAAGCAGAAATGTCGAGGAACTCATGGCTAGTTTGGACGAGGTGAGACGCTCGGGATATATGTGGGATGAAGCGGAAATACGCAGCCTCTTGGATCGTGCCGAACTCATGTTGTTGACTGAGGCCGAGAAAAGACGATTGAACAGCTGGAAAGAGGCCTGGGCTAACTGGCGTGCATCACAACGTCACGAGAGCAATGCAGTCCTGCAACGAGTCTGTACACAATTCCGAAGCGCAAGAAGCAGTATTTCCACCTTGAATTTGTCGGATTTTGGTGCGGAACGCAAAAAACTCGAGGAGCTGCGCCTGCTTTTTGAATCCGCTTTGCCGCATCTGAACCGGGCAGACCAGACTTGTAGTGATGAATTTTTACAGTGCCAAAATCAGCTTGAGACCTGGCAAGACGACCTGCGTCAACGTGAAGAGGAACAGGCCAAGCAAATCTTACAGGCCAGAGCCAGAGAGCAGCAGGAAGAAAACCTGAAAAAAGAGCTTTTTCAAACTCTGCCTAATCTGCAACGTTATGCCGCGAAGCTCGGTGAATTGCAAGATTTTTTTGGGGGCAAGCTACCTGCCGAATTGCACAATGCCCTAGAAAACCTACCGGTGCAAAGCCGTGCCTTGGTCTTGCAAGATTTTGTCATGCGCAGTTTGCCGGGCAGTAGGGAGCAAGAGGAGCAACTACGTGCTTTTCTGGCTGAGGATGGCTCAGCTTTGGCCTCAGTTTGGGAAGCTGATCTGCGTGCTGCTTTGAGTTATTTGGATAACAGTAATGAGGTAAGACGCAAAGTGCGTTTGCTGGCCTTGGAACAGGTGCACATGTTTCAGGTATACAGCATAGAAATCAAAAAGAAGAACGAGACACAATGGCAACGTCTTTATGTGCCGGCTCTGCCGGCTAGTCGTCAGGAAAAAGATGCTCAAGGCAATGAATACACCCTCTACTGGGGAAATTTCTTCTACGCCGAATTTGATGACGATGTGCCGGAGGAGACGCATACCAGCAAGGTGTTTCCCAACGGACTCAACACACTGGAATATGATATCAAGGTGGGACGCAAAGCGCAGGAGGCACTTAGCAGTCAAGGCAAATTCCTCATGGCTTTTGTGCTGGAGGCGCAAAATCAAAGCGAACTGGACATCCATGTTTTGCAGGCATTGCAGCAACTGGCTGATCCTGAGCTGGACATGGAGGTGATACCACGTACTTGGCTGCAAAAACGCCTGTTGAATTTTCTGGCGGATAATTTTAGCGCAGATATACCTGAAAGCCATGACTGGGCGCAGGCTATCAACCAGATTAATACTGACCTGCCTTGGATGAATGCAAAACATCCTCTAGTGCTGCAAAGTATAGAAAATATCCGTCGTGCTGCTCCATTCTATACTGATTTGGAACCCTTGCAGCGGCGCTTGCAACTCAACCGCGGGCTTTTAGCCCAAGCTTTAAGTCGCAAGGTACATTGTGTCGGAGCATTGCAGCGTGATGCCGACTCTACGCTGGTTCCCAGGCTGACTCTGCTTGGCAGCGGCAAACAGCTCTGGGTACTGAACTGTTCCTCCCCGCAGCGTCCGCCTTTTTGGCAGGTACTCAGTTTTGACGGCAGAGAACTGCAAAACGATGTGCTTTTTAATTGCTATGAGGGGCAATTGCTTTTCGAACCGCAAAATTTCAGCTTTGCTCAGCTGGATTTTGAACAAGTCGAAGCAGGGAAAGTGGTAAAACCACATTCTTGGCCGATAAATCTCCCCCTGCACTGATGCCTGAAACTTCGTGATTTTGAAGTTCGCATTTTCTGGATACTACGTTGCTCTTTGTGTTTTCCGTCTGCCTTTTCTCTTGTTTATCCTTACTTTTAGGCAGCGCTTCCGCTCATGTTTGCAAATAAGAAAATATATGCTGGTCTTGACATAGGCAGTTTCGGTACTAAGACCTTGTTGTTAGAGCGTACCGGCAAAAGCTGTCGTCTTTTGACCTGCCAGCATTCCAGCCATGCCTCCGAAGGTGTACTGGACGAAGCTGAACTCTACCAAGAAGCCGGCCTCTGGCTCAAGGAGAACTGTCCGCCCAAGACAAGTGTCTGTCTTGGCATTCCACAGTATTACGGCAATAGCATGCTGGCGAATTTTCCAAGTGGCGGCAAGGCTAAGATACGTCAGTTGGTCGCCTTTGAAACCCGTCAGTTGGCTGGCATCTCCGAAGCCGCTTTTATTGAGGCCTATCAAACTCTGCCGCCCGTTGCCGACCGCAAAAATCCGGCGCTGATTTGTATCTGCAATGAAACAGTTTTACAGGAACGCTTGCAGCTTTTCAGACAGCATGTCGGACTAGAGCTGCAAAATACCGCACTTAACGGCATAGCCGTCCTCAATGCCTATCTTGACTTGATCCCGGGAGCGGTCACGGACAAAGATCCGGTGCTGCTCTTGGACTTGGGGCAGAGTGGCAGCAGCGCCATTATCTGCTGTGGTGCGGCACCACTCTATATCAGCAGCTTGACTTTTGCCGCTGAACGCTTCGAAAAAGCCATACAGGCTGACGAATATCGTTATCTGCCTGAAGAAGGCTGGCAAAAACTGGCCAAATTCGATTTCTTCGACGATGATGGGCGCTCCCCAATGCTGTTGGCGGCACAGCAGCTGGAAGATGAAATCCAGCAGATAGTTGGGCATTGGCGCGAATTGGAAATCAGCCCTCTTGCCAAAACACAGGTGCGCGCAGTCTTTATTTGTGGTGGTGCCGCTCGCATTGGCAATCTGCCAGCCTGGCTGGAAAAATATCTTGATGTACCGGTGCACTTGCTCGGCCCAACTTATGAATCCGAGCTGCGTCCAGAGTTTAGCTGCGCTTATGGCTTGGCTTTGCAGTCCGCAGGCCTGGCTAAGCTGAACCTAAGCTTGCTGCCCTCAGACTTGCTTTGGCAGAAACAACGGCAAAAACGCTTTCCGCTACTGCTGGTTGCCTTGGCTGTCTTCTTTATTGCTTTTGCTTACTGGCAATGCTCGCTATATTTCAGTCTTAATCGTGAGAGCCATAGGATGCGCCAGCTTACCGCTGAAATGGAAGTCAGTGGAGCTTTGATTGACCAGCTTGATCAACTACAGAAAAGCCGGCAGGGTTATACCGCTAGTATTGCACCGCTGCTGCTTAGCAGTGACTATGTGGCAAGACTGCAAGATGCCATTCTGGCCATGGCAAAAGCTTGCGACCAGGATGATTGCTTTGTGTTTTTGGGAGATGAGGATCGTTTTCTGAATCCAGACAAAGCCAAGGACAAGAGAACATCGGCAGCTTCTATGACCGGGGTAGACTTATTTGGGATTGCTCCGGCATCGGTAGTGGCCGGCACTACCGGCACTGACACCTCCATGACAGAGTTTCCACTACGTTTGGAAAGTCAATCAGAGCTACCGAGTACCAGCTTTATCTGTCTAGGTTTCACGCCTTTTGTACCTGGTCAGCCCTATGAACAGGTACGTCGAATCGTGCGCCATCTGCAAGCCGAGGATGCTTTTCCAGGTACCGACATATTGCCTGAGCAGGTGCGTGCCAAGCGTGAGGATATCGTCCGGCCATGGCAGAGGCTTTTCAGACAGCTGCCGGATGCTCAATACCGCCCCTTTGCTTTCAAAATGCCGTTACGTCAATCGAAAAGTAAAAACAAAGCACACGCTTCAGACGACTAAGTGCGGCCTTCATTTAATGTTTGTCGCGACAATCACTAGTCGTGCCACCTCCAAATACTCCGTATTTTTTCTATGCGCAAGCCAATTTTCATTCATCAGATTGCTTTAACCGTGCTGTTTATCGGCTTGGCTCTACAGCTGGCGTTTTACTTTCTGCTTTTGGCTCCAAGTAAAAAACGGCATGATGCAGCAAGTAAAGAGTACCATCGCATGCAAGAGCGCCTGGCAGCCAGTCCTTGGCCACAGCAAGAGAATGCCCTGCGCACCCTTTTGTCAGAACAGGAGGCTTTACTGAACGGCGATGAACAGCAGCCTGGCATACGCCGCCAAAGCGCTGAACTCTTAGCGCAGGCGAGTCGTAAATATGACTTGCGTGTCGAGGAGTTTTACGGCAACAAAAGCGATTTCTACCGCAATGTCTCCAGGCTGGATTATCAAGAAGAGTTTAACCGCATGCTGAACCGCTTGCAAGAGCAAGGTTTACAGCTACAAGCCGGACAGTTGAACCTAAGCGAACAAAGCAGCTCGGCCTATAATTACCAACTTATGCTACAGCTTTGGAGTCTGGAGAATCTGCTGCAATTAGTTTTGCAATCCGGCCTACAATGTCAGAATCCACTTTTACCACCACGTGCCGTGGAACGCATTGAGATATTGCCCATACAGGCATTTTTTCTCACGGCCAAGGCACAAAAGCCATTTTTATTACAGCTGCCCATCAGTCTAACACTGTATGGCAGTTTGCAGCAGTTTCTTGATTTCAGCCAACGTTGTCGTTCAGAAGAGAACTTCATCGCCTTGCAGAACATTGCCATCACGGCTATACCGCCGCAATTGGATGTAGAGAAACGGCAAAGTGCCGAGCTGCTTAAAATCGAATTGTTAAGCAGTGGTTTCTACCGGTATTAGCATTCTTGACATAAAGATGCTGTGTGTACTTGGTGTCTGTACAAACCGCATCCTGCAAGTTGTCGGACAATCAAAGTTTACACTGCTTAACACTGCATTGAAATCGGCTCGTCCTATATTTGCGATGGAAAAATAGGAACTAATCATGTTAGACCTAGAGACTTTATTGAAAGAGGAGTGGGAGCTTCTACTGCTGATTGTTGCGCTTATTGTCCTGGCATTACTTCTGATGTCTGGTATTGCTGCGTCCGAACGCCATGCTGCATCTGGTGGCGAATCTGGTTCCGGTTCGGCTGACTTCACTCATGATCTGAGTGCCGCTATTGCTGCTTTAAGCAGTTCCAGGGACTTGACACTCCAGCGCAACCCGTTTTTCTTTGAATTGCCCGAACCGGCGAAGAAAGCACCTGTCACTGAACCGAAAACTACTTCAACCGTTGTGGCAACAGACCAGACCCCAACTGAGGCACAGGTAGAGCCGAGTGAAAATACGCAGGAAGTCGAAGAAGTATCACAACAACCACGCTATAGCTTGCAACCAGCGCGCTTGACTTTTGTCTATAGCCAAATGGACAGTACTGGCAAAAATACCGCTCTGATCAAAATACAGTCTGTACAACAAAATGCTGAGGTGTTCACTGCCGGTATAGGCGAAAGAATCTTAGGAATGAGCATATTGACCATCAGCGAAGACAGCATTACTATATTGGATGCCAGACGCAGACAGCACAAAATAAAATATGGCGAAAGCAAAAACATCGTCGTTCTCAGACAGGAACAAAAGTAGATTGCAGGGTTCCTTAATCCTGAAAATCTGCGTTCATCGCGTAAGCTACAGATGACACCGGCCTTTCACGCACAAGGGTTCTGAATCTGTGGTAATCTGCATAATCTGCGGATAAAAAATACAAAAATGCGTTATTGATGAAAGCGATGCATGTTTCTTTGTTGTTGCGTCTTGTGTCCGTTTTTATTTTGTATTTCAACATTTTCTTGTTATAGTAGTTGTCTTACTAAAAGTTAAAGCGCGAGCATTTGGAGATATATGTACGAAAATGACATTTTCCCGGCTGGGCCTGAGGCAGAGCTGCCTGACCAGCCCAAAGTTCCAGAAATGCCGCCTTTGCCACAGGCTTTTCGCCTTGGTGTCTTAGGCGGCACTTTTGATCCGCCGCATTTGGGGCATAGTGAGCTGGCCGCCGAGATATTGCGCCAGGAGCTTTGTGATGAGATTATGTTCATTCCTACCGGGATACCACCGCATAAGGATCACGAGGCTCTCACAACGGCACAACAACGCCTGGAAATGCTCAAACTGCTGATACAGTGCAATCCGAAATTCAGCTATTCTAATATAGAAATGAACCGCAGTGACCGCGAATCATATACTTTTGATACTATGCGGATGCTGCGCAGCATTTTCCCGGATCAGCAGCTCTACTTCATTATGGGTATGGATTGCTTACACCATCTGCATACTTGGCATCGGGCCACCGAGCTGGTGCAGCTCTGCGATTTTATCGTGTACCCACGACCAGGCATGCGCGCACCATTCTATAATGAGCTTCTGGGGCGTTTTGGCGACAAGGCAAGCCGTAAGCTGCTTGACTCCATTATAGAGGCTGAGGATTTGCCACTCTGGGACATCTCTTCATCTGATCTGCGCAAGGCAAGACGAGCCGGTGGTGACCTCGGCAACTACTTGTTGCCGGCAGTGTGGAACTACGTGCAGGAAAAACGACTCTATATTGATTAGAAGCCATGAAAAAATCAAGGCGGCGGTTCTGAAATTATTTTGAACTGTTTTTCTCCTATTCTGACAGAGAGGAAAGGCAGCCAAAAGAAACCGGAAAGGCAAACTTGATTTTTCGCAACTCCTTAGTATGAACAGTTGCAAAAAGGAACACTGATGAAGCAAAGTGCATTGCCGAAAAAAGACACGGAAGCTCTGGCCAGGCGCTGCGTGGCAGTCTGCGAAGAGCGCAAAGCAGCGGATATACTGCTCTTTGATGTACGAGAAAATTCCATACTGGCGGATTTTTACCTGGTGTGCAGCGGCAGCTCAATGCCGCATATACGCGCGATCGCTGATAATTTACGCCAAGCTTTAGCAGAAGAAGGGCTTGCCCCCCGGGGCCAAGATGGTCTTCCCGGCAGTCGCTGGATGGTGCTTGACTATAATTCCATACTGATTCATATACTGGATCCGGAAATGCGTATTTTCTATCGTTTAGAAGAGCTTTGGGATGATCGCAAGATACTTTATCGCGGCGGCACACCCATACCACAGAGCAGTCCCTCACCACGCAAGACCGGCGGTAACCAATAACTAATTTCTTCTCGACTTTTATGCTTGAATCCAATACAACTTTTTTGTAAAGTAGACTATGAACAACAAATTTCCCCCTTTTGCAATACCGATTGGCAACGCCGATCCGAATGAAGAGCCGCTTTTTCCCGATGGCTTTCCTGGCATAGATACAGATGCAGCGGCAGCTATGATATGCAGCAATCCTGAACCTGCCGAACAAGCAGGATATCTAGATCGGCATTTGAGCAATGTACGCGTGCCGACCATGCTCAGTTATCCGGCTGATCCGGCTATACGCAAATCGGCGGCGGTACTTATCTGCCCGGGCGGAGGATATCAGGTCTTGGCTTTCGATAAGGAAGGTACGGATTTGGCGCGCTTTTTCAACAGCTTCGGGGTCAATGCTTTTGTGCTTAAATATCAACTCAGTTGGCAGGGCGACAAGAAAGGCGTATATCCCTATGCGCCTCTACGCAGCGCACAGCGTGCCTTGCGTCTGATCCGGCAAAGAGCAGCAGAGCTGGGAATAGACCGGAACAAGGTTGGAATCATGGGGTTCTCAGCCGGCGCACACCTGGCTGCTACTGCCTCAACCATGTTTGATGATGTAGATGAACCCAAAGCAGAGCTGCGTGAATTCTCTGCACGACCGGATTTCAGCATTTTGATCTATGCAGTCATCAGTATGGTTGCTGCATATAGACATCAGGGCTCCCAAATAAATCTTTTGGGAGAAACAGCAAGCGAAGAACTGAAAAGGCGTTTTTCACCGGAGTTGAATGTGAGTGATACGACCCCGCCTGCTTTTATGGTGCATTGCCTGGATGATCCGGTCTTTGTAGATAATAGTCTTTGTTATCTGGAGGCATTAAGGCAAAAAAACATCAAAGCTGAAATGCATCTTTATGCTGAAGGTGGCCATGGCTATGGGATGCGCCAGAAAGGATCAAGCCTAGATCAATGGCCGCAGGCATTGAAGCATTTTATGCTGGATTTGCTGAAATAAAATTGTTTGCAGGGTAGACGTACTTGTGCACGAAGAGCTTTTTGCCACATAGAGCACAAGATCACCAAGATTTTATACAACTGATTAGCTCCTAAATAGTAAACATATCAATTTCAAACAAAAAAGGAAAGAACATGCAAGTAATTGTAATCATGGCCGGTGGTGCCGGCGAGCGTTTCTGGCCCTTGTCCAGACGCAACCATCCCAAGCAGCTTCTCACCCTGACCGGCAGCGGACAGTCATTGCTTTCCGAAGCGGTTGAGCGCAGTATGGCAATCGTGCCACCGGAAAATATCTATATAGCCACCGGGCAGCATTTGCAAGCAGCTATGCGCGAGGCCGACTTGGGCATTCCGGATGCGAATATAATTGCTGAGCCTAGCCGCCGTAACACCGCCGGCTGTCTGATCTATTCGTCAGCGTATATTTTGGCTTCTCATCCAGACCTCAGTCCGGAAGAGGTAACCATGGGCGTGCTTACTGCTGACCATCGTATTCCCGACACCGCGCCCTTTGTCAACACGGTGCGTGCCGCCATGGATGCAGCCGAAACCCGTGATAGTCTGATCACTATAGGCATACAGCCAGTACGTCCCGAAACCGCCTATGGTTATATTGAAGTAGCCGAGGATGCCAGTGCACTGAACTCCGACAGCAAGGGCGCCATCTATCCCGTGCTCAGCTTCAAAGAAAAGCCCAGCTCTTCGGTTGCTGCTGAATATATCGCCACACGGCGTTATTTCTGGAACAGCGGTATGTTCTTCTGGAGATTGTCCACCTTCCAAAATGAATTCGGCAGAGCCAATCCGGTGATGGCCGAAACCTTGGAAGACCTCACGGACGCCATGCTGGCCAAAGACGAAGCACGAGCAAATCGCATCTTTGACGCCATGCCCAATATCTCCATTGACTATGCTCTGATGGAAAAATCCGGACGTGTCAATGTCATTCCGGGCAATTTCCTCTGGGACGACCTGGGTGCTTGGGACAGCTTGTATCGTACCTTTCCGCAGGATAACAGTGGCAATGTCAGCTATGGCGAGCCGATTTTGATAGACTGCAAAAATAGCATTGTCTACAATGCTCCCGGTCAGAAGAGGATGGCGGTAGCAGCGGTGGGTTTACAGGATATCATCGTAGTAGTGCAGGACGATGCGGTCTTGGTCATGCCGGCCAGTCAAGCTCAGGATGTACGCAAGGCGGTTATCGCTCTGCGTGACAAGGGCGCTGAACAGCTCTGAGAAAACCCAAGTGCCAGTGAAATTAATGGGCGTCTGAACGGCTGGAATTTCGGTCAGACGCCCGTGTTAAATGTTTTATGAAATGGAATCCCCTTATGTCATTGCGTAAAAATATATTTCGAAATTTGTATGTGGCGCTGTTTTTCGGCCTGATCCTTTCCCTGGTGGCTGATGTAAGCCAAGGCTTTCTCTCAGAAGAGATATTGTTGCAAGCTGCCGCTAAAATCAGTACGCACAACTTTCCCGATGCCGATGATGTGCTCATTGACGACTATGTGCTTACTACCTACGAAAAAGATGGCAGGGCACAAACCTGGAATGATTGGGGCAGCAAGATACTTACGGAGAAAGGCAAGCAGAATATGCGGCTGCTTACAATGTATTTCAACGCTAGTTATGGGCGAGCCGAATTCATCTTTGTCCGAGTTTTTAAGGCGGACGGCAGCAGGCGGGAGGTGGACCTGGGGCGTCATTGCCAAGAAATGATAGACCGTTCGCAGATGGGATCCAATATTTATGATCCCAATAACAAGCTCTTGCAGGTTTCCTTGCCTGATTTGGAAGTAGGAGACACCATGCGTGTGCTCACCCGGCGCATTATCAGCAAGCCCAGAGTGCCGGATAGCTACAGCGATTTTCAAGTTTTAGAACATAGCAGCCCCATCCTACGTTATGTCTATGAAGTCAACGCTCCCGAAGAATTGCCATTGCGCAATATCGTTATCAAGGATGAGCTGCCTGGCACTTTAAGCAGTGTTCAGCCACAGAACATCGGAGGGCGTATCCTGTATCGCTGGGAAGCCAAAAATGTGCCGCAATTCTTTCGTGAACCGGCCATGCCACCCTCATATACAGTAACGCAAAGACTGCTATTGAGCACCATTGAGTCCTGGGAGGAGATATCGCGCTGGTACTGGCGGATTTCCCTGCCGCATTTTGAAAGTAATCGTGACATAGAGAATAAGGTCACGGAGCTGGTAGCAGGCAAGCTCGATCGCCAGGAACGCCTGCGTGCTGTTTTCCGTTTTGTTTCACAAGAGATACGTTACATGGGAGTGACTTTAGAGACTGAGGCGCCCGGTTATGAGCCGCATGATGTCAGCATCACTTTCGCTAATCGTCATGGCGTATGCCGTGACAAGGCGGCGCTGCTCTGCGTCATGTTGCGTCTGGCCGGCTTTGAGGCTTTTCCGGTACTTATTCATGCCGGCGCAAAAAAAGATCCGGAGGTGCCGCAACCTTTCTTCAACCATGCTATTGTTGCAGTGCTAAATGAGGATCTGAGCTATCAGCTCATGGATCCGACTGACGAAAATACCAAGGAACTGCTGCCGGCATATTTGTGTAACCGTAGTTACTTGGTGGCTAGACCGGAGGGAGATACACTGCGTACTTCTGACATACAACCCTATACAAAAAACCTTTGCAAGATTAAGACAAGTGGCAAGATTTCGGAGCAGGGCGATTTGAGCGCTACTTGCCGCATAGTCATGGAGGGCATCAATGATAATGTTTATCGCGGTATGTTGCTGCGCCGCAGCCCGAAGCAAAGACAGGAATTCTTCGAGGCCGTGCTCAAAGGACAGTTCCCTGGCTCAAAATTATTGCGTTTTGATATTTTGCCGGCTGATTTACAGGATACCGAGTTGCCTTTGGAATTCCACCTTAGCTTCGAGGCCGAGGAAATCTTGCATACAAATGAGCGTACCGCTATGTTCAAAATGCCGCGCCTGGGAGCCGGTTTCGGCTACGTTAATTTCGTGCTGGGCGAGGCTGGCTTGGAAAAACGTCGCTTTCCCTTCGTAAACGATTTGACTTGTGGCGTGGTTGAAGAGAGCAGCATAGAGATTCCTGAAAAGTGGAACCAGCCCCTGTCAGTACCGGTTTACGATACCATAGAAGATGAAAATTTGCATTGGTCGCGTCAGCTGCGTTTGCAAGCCGGCACCCTGCAACAGAACAGTGAATTTTCCATACGTGGCGTCGAGTTCTCCCCACAGCAATACTTGCGCTTAAAGCAGGCATTGCGTAACATAGAAGTCAATTCTCGCAAACAAGTTATTCTCACGGAGCAGGAAAGCGATGCTCAAGTGCCAGCTAAGAGTCAAGATGCCGGCGCGATGGAAGAGGGGGCTGAATGCCTGATCTTGTCCGAACAGTTCAATTATCGATTGGATAACCAACATAACTGGAGCTTGCAAGAGAAGCGGCAGAAGAAGATTCTCAGTTACAAGGGTATGAAGGATAACTCCGAGCTGCAATTTGACTATAATCCGGCTTGGGAGGATGTTAAGCTGGACTATGCTTTGGTTCGCAATGGCGACCAGGAACAGCGTATCAGTGAGGCTGAGATCAATTTAATGGATGCCCCCTGGGTGGGGGCTGCGCCGCGCCACCCTGCCGGCAAGACCCTGGTGGCCAGCCTCCCCGGCGTACAGATCGGCAGCATCATTGAATATCAGGTAACGCGCAGTTATCGTGGTTGGCCATACTTTTACGTTATGTGCTCTTTCCAAAGCCAAGATGCCATTGTTCGACGGGAATTGAGTATAGATTGTCCCGACAGTCTACGTTTGCAAAGCAAGTTATTTCCTAATGGCTGCTTAAACTTCAAGAAGCGCAACAGTGGCAACTTGGTAAAATATCAGCGTATTGATGACAAACAACGTCAGATACATCATTGGAGCGTAGACAATCAGCCGCCGCATTCGCGCGAGCGAGGTTTACCGCCTCCACATGCCTATCTGCCTACGGTAGTAGCTTGGTCAGGGAGTTGGAAAGAATATACCGAACAGTTGCTGCGCTCATTTGATTTTGCCGGTCAAGGTGGCAAATCCATAAATGAGTTGCTGCAAGCATTGCAACAAATAAAAGAAGATACTCGCTTACTGTCACTGCGCAACCATATAGAACGCGGCGTCAGACGGGCCGGCCCTTACTTTACCAGGCTGCCACGATACTGCCTGACTCCGGCAGAAACTACTTATAAGGAAGCTTATGGCAACTCTGCCGATCGTGCTGCATTGTATTATGCGTTGCTTAAGGAGCTGGGCTATGAACCAGAACTGCTACTGGTTTCCGGTGCAGCCGAATTGCAAAGCCTGCAAAAATTCATGCAGAGTTTTCCCGCGCCTGATTTTTTCCCGGAGGTGCTGGTGCGCGTACAAGACAAGCAGGGAGAATTCTGGTTCAATGACCAGGATCAATACTCACATTTGGGTAGTTGCGCTTATGATGGCATGTTGGCATATTCATTGCAGAAAAAGCGCTTCTTTCGCATTAGTTTGCCGGAATCGGAAAATAGCCTAAGCAGCAAGCTGGTCACTATTGATTTGCAACCGGATGGCAGTGCCCAAATAGCATATCGCATCACTTACCGAGGCGAAAACTATGCTGAATGCAACAAATTCTATACTGAACTCACTCCGGAAGAACGCCGCAGACATTATCAAAGCATGCTGAGTGCGCTTTCGCAGTCAGCTACCGCTGTAACTGATCTGAAAACCGAATTTCACATATATCCCGGAGTCTTGCGTTTTACCGCAAAAGTAGCTGATTTTGCAGTTGTTAGCGATGATTTCTACTATTTTGAGTTTCCCGAGGACTTCCGCCGACTGCTGCGTCCCTGGGGAGATGAACGCATTGAGCCGCTTTATTGGCCCAGCCGCGTACGGCAGCAGATCGAGCTGGTCATACGCTTGCCTAGTACATACCGCACACTGGAGCTCTGTCCGCAGGATTACAGCTGGCGCTCCCCAAGCAAGCTAGGCAATATATGCATTAGGAGGCTGAAGACCGCCTCTAAAAATGAACTGCGTTTCATGTTGGAAGCTGACTTGGGCGCAGAAATAATTGATGCGGATAAATATGATGAAATACTCGAGGTCAACCGCCGGCTGGCACAACCGGCCAGCAGAAATGTCCTGCTGAAAAAATAGCTAATATAAAAGATGCCCGGTGGCCGAACCTGGAGGCGAGGAAACCGGGCGAGCATTCCAATTTTATCGATACTTGCGGAAGCGGTTTTAGCAACTATTAGCTCGCCTCTGGCATGCCGAGGAAATTCCCGTTTGTCGCTTGCACCGAAATCAGCAGGTTTCCAGGTGCCGTCTTCGCTGTCAATTTTCATTAGTTTCAGCTTAGCTTGCAGCGTATCGGGAGCACTTTGCCAGCCGCCGCCCCAAAGACTTACGGCTTGGTTGTGCGCCAAACCGGCTTCAGCCAAAGGAATGAACTGTTTGAATTGCTTGCCGGGAGCAATGCTGACGATGTTTTGCACAGAGTAATCCGGCCGTTCGTTATCAGCTACGTGTGATTCCCGGGTCACAGTAATGTCGCCGTAATTTTCATGCTGCCAGAAAGCCACGGTATGAGCTTGCCAGCTGATAGCCTTACCTTCACAGTGATTGATGAAACTGTGGAACGCAAAATCTGGATTAAGAAGCAAATTCTCATTGCCAGCAGGGGGTAGGGCGGCAATGGCGGTCGGCGCCATCAGCGTGGTCAGTAACAGGCCTTTTTTGATAAAAGATAACATTCTGTTGTTTCTCTTTTAGCGTGTCAATGTGGTGCAAAAGAAAAAAGACCCTGTATAGAATAGCAGCTTGGTTTGCCCCTGTCCTTGTGCTGCGCAGTGCGAAGGTGGATGTCTCTTGTTCGGTGGTCGGCTATCCTTGGCCGACATCCCTGCATGCACTCTGTTTGCTACATTCTCCGCCTATAGGAAGGCTATATTTTATCAGTGTTTTTCCTCGGCAGTAATTTGTTTAAGCAAAGGATTTTCCGCAAATGCTGCGAGCAGTTGCATGGCGACAAAGCTGTGCCCTTTTTCAGAGAGATGGACTCCATCTTTTTGAAAGAGAGTGGGTAGTTCGGGGTGTTGTCTGAATGCTTCAGTAATCTGCATGTAGCCCAACTTCAGGTCAACGGCGAGCTTTTGCAGTATCTGATCATATGCTTGCACATGTTCAGCTTTACCAAACAGGATCACGTTCCGGCCAGTCGCTTGTTTAGCTGCCCGTTCTTGTAGCATTTGCGCGTTGGCAGGCGATGGACTGATTAACAGAATCGGGGCTTGGCTAGACTGGCGGATCAACTTGATGACTCTGTGGAAACTTTCCTCTTGCTTCTGAGGAGGCACCAGGGCTTGACTGAACCCGGTATTGCTGTTTGTCCGGGTGTCATTATGTCCTAGCCAAAAAATAATCAGGTCGTAATTTTCAGCAAACAGATTATCGTAGCGCTCCTGCATAAAGGCTTTTTCACCTTTTAGGCGTTGCTCAACACGGGTAATAAAGTCGCCACGTACGGCGGCGTTACGTACGCTGAACTGACCCGGATTGTATTTGTCCAGCCAGAAGCCCAGTTTGTCAATGCAGTTATGTCCACGATCAAAGTCGGTAAGGCTGTCACCGATAAACAGACAATGGATTTTGTCAAAAATTTTTATTTTTGAAGCAGCTTGGGCAAAAGTGTCCCATTCCTGCTGTGGTAGCGTATCGATGTAAGAAGTCGCTATTGCACCTTCTGCGCTGGCTGTGATTCGGTTAAGACCCTTTTGTGCAGTCAGGCCGCTAATAGTCAGCAGGCCGTTGCTATCCGTTGTTGCTTTGTGAACTTGTCCGTTATGAAAAATCAAAGCAGGTTGGTTAGCTCTTGAAAAGCGGAATCGGAACTCCCCAATGGGAGCGCCTTCCGGAAAAACTTGATATGCGTTCAGATTTTCCATTTGTGCTTCGGGAGCACAGGTGGTTTCTATCTTATACGAGGCAATGAACGCATCACCGGTTCCGTCAATCTGTAAAATCGTGGCGATTAGTATTGGTACATCTTCGCCAAGCTTGAATGTATATTCGAAAGATTGTGGCGTTTCAGTAAGAACAAAAGCCGGCTCTGAATATACATACTGCATGGTCGTGTAGTCGATTTTTCCTTGGGAATCCGGGAAGTATTTGATCAGACCCGAGCGCAACTCGCCTTGCCCATGAGCCTTTACGCTGACTCTTAGCCAATTTCCTCCCCATTCAAGCTGCTTGCAATGGGTCAACACGCGAGCAAAATTTTTACCATCACGCTCGGTACTTGTCATCTGCATCATACCATTAGTATGTTGCAGTTTCCCGTTCCAATAGTCTGGTATGCGCCAATGCTGCAAACCACTTTTGAAATTTGTATGCAAAAGTACTTCGGCATGCAGAGTAAGGGCGAAAACAACAAAGCATAGTGTTTGTTTCATAAAAAGGTATTCCCAAGAAGAATAGAACAACTCCTAAGTGTCGATGCCTATTAGGAGCCAACACATAGATATAAGTCCCGAAAGAGCCGTAGTGTACCGGCACAGGGCACAGTTTTGGGTGGGTTTGTGAGACTTGTACCAAATTTTTCGTTATCAAATTGTTTTTAGTCTCGCTGCCCAATACTGAGACCGTAGGCTGTATGAAGAAGTAATCCGACCGTTCCGAATGATCTATACTGTCTACAGTGTCTATTGCATTCAACACTTACGAGATACCTGTGATCCAGCTTTACACTTTTATCATTGCAGTTTTTTGTTTACTGTGAATGCAGCTCCCATTCCACTGGGAATTCAGGGTAATTTCTCGTTATGATTTTACATGTTTTTGGGTAAGCGACCCGGCATTTGACTATGTCGTCTTCTTTGTGCCATGAGACTGAAATTTTTCCGTGCGGAGTAGGTATTTTGCCTTTTGCCTGGAAAAGATTTCCGGGATAGGGGCAGACCTCAAAGCTGCGGAATCCCGGTGCCAATGGGAACACTCCAAGAACCACTCTTCGTGCATAGAAAGCGGGCAGGGCGCTCCAGCCATGGCATAAGCTGCCGGCGCCGTCAAATGCAAGGCTGCCGCCTGATACTTCATAGAAAGTCGAAGCGCCGGAAAGTAGCATCGGCCCCCAGTCGCTAAAAATGCGTTTTTCCAATGCGGCACGGCTTTCCGGTGTGCCTTGCAGCATGGCGTCAAGAACCATAGGCATAGCACTGAAGGATGCTTGTTCAGCTCGGTTGTCCATTAGAAATTGCAGGGCTTTTTTCCGCATTTCACCGGCAGGAATTTTTGTCCTTAGCATCATGGCCTGTGTATGCTCATGTTTTATTTCCATGCCGTCTGCTGAACGGTAACAACCGGCTGCGCTATCACGAAAATATAGTTCAGTAGCTTGGCATAAACTTTCCGCTGAGACGAAATCCTGAAACTCATACATTTTTTCTGCACATGCAAGCGCTTCAGCAAGATAGAGATTAAAGAGGCAAGAGAGATTATCGCCTTCTTTTTCCGCTTTGTCCAGTCCGGGCACCCATTCATAAAAATGCCAGACATTTTCTGGCCAAGGCAGCCGTGCAAGCCCTGTTTCTTGATCATAATTTGTCAAAAGGGTTTCCAGAATTTCTCGTACAGTTTTCTTGTGTTCCTGCATGAGCGTTTCGTCACCGCTGAACAAGGTGTATTCATACAGTGCAGAAATCCATGCACAAGAGAAGATAGGAATTGTGCGCTCATATTTTCCGGGTGACGTAAGGCGCAAAAGTCCATTGTCACAGCGGTTTCTGCCGAGCAGATCAAATGAATTCCTGGCAAAGGCAGTATTACCCCGCACAAAGTAGCCGAACAGAGCCTGGTTACGTCCATCATAGGCATATAGGGCTTGTTCCCGCCAAGGGCTGTCCTCATAGTGTTCGTGCATGCAGCAATTAAGTGTATGTCGAGCAACCTTGTCCAAAGCAAGAAGCATTTGGTCGCTGCAATCGAATTCCTCTTCAGGCGGCATAACCGGAGAGGCGATGGCCAAGCCGATTTTATGTAATACAACAGTGCTGGCACCCGGACCGGTGATGTGACATTCCAGGAACCTTGCTCCTATTCTTTCCAAGCGGCTTGAGAGATTGTGGCAGCCCCCGGGCAAAAAGAAACGATTCGCAAAACCGCGTCCATGGATCTTCGCACGAACACGCCCATCTGCAAGATGCTCGCCCCAAGCAAAATCCAGGACAATCTCATCCTGACATTTCACGATGATTTCCGGATAACCAGCACATTGCGCATCTAATTCAAAGATGGCGTAAACACCGTCCGCGTCCTCATTCATACGGAAAGTCAGGGGAGCTTTTTCGGTGCCTACACGCAGAGGGCAGCCATTTAAATCAGCGAAAGTATGTTCAAAGCTTGTAATTATGTGGGCTTGACGCGGAGAAAGCAGGTCCTGCATGCAATCCAACGCTGGATTCTCAGTCTGATTTTTACGCATAAGAACCCCTGTTTGAACAAGTGTACATGGCTTTGCGGGTGAGAATTCCATTGCCGGAAGAGGCGGAGCAATAAATTCCCAAGGACAGCTTTCCACCGGAACGGCATTTTGCCAATGCAGCTCGGTTTTGCGTAGATCACAAACTCTAATGAAACCGAGTTGTGCGGTTCGGCGCATTTGGGTTTGCACATGCGAAACATCGGGCGCAACCTGCCATTTTGTGTTGCTGGAGGAAAGTATTTTGCCGGCTTGAGAGATTTCTGCGATCAGCCCGGGAAGTCCCGTGATATGGGAAAATATATCAATGCCGAGGGTATGAACTCGGAAAATAAGTTCGTTGTCACCATCTTGTAAATCAACCGGTAAGCGGAGAACGTACTTTTCCGGAGGAAGAGCGCTGATCTGAACCAGATCAAGCAGCTGACCATTCAGGAAGACCTCAACGTAATCTTCCGCCGCGCAAGTCAGGACACCCGTTCCGGCTTTTGCTTGAAAATGTGTACGGAAAAGAGTAGAAGAGTCTACTTCTGTCTGCGCAGCAAGGAAAAGCGCCTTTTCAGAAAAAAAAGTTTTGATCATAGTCATTTCTCTAGAAAATCGAAACGATACAATGGATTAGGTTTGTGTTTCCATGAGATGCCGAGCCTGGGTTTAAGCATGGTAAGCTCTTATAGCGCAAGGCATTAACTCTAGATCACAGCGTAAATTGACGGAGATAGTTTTGTGCCACTGGGAGCTTTTGTTTTTACTGTTTTTAGCTTGTAAACCACCCGTTCCAGATAGGTAACCTTATTTTGCCTAATTTCGCCGGATAGATTTTCAACCATAGAAAACAACAAAAAGTGGCAAGCGTTTTTGCCATTTGCTTCAGCCCTTAATGTAAAGCCGGATTGAGCAAATTCAATTGCCGTTTTTGATGCTATGAATAGGATGCGGTAAAGATGTGTTCAATCTGCTTGGGAAAAGAATGCGACTTTCAAGTATTCCAGTACTGCTTCCCCAGAGATGGTACTGGAGCTGTCGCCGAACAGGATGCCTGGGGTATGTGCCTGTTCGCTGACTTTGCCGCAAGTGAGGATTTTCCCATCCAGCAGCACAATGACGTCGCCGGACTGACAATCTATGGCTGCACGCAATACTTGTGTGCCGGTCGGGATGTCAATGGAGCCGAAAGGAGTGATCAGCTCGCCGTCAGCGCTGCGGACGGCAAATTCCCAGTGTTTGCCGGGAGTCTTCAGGCTTCTGGGCCTCATGACCACTTGGAAATTTTGCTCTGCGCTGGTTCGTGGCGGCTTTGTGCAGGTAAGCTTCCAATCCACGACCATGAACCGCCGTTGTTCCTGCAAAGGCGGGAATTGGGTCATGTCCACCATATTGTATTCCCCAATATTGTGGTTGAAGAGGACTCCGGGCCGGTCCTTTGCGGCATGGAGCGGCGGATAGGCCTTCTTCACGCCGGGAATTTCCGGAAAGACGCCATTGGTGCAGTCGGCTTCGTAGATGTATTCCTTGACATTGTCCATCGCCTTGATGAGCAGATCAGACGGTTTAGCCGGGAACCTGACTTGCAGTACGGCATCCTCGACAAGCAGTGAGGTCGAGGACAAGCGGAGATTTCGCCAGTAGCCTGTGCCGTTGGCGTCCAAATCCAAACCGCCAATAAGAATGGATGCGTCGTTCATGCCAAGCAAATCATAGGCATAGCCGCTCAAGTGCAATTTTGTGTTTGTCGCGTTTGGCCTTAGCTTCCCCGTCAGGATCTTCCGCCCATCCATCCAGAGTTCTTCGTCACCGTTGGCGGAAACAGTAAGGACATATTCGTGGAAGACTGACGTGTCGACATTCGTCTGATGCGCCGAGTAACGCAGCCTGACGCGTCCGGGAATGAAGTCCAGCACTTCGATGAATCTGCCGTTGG
>JAAZKR010000305.1 GCA_012799725.1 Oligosphaeraceae bacterium | reverse complement strand
GTATGATGGCGTTTGCAGGATTAAAAGCACACTGCCCCATTTGCAAGATTAAATGCACATATTGCAATTTGCAGAATTAAATGCACAAAAAGCGTGCGTTTAACTTTTCCAGTTACAAGCAGCGTGAAAAACTTTAAGCGGACTTGCATAGTCGCAAAGCTGTGCTATATTTCTGTTTCGCCGTAAAACAGCATCGCGCATTTGCGCATGTTTCTGTCAAACTTGGGATGGTAGCTCAGTCGGTAGCAGCATCGCACTTTTAATGCGGGGGTCCCGGGTTCGAGTCCCGGCCATCCCACCAATTTTGCAGTTGATTTGTGACGGTTGAAAACGTTTTTCGATGATATGATCCGGAAATAATATTGAGGCACTCAAATGAGCAGAGTATGTGAAATTTGTGGCAAACAAAAAGCTTTCGGAGGCCATATAACCCGTCGTGGTTTGGCCAAGAAAAAGGGTGGAATCGGCATGCACGTGGTAAAAAATACCAAGCGCACCTTTTCTCCCAATCTGAGAAAGGTACGTGCCATGGTTAATGGAGGCGTCAAACGCCTCAAGGTTTGTACTGCTTGCATCCGCTCTGAAAGGATCATCAAGGCCTGAGACTTGTAGATTAGGTCACAGGATGCTGAAACCTCCAGAGCGTTTGCTGAGAAAATTGAAAATGCTTTGGAGGTAACTGCTTTGAAGGCGGGCATGGCTAGGTCTGTGTCCGTCTTTTTCTTTGAAAGGTGCCTGGTATGCCAAAAAGAAATTTGAAACCGTTAAGCGCTCTGGATGCCGCTGCAAATTATGTGGCACCCTCGATCCTGGCGGCTGACTTCGCCAACTTAGGTGCCGCTGTCAAAGCAGTCGAAAATGCCGGAGCGGATATTATCCATGTTGATGTAATGGACGGGCATTTCGTACCTAACCTGTCCATGGGACCGGCCATTGTAAAAGCTATACGCTCCTATTCCAGTCTGCCTTTCGATGTGCATCTGATGCTCTCGCAACCTGCCAGATACTTGGAAGCCTTTGCCAAGGCCGGAGCTGACCATATCACCGTGCATGTCGAAAGCGAGGGCGCCATAGCATGTGTCTTGGAACAAATCAAAGCATTGGGCTGTTCGGCGGGATTGTCCCTGCGGCCAGGCACGCCGGCTGCCAGCCTTAAGCCATACTTGCCGATGCTGGACCTGGTATTGGTTATGAGCGTAGAACCCGGCTTTGGGGGACAGTCGTTCATGGCCGAACAGGTCGCTAAAATGCAAGAAATCAGCGCCATGATTGCCGAGACCAAACGCAATATCCATTTAGAGGTAGATGGCGGTATAGACGGCAGCAACGCAGCCTTGGTCAGGCAGGCAGGCTGCAATATGCTGGTGGCCGGAAGCAGCGTCTTTAATAACTCCTCTGGTCTAGAAAAAGCCATAGCCGCGCTGCGATAATGCCGGGCCGCAAGAGCCGTCAACATTCGTATGCCTGCGAATCAATCGATAGTAGTTCAACCGATTTAACCCGAGATAGATTCCCGCGTTACAGCATGGAAGGTTTCCTGAGATGATTATATCGCACTTCAATCGCTATTTTGAAAAGCATGGGCGCAAGACGTATATCGTGCTTGGCGTGATTATCAGCCTGATGTTCGTCGTCTTTGTCACGCCCGGGGATGTATTCAGCAGGGGGCGTGGCGGCAACTTTGGCAGCATGTATGGCAAGAAGCTGCGTCGGCAGTTTGTAGTCAAAAAGATGGCAGAGACTCAGGTAGGCATAGGTCTGCGCTATCCGCAAGCTTTAGGGCAGGACTTGGGGAGCGATATGATCTTCCACGAAATGCTGAATCGCCTGCGCATATTGCACGAAGCCAAGAAAAGAAAGCTTGACAATGTTAGCAAAGAGGATGTGCGCAAAAGCATACATGAAAATGCGCTGTTCCGTGAAGATGGCAAATTCTCTCTGGAATACTTTCAGCGCTTCAAAGAGAATTACTTGGCACCCAGAGGACTGGCTGCTACTGACTTCGACCGCATAGTCAAAGAAAACCTGATTATAGAGCGCCTTGAAGAACAAATCACCGCTAACGTCGTGATCGATGAAGCCGAAGCAGTCGGTTACGTCGAACGCTATACTACGCAATATGCCGAATTCCTTAACGATAATAGTGCAGACCCTATAATCGCTGAAGAGGAAATCGAGGAGTTCTTTGCAAGTCGTAAAGACGAGCTGCAAATGCCAGATGGCAAGTCCGCACTCATTGCGAACTTCGAGACCGCTGCTCTAATGGCGCAATTGGACAAGGGGGAAATCGACGAGGCCCTGAAAGGGCGCCTGGAGCCCAGCTTGGATGAACTCAAGATGCAATATGACAATTTCAAAGAGCGTGTCTATAAAGATAAGAGCTTTGAGTCGGTGGAAGCCGACATACGCCGCAATCTGCGCCTGCGCAAGGTTCGTAGGCTGTTGGAAGAAAGAGCCAATGCACTGCGCGCAAAATTTGTCGAGACCGTGCAGGGCGAGTCGCATGCCGAACGCTTGCACCGTTTTCGCAATGAGGCTGAGACGCTCGGTGCCAAGCTGGTGCAGAGCGGTTTTGTCACCGGCAGCGATGTGATCCCGGGGCTGCCCGGCAGCCAGGCTAATCTTGCTGCTGCCATACGCAATCTGAGCCAGCCAGGCCAAGTCGGCAACTTGGCTTACTCCGCCGGCGGTATGTCCGTGCCTTGCCTGAACGAAGTGCAGCCCACTGCATTGCCGGCAATGGTGAATGACGAAGTGCGCAAGATGATCGTAGACCTGCTGATTACAGAAAAAGCCCTGGCTTTCCATAAAGAGAAAATCGCGCCTTATGCCGAAATCGCGCCAAACGTGAATGAACGCCGGGAACTGGCCGGCTCTCTTGTCGAGGAAATATACAAGGATGACAGCCTCAGTGACGAGGAGAAACAAGCCAAAATCACACAGGCCCAAGATGATATCACTACTTATGTGTATCCTTTTTTCCGG
>JAAZKR010000304.1 GCA_012799725.1 Oligosphaeraceae bacterium | reverse complement strand
GACCGCCTCGTTTCGCGTGCCTTGTCACCGCCGCACGCCGGGGCGCAACTACATGTTGAACGAACAATTAACATGTGCAGTACCTCTCAACTGCATAGAACACGCCGGTATAGCCGGCTTAACCGAAAAGGCACGAAAAAATTTGGTTGCTTCGGCGGAGCAATCCCATCCGTCAGAGCCGCAACCCTACAAATTTTCCGCGCTTTCTGTGCTTTCCGTGGACAAAAGTTCATATCATAAGTTCTGTCCGTCAGTTTTCCAGAGGATTTCCTGTAGCCATTCCGGGGTGGGGGTTGTTCCCGGTTTCGGTTGTGTCTGACGGTCATAGAGTTTTTTCCAGTTGATCTTCTTCTTCCATTTTTCGGGGCAGTTGTTTCCCATGATTTTCCCATTTCTGGGCAGCAGATTCGGATCATCGGTAAAGTCGATCATTTCGAGCTGGTCATCCTGCGCATCGATATCCCGATAGACCAGGCTGATCCGGCAGTGGCGTGCGGCCAGCATGGCTGCAAAGCCCATCATGCGGTTTCCGCCGGTGATATTCACTAGGCGGAAGCAGCCGTCACTTTCCAGCAAGCGTTCCCGCATGCGCACCTCGACCACGGTCATATTGTCGGATGGGACAGCGTGCAATTCCACTGTCAATCGAGTCTTGAGCACCTTTTCCAAAGCCTCTGCATGTGGACGGGTTTTTTCCGAATACCATAAACAGAGCCGTTTCGGGAAAATCTGCATGCACACCGCCAATACCGGCGGAAGTGCATTGCCGAGCAGCACATGCAATTCATCGACATCTTCCGGGAATACAAATTGATGCGGTACAATTCCGCATTCGCGCACATAGGTCAGCGCTTCAGCGAGATTTCGCACCGCGAATCCATTTGCCCCCGGCTCGGCATTACGGTTCCAGTCTGCAAAGTTTTCGCTTTCCGGCAGCAGCCAGCGCCGGTTACTTCGTCGTGTCAGTCCTGGTTTATTGCCGAGGATAACAGGCTTCACTGCGCCTCGAACATCTACTGCTCCCGTACAGACCCAAGCCGAACCCAGCTTCAGCCTTAAAGCTGGTTCATGGATTGCAGTTTGCGCAAGCCTTGCGGCCAGCTGCCAGGAGTCCCCCTCGATCAAGCCATCTGAAGTTTCTGGGACACCTGCCAGGAGGACAGCACAATTTTCCGGCAAGGTGTTTGTGAAGCGGAGTCGGTTGCGGGAATCTGTTCCGGTATAGTCTTGCATCAAATAGAGCCTTGCCAACGCCGGGGGATGTCCGTTTTGACCTGCCAATGGGAACACGGCCATGGCAGTCTTGTCAGCACAAGAGAGAAGCTCAAGGAGGCTGACATCTGTATCGTCAAATGGGCAAACGCCCTCCAGCCAGTCCGGCAGTTTTTTAGCTTGATCCGGGCAAACAATTCTCTGCCAGAAAGCCAGTTCAGCCAGAATGGCCTGCAAGCGGGGTCGGCCTTCCGTCGGCAAGTCATCAACCGATTGCCAGGCGGAAAACTCCCATTCTTCCGCTGAAACATCGAAACACCGTTCGAGCATAGCGACGGCTTGGTTGCCGCCATGGCGCAATTTCAGTCGAGAGGGCAGCGTGGATGGAGTCATCTCAAATCTGCTCCGGTTTTGTTAAAAAAATCGTTATGTCAGCCGGGGAGTCTACTTTCGGATGCTCATCTGAACACCAGTCTGCGAGGACAATGTAAGCTTCATCGCCTTCGCGAACCGTATATCCAGTGCCAAGCAGAAGCTGACTTTCCCGATGAAAAAACAGAGCATCGGAAGAAGCTTTCGAGCAAGTCTCCGGCAGTTTCCAAAGCAGGTTTGGTGTTTCTTTTTCCGTAACTAGGAAAGTATCCGGTTCTTCAGCAGGAGCGATATGCCGTGTCAGATCACGCATCCCCACGCGATTTTTCTGAAAAAAACACTCGAGCAATGCGCTGGGCGCCAATGGAGTTTTCCAGCAGACGCTGCTGGCGCTGCGTCCGGCTGCGGCTAGAGGCAGTTTTGCAAAGACTCCCGTGTCAAAGTCAAAACGCGGCGTTTTCTCTGCTACGGCTTCTGCGACCAGCAAACTATCCAGATTAAGTTCAGGTATCGGTCTTTCTGCCGCTTCCGCGCAGAGTTCGTTCCACTCGAAATCTGCGGCATCGAGTGCAGCAAAGCGTGCCAGATTTTCCTGTTTGTAATCCAGGCGTAAGTCCGGTGCTACGATGATTGGCAAGGCTGTCCTGGCCAGCAGTTCCTCCGGCAGGTCTTCTCCGCAGACTGATGCGTCAAAGAAGGATTCTGCATCCTCGAGTTCCTGTGGGGTCAGTGTATCGACGAGCCAGCTTCTTCGTAGAAACAAGGCATGCAGCGTACGTGCATTCCAGAATTGCAGCACATCCAGATATTCCGTGCGGTTGCCTCCCAGATAAAACTCTTCATTCGTAGCCGGATACGGGAATGGGGAAAACGGCACTACCAGCCAGACACCTGCTCCCCAGTTGCGCAGTAGCAGGGTCCAGACCATTTGCTCGGGTTGCGACAAGAGGCGGATCTGGCCGGGTTGCAAGCTTTCCATATCCGGTTCAGCTGCATCAGCCAAGGGCGGTTTGGAAGTAGTCCATATAGTTTTTTGTCCCATGGGTTTTACACTGGAATCATTACCTGCCTGATTTACAAGGCTGCGATACAACTGGTATTCCTGCAAAAAGTTCTGTGTCCATTGCTGGCGTGACAACTGGCTTTTGTCGGATGGCGTTTTCATCAAATTACCTTTTAATCTGTCTAGGCGGCAGCCTCTGTCGGATGCGTCAGACCCCTATATGTATATAAGCCCGGTTTTCCCATTTTTTCCAACTTAATATCTGTGTTTTCAACAGCAGGTGCCTGTACGGATTTGCTGCACTTCCCGCAAAAAGCTTTGCTCTTCCGGCGAAACATCATGTTGGAGTGAGGTTATCAACAATTCACAAAAAGCCTGATGCACCTCGACTGTTACGAGTTTCGGCACATCGTCATTTCTCTGATACCAGCGCTGAACTTTTTCCTGAACCTGGTTTGACAATGCACAAGCCGTTGACTTGCTTCGCCCGATGGCTCGTGCAAGTGAAGGCGCGGAGGCATTGACCTTCAGCAACTTTGCCAGCAGCACCAGTTTTTCTTCTTTGGTCAGTGTTGCAACCAAGCGCTCCAGGGCTTTGCGCATGTCATCGATATTTTGGGCTAGCAGTTCATCCGGTGGGAGCTGATCAGAAGCGATATGTTCCTCAAGCTTATAGTTGGCATCTTCGCTCGCTTGCAATGGTGCTTGCAGGCTTCGGGTTCGTATTAGGCGCCGTACTGTTTTTCCATTTGTGCCGCATGGCACCCGCTCTTCGCTGACCTGATAATATGTTTTGATCAATTTTCGAACCATATCCGTGATCATGCCCTTGGGTCCCAGTATTCTGCCATTCAGCACCTGCATCGGGGGATCGCTGCTAAGGCTTAATTTGTGCCAGAGAAAATCTTTGTGCTGCTTGAAGTTATGGCGTGGTATTTTTGAAGTGCCGGGTTCTGATGGTACGCCATCCTTGTAGGCCAAAAACAGATCAAACTCGATGACCATTTCGTCAGGACTGATCCTATCGTCCCAATATTCGTCTGGATAGTATTTTTGCAGTTCCTCATTCACTCTGTAGATGACCCGTCGGCGCAAATACTCACGCTGTTCTGGTGGGCATCCGTCGATAAAACAGATTTTCTTCCAGGCATTCCAGGCGGCCAGTTCGTCTTCTGGTGCAATATAGGTTTCGTCTTTCATCGCCGTCCTCCTTTCCTCAGCATCTTTTTCAGCCCGGCTTTCTCTGTTTCCGTCAAATGCGGCTTATGATCATTGCGCATAACCTCTGGCGCTGCGCCATCCTGCGGGAAGAAATCTTCGGGAAGCACCGAAACTGGGCGCATTGTCTGAAAATAGGTCTTTGTCTCCGGCGGGCTATTCGGAAATACGCCTGTCGCGGTAAAAGCCCTGCCCCGGCGTCTGCTGCTGCCAATCAGCATTTTTACCGTGTCCTGAAGACTATTAAACCGGTTTTGGCTGATACTCACCCCTGGATGCCCGATGCGCGTACTATTTGCGTCATATCCGACAAAGCGACGTTTCAGCAAAGTCTCGCGTAAATACCACAGGCTGCCAAAATGATAATGGTCAGCAAAGCTCAATAAACGAAACCAACGTTCCTTCTCATAATCTTGCATCATCCAACTCCTCTCCATGATCTACATACAAGAAGCAATTCAAAGTGCATTGACAGACTCCATCCGTTCAGATTTTTTAACAACGAAAGGCACGAAAAAACTTGGCGTGGGCTTGCCGCCCACAACCTATTTTTTTGTCCACGGAAAGCACGGAAAGCGCGGAAAATTTGTAGGGTTGCTGCTTTGCCGGATAAGCCTGCTCTGGCAAAATTCTTGTGTGCCAAGGCCGGCTTTACGTAATTGCGTCGGAGGCATCCAACGCCGGAGGCGTGG
>JAAZKR010000303.1 GCA_012799725.1 Oligosphaeraceae bacterium | reverse complement strand
TTTTGGCGTAGCGCTTCCAATCTAAGCATTTCGGCAGCCAGGTCCCAAGCGGCAGCGGCTGCCTTGTCCAAGTTTTTCTGCCAGAGATTTCCGCCCAGTGTGCTCAGTGCAGGCTCGGTTTTGCCGCTACCCATGTAACGGCTGAGTAGTTGCGCTTGTTCTACGGGTATATAGAGTTTGGCCTGATCAGCAAACTCCAGTTCCAAGACTTCGAGGTATTCGCCGCCGCTCGTGGTTTTGGTGACGCCATTATACCGGCATATGCCATGGTTGACGTGTACGGCCAGTGTGCCCCGTTCCAAGTCCTGATAGTTTCTCAGGGCGTTTTCCACCTGGTAATCTATATGTTTGTATCTTTTCAGGGTGGCTGGCCTGCCAAAGAGTTCCTGTTCGCTGAGCAAGATCAGTTTTTGCTCTGGGAAGAAGAGTCCTGCGGGCAGGGACAATCTTTGAAAGTGCACAGGCAGCGTTTTAGTCTGTTCGTCTTCGGCGAGCAGTTCGCGCATTCTTTTTTCGTCGCCATCGGAAGCGCAACAGGCCACCAGGCAGTAGCCGCTCTGATGCCAGCGTAGCAGGTCACTGCGCAACATTTGCCAACGCCAGAGGCCGTCTTGGGCGCTTGTCGCCGGTAAAGGATCGGAGACAAGCTCAGTCAAGCCAGCCAGAGCGAAGGTGTAATTCACGGAGTCATCTTTGCGCCGGGTTACGAAGTCTTCACCCAAACATTGCAGGCTGATGCGGTTAGGTGCTCTGCGCCTTTTTGTCTGCCAGAGTTGCAAGTCCTCCTCGCTATGGTACTCTTGCAACTGTCTGATAATTCTTTCTTCTTCACAGAAAATATGGCAGGTTTGCTTATCGAAATAGTTCCATAGGGCGGTGACGGGTTCGTTCGTCGGCTCGTGTACGGCGCTGCCTCTGGGTATGATTCTGATACTGTCCAACTCTTCATTCGAGCGCTGTTCTCCTGGCGAGAAGAAACGCATACTATCTATTTCATTGCCCCAAAACTCCATTCTGACCGGCTGTGCGTAGAGTGGGCTATAGAGGTCAAAGACGCCGCCGCGCCGCGCAAATTCACCCGGCGCCTGTACTTCGTATTCGTGGTCATAATCCAGCAAAGTGAGCTTCTCTGCCAGTTCTTCCGGCCCTATATGTTGTCCCTTATGCAGTGTGAAGATACTTTTTTTGAAATCTTCCGGCTTTAAAGTATCTTGCAAAAGCACAGCAACACTGCTCAAATATATGGCTTCTTCACCGGATAGGATAGAATGCAGGGCGGCGCAACGGGCGGCTTCATGTTCCGGCAGCCACTGCCTGCGGCTGCCGAGTAATTCCGGAATACTGATAAGCGGGCGTTTTTCCCCGCCAAGCCGGGCTAATGAAGCCAAGGAATCGGTTAGGCGCTCCATACGTAAGCTGTCGGCAACTACGACAAGCACCGGCCCTTTTCTGTGCTTTAGGCTGCGGGTGATGGCTGCCGGCAAAAGCGTGTCGGATTCCAGTTGCGCCGTAAATGATTCTTGCGGCAGGCCTTCGGCCTCAAGCCAGGCTGATAGTTTATTGAGCCAAGTCATTTAAGTGAGAGCAATCAAAATTATTTGCATGAGTACAGATGCTGCACGCCACAATTGGTCAAACAACTCCTCGATAATGGCGTTGACGACGACTCGGTTATGGCACAATACAAAACGCATAAGACGGCAAGGCGTGCGCTGAAGATCGGAGAGTTGCAAGACGCAGCATGTTAAGCGTTGTCTGGCACTCCCTGTTTTTATCCGCGCATATTGATCTTATCTTCCTCGCTCAGGATTTTCTCGAACTCGGCCTTGTTGATGGACTTCATATATGCTTCAATGGCAGAGATTTCGCCATCATTAAACATTTTCATCAGCGTATTGTCCATGCTCTGCATGCCCATGCCGGCGGACTGTTCGATGATGCTGCGTATATTAGCGATGGAGCCATCCCGGATGGTGCCGGGCAGAGCGTCGGTGCGCAACAATATTTCATGGCTGGCGATGCGGCCTTTGCCGCCGGCTTTGCGGCAGAGCAGCTGGGACACGACCGCGCTGAGCGACTGCGCCAGCATGGCGCGGATTTGGTTTTGCTGGTCGGATGGAAAGGTGTCTATAATGCGGTCTATGGTTTTTGGTGCGTTATTGGTGTGCAGCGTCCCGAAGACCAGGATGCCCATGGTGGCACAAGTCAGTGCCAGGCCTATGGTCTCCTGGTCGCGCAATTCACCGACCAAGATGATGTCCGGATCGGCGCGCATGGCACCACGCAGAGCGGCAGCAAAGCTCTTAGTGTCCGGCCCGACCTCACGTTGCACGACAATTGACAACTTGTTGGGGTGTACGAATTCGATGGGGTCTTCAATAGTGATGATATGCTTATGCTGCGTGTCGTTGATATAGTCGATCATGGCGGCCAGGGTGGTGGATTTGCCGCTGCCGGTAGGCCCGGTAACCAGCACCAGCCCTTGCTCTCCGTCGCAGATATCGCGCAATATGGGCGGCAGGTTAAGTTCGCCGATGGTCATTATCTTGGTGGGAATAACGCGCATGACCGCACCCGGTCCGAAGTAGTTGTTCATGTAGTTGACTCGGAAACGAGCCAGGCCGGGGATCTCATAGGCAAAGTCCATGTCAAGATTTTCCATGTACCAGTCCCAGCGCTGCTTGGGGGCAGCTTCTTTCAATAGGGCGCTCATCTCATCAGGCGGTATGGGCGGATGCTGCATCGCCATGAGATTGCCGTGCAGGCGAATGCGCGGCGGCATTGTGGAACAGAGATGCAGGTCTGAACCACCCATATTGATCATCTCGCGGAGTAAATCATCTAAACGTGACATCGGAAAGCCTTGGGAGAAAAGGGAGTAGCCGGGAAGAAAAAGATTATCGGATCAGGCGGATGTTTTTTGTGCAGAATGCAGTTTGCATCAGAACCAGCCCTTCTTTTTTGGAGCATTTTTTTGAGCCTCTTCGCTGAGTCTTTGGGCTTCAGCAGTGCGCATCTGATTGATCAGGTCAGGGGTTTTGATGAGCGGTATTGTTTGCTCATAACTACGTTTGCCCGCAAGGAAGAGGTCGTAGTAGCTTTGCTCCATGGTGCTCATGCCTATGTTGCGGCTGGTCTGTATGGTGGAAGCGATCTGGAAGGTTTTGCCTTCACGGATAAGATTAGAGACGGCCAGGGTGCCCAGCAGTATTTCTGCTGCCATGACCACGCCGTCTTTGTTGGCATTAGGTACCAGTTGTTGGCAGATAACCGCCTTTAAGCTCTCAGCTACCATGGAGCGGATTTGCGACTGTTGATTGGGCGGAAAGACGTCCAGCAGTCTATCCATAGTGGCCGGCGCGCTGCTGGTGTGTAAGGTGCCGAATACCAAGTGCCCTGTTTCTGAGGCGCGTATGGCCATTTCGACCGTGGTCAGGTCGCGCAATTCGCCGATAACAATCACGTCGGGGTCTTCACGTAACACAGCTCTGAGGGCGTTATGGAAGCTCTTGGTATGTGCACCCAGCTCACGCTGCGTAACATTGCATTTAATGGGCTGATGGATGATCTCTATGGGGTCTTCAATGGTGACAATATGGTCTTCGCGGTTCTTATTGATGAAGTCAACCAGGGCGTTCAAAGTAGAAGACTTGCCACTGCCGGCCGGCCCGGTGATGAGAATTATGCCCTGGTTATGTGTGGTGAGCTTCTCAATGATCTCCGGACGGGTGAAACCAAGTTCGCCAATGGTCGGAATCTTAGAATCAATGACCCGGTAAGAGCCAGCCAGGCCTAAGCGTTGACGCATCAGGTTAATGCGATAGCGCTCCTTGGGATTGACATTGTAGCTGTAGTCCAGCTCATTTTCCGCTTCAAAGTGACTTCTCTGATCATCTCTGAGCGGTGCAAGATTCAAGGCAGCGGCGGCTTTGGCGCTAATCACTTGTTGCCCTGGCAGCAGGTGTAGCTCTTTGAAGCGGCGTACAAATGGCACCGCGCCCGTAGAGATATGCAGGTCGCTGCAGCGTGCAGCCCGACCTCGTGTAAGGAAGTCATCAAGCAGTCTTTTGGCGCCATCTTGATCCAGGTGCTCAGCCTCGGCCAGTACAGGCCAGCCCTGCTGCCATTGTTCGCCGCCGTTGCCGGTGATGATGGGGCTTGGAGCGCTATGTCCGGGTGCCGCTGCCGGTTCAGTTGGTTCGCCCGGTTCGGCTGCCGCGCTCTGTGCGGATTCAAACACGCTTGACGAAGGATAGCCCAGTACTTTGGCCTCCTCCTTGGCCATTTCGGCCATGGCTTGCAGGCGGGCGCCGTCCTCACATAGTTGATTATCCAGCACCACCTGCATAAAGAGCGGCAGTTCCGCTTCCATGCCGGCTTCGTTAATGGCATCAAGCACCGCATGACAAGAGGCTGCATCCAGCAGACCCTCAGTGACCGCGTGGTGGCAAAACCAGTCAATTTCCTTGTTAACCATAGTTTTGTTCATTTAAGCTCCGTCCAGGAAGCAATTTTTTCAGTCATCATGCTAAAATTAATGCCGTTTTGAATTTCTGCAATGATTTTTTGCTGTTGCCGGCATTTTGGAATGATAATTTTCAAATCACAGCCGTCCCATAGATTTCGGAGCGCGGTCCCCAAAAATAACCATCCCCGTCCCAAAGTATTCAGGCAGCATTTTATCCGCAGATTACACAGATGTACGCAGATTTTCAGGACAAGGAGTCGAGTGGCGTCTCTATTTAAGCGATGTAAGACCTCAACTATGCATAATCCCGGTTTTCAAGCCCTGTTGACGACTTTTTCTGCAGATAATCAAGAGCGGTCGAGTTGCTTTGCCCATCTTGCCGGCAGCCTCCATATCGGGCGGGGAAAAATCAAAAAATCGAAAATGGAAAGCCGTTTTTTACTGCCTATGTGATGAATGTGTCTTCAAATACAATAATACGGAAGTTTACTCTTGCACATTTTTTTTTGCAAGCAGTTATGTTTATCTTTTCCTGCTGTTTGAAACGGAGCAATGCGCCGGATAGTGAAATTTGCCTGCTTTAGCTTTTGGCGACTGTACTATTTCTCTAGCTGCTTTATATTATGATTTGATGCCAGAAGGGGTCTGTCCGTCCGGCTGCTTTGCCGGCCCCTCCTTTATATTTTTAGATTGGCAAAGCACTTGCGATGAGCCGACAAATCATATTAGTGCGCAAACTGTTGTCTTTTCCCATGCTTTTAGCCCGCCGGCCCTGTTTGGTTTTACTTTTTCTTTTTGTTTTTTGCCTTAGGCCGGCAGCTGATGAGCTTGCGGATTTGCTGTTGCTTGCCGAGCAAAACAGCCCTGTTTTACAGGCAGCCCGACAGCGTGTCGAGCGAGCCATGTTGAAGCACGGCGAGCTTATGGAATTTTTCGATCCGGCTCTGTTTGCTGCGGCCGGTCGTGCCACTGACTACCGGGAACTGCCGTTACAGTCCAATTATTCGGTGTTGGGCAGCAACAGCCTGGAAGTGCAGGGCGGCGTGGAAGTTCCCCTGGAGCTCGGCGCCTATGTCAGCGTGGGCGCAGCCAGCCGCCTGCTTTACGAGCCGGTGGGTTATGATCGTCTTTATCAGAATCTTTTCGGTGTGCGTGTGCGTGTGCCATTGCTGCGTGACCGGGGGTTCAGCCTTTTCGGCTATAGGCGACAGGCGGCTTTGGCAGAATACAATCAGAGCGTCAGCGAACTGTTGGCCAGCTGCCAGGAACTGCGCCATCGGGTGGAGTTGGCATATGTGACAGTGTATGAACAGCTTTCCGCTTATCATATCGCTCAAGAGGCCAGCAAGCGTTTTGAGGCACTGGTGAAAGTGGCCCGGGAACTGACCGGCCTGAAAGTCATACCGGATTATGAGGTGCATTCCCCGGAACGCGAACTGCAGATCGGCCTGGATGATGAGGAGCAAGCCAAAAATCGCTATGAGCTCAGCCTGTTGGAGCTGCATACTCTTGTCGGAGGTGGTGCCGAACTGAGCCTGCACGGCGAAGCGCAGGCCGTCATAGACCCGGATGAACAAGAACGTGCCCTGCCGGAAGTTGCGCCCGAGCGCGCCTTTCAGAACCGCGGGGACATGCTGAGTATCGAGCATCGCATTGAACGCACACGTGCGCAATATGCCGCTGAAGAAGAACAAATGAAAGACGATGTGTACCTGCATGCAGGCGCTACTGTACAGGCGGAAAATACCGATCATCCCTTTGAAAGGCATCGTAAGCTGGGGCAAGACTACTTGGCCGGCGAAATCACTGTAGTCTGGAGCCGGCCACTTGACTACCGTGGCAGTAAAAAAAGGCTTTCCATTTTCGAGTCAGAGATCGCCGAACTAAAGGCCGAACTGGCCTGCAAAGAACTACAGATCAGGCAGGCAATGCAAAATGCGCAGCTCAATTTCGCGTCCGCCCACAAACGCCTGATCTTGATCAGCAATGGCTTGCGTGCCGCACAGGCTACATTGGAAGCGGAGCAGGAGCGTTTCCGGCTGGGGGAAGGCTCAAGTACCGATGTGCTCGATGCCCAGAAAAACTTGACCGTCATGCTGCTCAGACAGACATTGGCAGCGGCCGAACGACAAAAAGCTAAGTGCAGCTACTTCTACGCTTGCGGCTATGAGCCGGAAGAAATCGAACCCTGAGGTCTGACAATATATAGCGAGGGGAAGCGACTTTGCTCGTTTTCACCTGAAAACATAGCGGGAGGTTCTCATATGCCTATCAGTTTTTTTGGAAAACGCCCCAAGGAAGAGGAATTGGAGCAGTCCATCTCCACCGGATTGGGTTTGCCTGAGGATGAGCGCGTGAATCTTGAACGCGACGTCTTTTTGCTTGAAGACGAGGACGGCAGCCGTAGTCAACGCCTGCAAAGAGTAGCCGAGCGTGAGGTGCTCAGCGCTGCCGAAGATTCAGTAAAGCGTTCGCACGTCATCAAGCTGGGACGTTGTCCGCGTTGCGGCGAGCATCTCAGCCAGCATATGACCGCCAGCATTTGCGAGTCATGCGGCTGGCACAAGTACGACACGCCGAAGCGCGGGCGTGTGCGCGTGCATCTGCGCAATAACGGCGGGGAAGTAGTAGGCGCGCGTGCTTATCTGCTGAAAGATGGCGAATGCCTGGTGATGCACAACGATGTGGTTGTCGCCAAGATACCGGCTCAAGCCTACGACTGGGTGGAATATGTCTGGCGTGAGGAGGAGATTGAGCAACGGCGTATGCAGATCACCGGCAAGTTGCGCGTGCCTTGCGCATGGTGCGGCGTGGAAACTGAACCCAATAAGGACGGTTTCCATATGGTGCATGCCGCCTTTGGCAACAGCCAGGAGAGATACTGCTTCTGCTCCGATGAATGCCTGGAAATTTTTCGCAAGACCTATCCGGCTCGAGTGCACCGCAATTGCTATGAACGCAGTTGCAATGACTGCAATCTGTGCACCAAGCGTTACGGCGACGAAGCCGAGGAAATCCGCACCTTGGTCAAAGATTATATCAGGGGTAAAAAAGAGTAGCTTGGCAGATGCAATTGGCTGTCTAGTCTGAGTGCTTACGAATTAAAAGGGGTGATTAGATCATGGGCGACTTGCGAGTTACTACCGGCGAGGAGTTGCCGCTGACCCAAAAAGAGAGCAAGCGGCGACGCAAGGTCTTCCTGCTGTCGCTGTTTGTGTTTTTGACCGTCCTGATCACGGCGGGCTGCCTGATCAAAATACAACGCTATACCGTCGCTACCGGGTATGTTACCACCGAGGACTATGCCGAGGTGCGCTCGCCATTGACCGGGATAGTAAGCAAAATCTTGGTCAGCAGCGGTAGCACTGTGGAGGCTGGACAGGTATTGGTGCAGCTGAGCTCGGAGGAGGAAGAGGCGTTGCTGGCCGAAACCAAGGCCAGAGTCTCCAAGTTGCAGACTGAGGTGGAGCGGCGTAAGGCCGAAATGGCCATAGACTTGGAACGCCGGGGCGTTGACCTGATGGAACAACAGCGTACGCACAAAGACAATCTGGAGATTGCCGAATTGCAGCTGAAAAATGCTCAGACTCGCCTGAAATTGACCGGTGAATTGGTTGCCAAAGGTTTGAAAGCGGCCAGCAACCTGGAAGATGACCGTCTTAAAGAACAGCTTGCCAAGGTACATCTCAGCAGCTTGCAAAATAAGGACTTCACCATTTACGAGGAACTGCTGAAGCGCGACCGTCAAAAATATGACCAGGAGATCGACGCATTAGCCAATGAGCTGCGTGCTTTGGAGGATGCGGTGCGCCGGGTTGAGGCCAGGCTGCAAACCAGGCTTATCCGTGCACCAATCGCCGGTGTTGTGGTGCGTTATGAGTTTGTGGTCGGCGAACTGCTAACCCCAAACAGTGTTATCTACGAAATTTTCGGTGGTGACAAGCAGGTGTTGAAGCTTCGCATCAGCGAGCGCCATGCCATGAAGATCGGCGTGGGGCAAAAATACCGCGCTCGCCTCTCCTCGTATCAGGGCTTGTTGCGGCAGTATTTCTACGGTGAGGTAGCATATTTGCGCAATGTAATTCAAGGTGACGGCAAAAGCAACTATCGCATGGCTTACTGCAGCTTTGATCCCGGAGAGCACATCGTCCCGCCGGGCACTACTGCTGAGGCGCGCATTTATTACGGAAAATCCAGTCTTTGGCTCTATCTGCTGAACCTCGACTGGTAAGGCAGTAGAAAACCACCGGGCGCAAGGCATCCCGAAGGGATATGGCGCTGCCTGAGTTTGGAATGCCGGATTCAGAGATGCCGGTGTTAGATAGGAAGCTGTATCGAGGCATATAAGGCACGTAAATTGAAGTTGCCGTCCGCTAGATAAAACATTTATAAAGCATGCAAATCACTCCCGGCAATTCCACACTAGGCAATCTGCGCAAGATACTGGTTTTCATGTGGCCGTATCGGCGTCATCTATTCGGCCTGATGACAATGACCGCATGTTTGGCGGTGCTGGCGATTTTTCCACCATTGGTCACCAAGGCGCTTATCGACCGAGTTTTCACTCGCGGTGATGTCTCGGTCTTTTTCTTGTTCGGCGCCTTGATGGTTTTGATTCCAACCATAAGTCACTTGCTTTCGCTTTTTCAGCAGGTGCTTTCGGTTTGGCTGGGGCAGCGCTTTGTTTTTGATGTGCGCTTCAAGCTTTATCAGCATATGCTGCGTCTCTCTTTGCGTTTTTTCAACAAGCACAGCGTAGGCAAGCTGGTGAACCGCTTGATGGGCGATAGCGGCACCGTGCAACAAATGCTTACCGGACAAAGCATGACAGTGCTCTCCGATCTGATTGTGGCCTCTTGCGCTATTTTGGCCACTTTTCTGATCAGCTGGCGCATGGCCAGTGTATTGATCATTATCATATTTTTCTTTGTGATCAACTTCAAGTTTAGTCGCAAGCGTATTGTCGATACTAGTCGCGCCATGCGTAAGTCCTATGACCGGCTTTCAGGCGGCGTGCAAAATCGCCTGGTGGCCAATCTGGCAGTGAAAACCTTTGGAGCGGAACAACGCGAAAATCTGGTTTTTGCCGAACAGAGCGAGGAAACTATATTTTATGGTAAGGAACAGGGTATCGCCGGCAATAATTTTTGGATGAACGTATCTCTGATTCGGGCTCTGGGCGATTCCATCATATACTTTATTGGTTGTGCCATGGTGTTGCAGGGTAGTCTAAGCTATGGCGAGGTGGTGGCTTTTTGCGCTTACGGTACGCAACTGCTCTGGCCGGCGGTGCGTTTTTCACAATTGGCCAACCAATTGCAGCAAGTCTCTATTGCCACCGAAAGGCTGTTCGAGATTTTTGATGAAGTGCCGGAAATACAGAATGATCCGGAGGCAGTTTTTCTGCCACGACTTAGCGGTAAAGTCGATTTTCAGGATGTGCGCTTCCACTACGAGCCGGGCAAGGAGATTATCAAGGGTTTCAGCCTGCAAGTCAAACCCGGCGACCGTATAGCCCTGATCGGACCAACCGGTTGCGGCAAAAGCACGATTTTAAATCTGATAATACGATACTATGATATCACTGGCGGAAGCTTGACTCTGGATGATGTGCCCATACACAAGCTGGACCTGCGCCAATTGCGCCGCCAATTCGGCATAGTCCTGCAAGAATCCCATCTTTTCTCTACAAGCATCAAAGAAAATATCCGCTACAGCCGACCTAATGCCAGTGACGATGAGGTCATGGAGGCAGCCAGAACCGCTGAAATCCACGACTTCATTATGACTTTGCCGGAGGGTTACGATACCGCTGTGGGCGACTTCGGCGTCGAGCTTTCAGTGGGGCAGAAACAGCGCATCAATATAGCAAGGGCCATATGCGCCAAGCCTGCCATCCTGATTATGGATGAGGCGACCAGCTCACTGGACAGTGATTCCGAGCAAGCCATACAAAAAGCCATGGAGAAAGTGCTTTCCGGACGTACCAGTTTTGTGGTGGCGCATCGGCTGAGCACTATTAAGAATTCCAATAAGATCATCCTCTTGGATAAGGGGCATATTCAGGAACAGGGAACCCATGAGGAGCTCATGGCCATGCCCAAAGGACGCTACCGCGAACTCTATACTAAGCACATGGGTGCGGGGGTTCTTGCGGAATAATTTGCATTTCTTGCAAATCAGTTAAAAATTGCTTGTTCATTATAGATGTTTGGAAAGAAGGAACATTTTCGCGGCTACCAATATCGCCCGCCCTTGCAGCGCCCAGAGACCGGCGGCAAGGACTGGCCGCTTTATTTTCGTTTCATCAAACAGTATGCCTGGCCTTTTCGCTATTCTTTGATTGTCTGCATGCTGCTGGTAGCGATCAATTCTAACTACGTCTACGTTATCTCATATCTTTCACGCCTGGTAGTTGATAATATCTTGGTTATTGGCGGCGAGCGTGAGGATGATGCCGGGCAGGTAAGGCGGAGCATTACTGCCGCAGACCGTGATTCGGGTCGTTCTCCTTCGCGTCCAGTGGTCAGCATGGGTGAGAAGATAGACATGGGACTACGCGCGCCGCAGCGTCCTCCTGAGGCAGGGCGCAAGCTTTTTATACTGGCTGTTTTCTACATGTTGACACAGCTTTTCTTCAATACGCTCGGCCGTTTGGCAGCGCGTCGTCATATTGTTGTTGCCCAAGGCATTATGGGTAGTCTTCGTGAGGATATGCACAAAAAGGTGATGGAATTGTCGATGAGTTATCATCAGGCCATGAGTCCTGGTCGTCTTATGTCGCGCATTCTTTCTGATGTGGAGTCGGTTCAGCTTGAGATGATGGCCTTGCTGATTAGTGGCACACACTGTTGCTCAATGATTCTTGTTGGCGGTATTATCCTTTTTGCCACCGATTGGCGCATGGCCTGCATTGCCTTGACGATTATGCCCATATATAGTTGGATGTATCATAATAAACGACCGCAGATCAGGCATTATAACCAGGAGTTGCGTCATACCAATGCCTGTCTTTACGGCTTGGTTACCCAGAAGATCGATGCGATAAAGGCGATCCAGGCATATGCGCGCGAGCCTGGCGAGGAATTAGCCTTTCATCGCCTGGTGGCCTGTTTTTTCCGCGATGCCTTGAAAGTGCAGTTTATCAGCTCCGTTTTGGGTTGTCAAGCCGGTATTTTAGCGCATCTGTGCAACTGTGGTATTTTTCTGTTTGGCGGCTGGCTGGTTCTGCACGGCAAGATGAGCTTGGGCAAAATGATATTTGTGCAGTCTGCCACGATTACTTTATTCCAGCCAGTTCTAGAATTTACCCAACTTAACTTTGTCTTGCAGCGTATGCGTATCTCACTTTTACGGGTTGCCGGTGTGCTGGACCGTGAGGTTGAAATCGTTGAAGACCCCAGCTCGGTTCTGTTTCCTAGGCCGATCCGACAAGGAATAGAAGTGCGCAATCTTGGCTTCACCTATCCTAGCAGCAAGATTCGACGCGAGGCAGATGAGAGCGATACGAACGAGATTTCTGCGCCCGAGCCGGTTCTGCATGATATCAGCTTCAAAGTGCCGGCCGGCACCTGGCTTTGCATTATGGGGGCTAGCGGTAGCGGAAAAACTACTTTGCTGCATCTGCTTTCCAGGATCTATGAACCCAATCATGGTGAAATACTTATTGATGGCATCAATTTGCAGAAAATCAATCTGCAATCACTGCGGCGATCGCTGGGCGTAGTACCACAGGAGGCGCAGATATTCAGCGGCAGCATGAAGGAAAACATCTGCTATGGTTTCCCCGAGGCCAGCAATGAACAAATCATGGCCGCAGCCAAGGCGGCTCAGATGCACGATTTTATCATGGAAATGAAAACACAGTACGAGACTATCATCGGACAAAAGGGTGCCAGCTTGTCAGGAGGCCAACGACAACGCCTTTCACTGGCTAGAGCACTGCTCACCGAGCCGGAATTGCTAATCCTGGATGACTGTACCTCTGCACTCGATGCCAATACCGAACGAAAAATTCAGGAGACACTCGGGGAGATATTGCAGGGCAAGACCGCTATCATGGTCTCGCAACGTGTCTCTATGGCTATGCGCTGTCATAAGATACTGGTATTGGAGGACGGCCATGTCAAGGAATTCGGCTCGCATCGCGAGTTGTTGCAAAATAATGGTTTCTATGCTAAACTGCATTTCCAGCAGACCGAATAACTGCAACAGCCGAATGAATGCAGAAGCCGCAAACTGCCATCTGCGCCCTTGATAAAGCGGTCTTATAAGGACATGGACTGGTTTCTCGGCGTTTTGCATTATATTATTGGTTTCACACATCTTGAGGTTTGTTTTCATGACTAGAGAAGAACTACAAAATAAAGTGCTTGAGGCTACGCAGCGCCTGGAGCACTTGAGGGGGTTTCTTTGACGTCGCCGTCAAAAGCGAAAAGCTAGAACTTCTGGAGGCGCGCATGGCCCGTCCTGATTTTTGGGACAGCCGCGAATCCTCACAGGAGGTCGTCGCCGAAGTGCAGGCTCTGAAAAATGTGCTCGAACCCTTTAATGATTTTTGCTCGGAGCTTGAAAATTTTCAGGTGTTGGGCGAACTTGCCGAGCTGGAAGGTGAAGAATCCGCTTTATATGCCGAGGCAGATGAGGTCTGGCCACGTTTGGAACAGGAGTTGGAACGACTGGAGCTGGTCAGCTTCCTGTCCGGCAAGATGGACAAGAACGACGCCATCATGACCATACATGCCGGCGCGGGCGGCACCGAATCCTGCGACTGGTGCAGTATACTGCTGCGCATGTACAGTCGCTGGCTGGACGAGCAGGGATATAGTTATGAGGTCGCTGATTTGCAGCCTGGTGATGAAGCCGGTGTGAAATACGTCACTTTGACCATTAGCGGCAAATTTGCTTATGGCTATCTGAAAGCAGAAAAAGGAGTGCATCGCTTGGTGCGCATCTCCCCTTTCGATTCCAATAAACGCCGGCATACCTCATTTTGCTCTGTTGACGTGCTGCCCGAAGTCGATGACGACATCGATATCGTCATCAATGACGGCGACTTGCGTATAGATACTTTTAGGGCTAGCGGTGCTGGCGGACAGCATGTCAACCGTACCGATAGCGCCGTGCGCCTCACACATCTGGAGAGCGGCATTGTGGTGACTTGCCAAAGTGAGCGTTCGCAACACAAAAACAAAGCCAATGCCATGCGCATCCTGAAAGCCAGGCTATATGAGCGAGAGGAGGAGAAGCGCCGCGCTGTCCATGCTGCGGAATCCTCAGCCAAGGGCGATAATGCCTGGGGCAATCAAATACGCTCCTATGTCTTGCAACCCTACCAACTGGTCAAGGACCTGCGTACTAATGCGGAGACCAGCAACGTCACCGCCGTGCTTGACGGTGACATAGACCGGTTTATACATGCCTATTTGCGTTCGGGAATCAATTCCTAAATGCAAATGGAACCAAGGCACCGTGTAAAAATTGAGTTTGCATTTCCGGTTTCTTTTGACCGCCTTTCTCCACTTCTGTCAGTCGCGTATGTGTAATGCACCTTTCAGAATAGGGTAAAAACAGCTCAAAATAATTCTGGACTTGTTGCCTTGGTTTTGCACGGCCCCTAGCACTTTCGGCGTAAATGCCAATATCTTTGCAATAAGTTGATTTCAAGGAGAAAAACATGAGTTCTTGCCAAGCCAAAAAGACCTTTGCCAAAGCCATAGACACAGTGCGTCTGCTCTCCGCTGACGGAGTGCAAAAAGCCAATTCAGGACATCCCGGCATGCCCATGGGCTGTGCCGATTTCGCCTTTACGCTCTGGCACGACTTTTTACGTTTTGATCCCCAAAAACCGGACTGGTTTGGGCGCGACCGCTTTGTGCTCTCTGCCGGACATGGTTCCATGCTGCTGTACTCGCTGCTGCATCTTTTCGAACTGGGATTGACGATTGAAGACCTCAAAGAGTTCCGTCAGTGGGGCAGCCTTACCGCCGGACACCCCGAATATGGTCATACCCCTGGCGTTGACGTCACCACCGGTCCCTTGGCCTCCGGCCTGGCCTCCGGCGTAGGCATGGCCATAGGTCTGAAGCAGTTTGCCGCCCAAATGGGCAATAGTGAGCTTTTCAACCAAAAAGTCTATGTGCTTAGCGGCGATGGCTGCATAATGGAGGGTACTTCGCACGAGGCTTGTGCTATTGCCGGACATCAGAAGCTGGATAATCTTATCCTGTTCTATGACGATAATAGCATCACCATCGAAGGCAGCACCGATATCGCCATGAGCGAGGACGTTGGCGCACGCTTTGCCGCTTATGGCTGGAATGTGCTGCGCATCAACGGACAATGCGTGAAGGAAATCAGAGCCGCACTGACCTTGGCCAACGCCTGCCATGACAAACCCACCATCATCATCGGCAAAACCGTCATAGGCTATGGCTCACCAAAACTGGCCGGCAGCAGTGCTTCACATGGTGCCCCACTGGGAGCAGATGAATTGGCCGCAACCAAAAAAGCTTTGGGCTTCGATCCGGAAAAGAGCTTCTTCGTGCCCGATGATGTGCGCAAGCTTTGTCAGGACACCGCCGCCTGCAAAGGTCAGGCGGCCGCAGAATGGAATGCCGCTTTTGCGAAGTTCAAAGCCGAGGCCGGCGCAGAAAAGGCGGCTTTGCTTGATGCCCTGCTGACGCGCCGGGTGCCGGCTAATATTTTGGACGAGCTGCTTGCTGTGGTGCCGGAAAAAGCTACCGCCACTCGTAACTCCGGTGGCATCATCATGCAAAAGGCCGCTGCGCTGGTACCGGCTCTGACCGGTGGTTCGGCTGACTTGAACCCCAGCACCAAGACATACCTGAACGGCTTGGGTGACTTCACGCCGGCTGATCGTTCCGGACGCAATCTGCATTTCGGCGTGCGCGAGCTGGGCATGGGGCTCATCTGCAACGGATTGGCACTGAATGGTAATAGCCTGCCGTTCTGTGCGACCTTCATGGTCTTTTCTGATTATATGAAACCGGCATTGAGATTGGCCGCCTTGCAGAAACTGCATGTTATCTTCGTCTTCACGCATGACTCGATCTTTGTCGGGGAAGATGGTCCTACACATCAGCCCATCGAGCAGCTTGCCATGTTCAGAGGCATTCCCGGCTTGACCGTGATACGCCCCGCCGATTCCTACGAGGTGGCACACGCTTGGGCAACCGCCCTGCAAGCTGACGGGCCGGTGGTGATTTGCCTGACTCGACAGAATTTGCCGAACCTGCCCGCAGACGTGGTGGCGAAGATGGCGCCGGCTAAAGGAGCATATGTGGTTTCCAGTGATGACGACTTCGAGATGATCTTGATAGGCAGTGGCTCCGAACTGGAATGCTGTATGGGCGGAGCGGAGATACTGCGCAAGGCCGGACACAGGGTGCGCGTGGTATCCATGCCCAGCTGGGAGCTGTTTGAACAGCAGAGCTGCGAGTACAAGGAGTCAGTGCTGCCCTCTTCTTGCTGCCGTCGCCTTTCAATAGAGGCTGGCTCTACCATGGGTTGGGCGCGTTACGTGGGAAGCAAGGGAGTGGCCTTGGGCATTGATCATTTCGGCGCATCTGCTCCTTGTGAGCGCTTGGCGCAGGAATATGGCTTTACGTCGGAATCGGTGGCTGAGCACGCCTTGGCAATGCTCAAGAAATAAATATTGAGTTGACGGCTTAAAAACCATACAGGCCCGCAAGGAACCGATTTCTTCTTGCGGGCCTGTAGTTTTAGGCCTGCATCGGCATTCCCCGATTCTTGTTGTCTGTTTGGAGTTATTGTGCCTTGTCAGTTACTGCTCTACAGTATAGCTTAGCCCCGATGGCCGGCTATACCGACTTGCCTTTTCGTCGCATGTGTCGGCGTTTTGGCCTGCATTATGCTCACACGCCCTTGATTACGGCCGGTGCGCTGGTATACGGCAATCCTGATGCCAATCAGACCTTATACCGTGGTGATGATGAGCCCTACTTGGCCGCACAACTGTTGGGCAGTGTGCCTGCCGACATCAAAAAAGCAGCGGCCATGCTCAGTCGCATGCATTTTGATGCCATCGATTTCAATATGGGCTGCCCGGTGCGCAAGGTAATTAAGACTAAAGCCGGCGCAGCCATGATGCGTTACCAGGAAAATGCCTTGCTTTGCTTGAAAATCATACGCGAAAGCACAGAAGCGCCGGTTACTGTTAAGACCCGCATACTATCGGAAAATGATCCTGAACCCAGCGTGGAATTTTGCCTGGCTTTGCAGAGCTTGGGCATAGATGCCATCACCATACATGGACGCCTGGCTGAAAAAGTGTATTCTGGGCCGGTGGCAAGCCATATTATTCGCGCCATCTCCGAGAATTTGCGCATTCCGGTCTGTGCTAATGGCGGCGTATTTACTGCCGCGCAGGCATTACAGCTTGCTAATGACAGTGCCTGTAAGCGCATTATGATTGCACGCGGCGCTATTGGCAATCCCTGGCTCTTTCACGAACTGGTGCATGGTCAGCCCTATCTGCCTAGCCATGAAGAAGTATGCGAGATCATGCATGAGCATCTGGATGGCATACGGCAGCTTTATGGCGAAAGAAAAGGCATGATCTTGGGGCGCAAGATAGTGCAAGGCTATTTGACAGGGCGCGGTTATCGCCGCAATCTCAGAGACCAGGCCACCAAGATCAGTACTTGGGGGCAATTCCGCGAATTCCACAGCCTGGTGTTGGCTTCTCCGCCGGGAAATAACTTCTTGAATCCGCAGATTACGCAGATTGCACAGATGAATGCTGATATTTCAAGCGCATCCGAAATAAAGGATCAAATATGAATCCGCAGATTACGCAGATTGCGTAGTCTGCGGATTCATTTTATAAAACGACGTTTTTTATGTTCAGGCTTGGGTCACGCGGCAGAATTTCTGATATGCTTGTTGCCATTGCTGCTGGTCTTGCGGCAGCCAGGTTTGGGTTTCGCCGCTTGCCTTGATAATATCACGGCCTTCCTGCAATGACTTAATCGCCCCGGTGGCCAGGCATTGTCCGATGATATTGCCCAGCGCGGTTGCTTCCACCGGGCCGGTATGTACCGGACGCTGTATGGCGTTGGCAGTAAATTGATTGAGTATCTTGTTTTTGCAGCCGCCACCAACCAGTTGCAGCACATCAAGCTTGTGCCCCAGCAGTTCTTCGAGTTCCTGCATGGTTTGCTGATAGCGTAGAGCCAGCGACTCCAAGGCGCAGCGCATAATCGCACCGGGATCCTCAGGTACAGGCTGACCAGTGTCACGACAATATTGTTGGATTCTGGCTGGCATATCACCGGGTGCCACAAAGCTGGCATGGTTCGGATCCACAAAACTGCGGAAGGGTGCTGCCTGCATGGCAAGCTGATCCATCTCGTCGAAGCTATAGCTTTGACCTCGCCTGAGCCATTCCTGACGACATTCCTGAACCAGCCAGAGACCCATGATGTTTTTAAGGAAGCGTATTTTGCCGCCCACGCCGCCTTCGTTAGTGTAGTTGGCTAATCTGGCTTTTTCATTAATGAGCGGTTGATCCAACTCGACACCAAGCAAGCTCCAGGTACCGCTGCTGAGATAGGCCCAGGATTTGTCGTTAGGTGCCGGTACAGCAGCCACGGCAGAGGCGGTATCATGACTGCCTACCAAGATCAGTGGTATGGGGCCGCATTTGAGTTCTTCTTGTATAGCGGGGGACAGGGTGCCGGCCATGCTGCATGAAGGTATGATTTTCGGGAATAAGCTGCGAGGCAGGCCCAGAGCGTCAATAATGCGCCAGCTCCAGTCTTTGGTGGCCGGATTAAAGAGCTGCGAGGTGCTGGCTATGCTGTATTCAGCACAGGCTTTGCCGCCGAACATCCAAGTCAGGGCATTGGGTGTGAAGAGCAGCTTGTCAGCAATTTTCAGAGCCTGGTCATCATCTCTAATGGAGGCGGCAAGTTGAAAGATGGTGTTCAGGGTCATGAATTGTATGCCGGTTTCCCGGTAGATTTCTTCCTGTGAGATACGCTCGAAGCACCAAGGCATAACATCGTCGGTGCGGGGGTCACGGTAGTGCCTGGCCAATCCGGCCATGTTGCCATTCCTGTCCAGCAGCACATAGTCCACGCCCCAAGTGTCTATGGCTATGCCGCTTAGTTCTGCACCGCTTTCAAGAGCTTTCTGCAATCCGATCTTCAGTTCTTTGAACAGGCCCAGTGTATTCCAGAAGAGCCCATTATTGATAGCTATTGCGCCATTTTCAAAGCGGTGTAGCTCTTGCAGGTCGATCTTGCCATTTTGCAGGGTCCCTAAAATAGCCCTGCCACTGGAGGCACCCAAATCAAATGCTAAAAACTGTTTCATTTCTACTTACTCCTTTACTCGTACAGTTAGTCCAACTGGTGCAAACTGCAATTGATACTTGCTTCTTTTTGGTTGAAATCTATCAGAGCGAATGAGCCGTAAAGGCTTAACGAGCCGGCGCAACAGAGCCGTGGCCTATCCAGTAGATATGCCCTGTGTATATGTCCGGAAAGCATGAGGTCAAATTTGCCTTCCAGTTGAGCCTGTGCCAGTTGCTCAGCTTGTTTGAGACGCCGTCGCCAAGAGAGGGCGGCGCCATTGGCGTCCAGGCAGGGAAAGTGTTCCACCAAAATGCGAAAGGTTTTCTGACGGGGTTGCTCGAGCAAGGCTTGCAACCGCAGCCACTGCTCTTGCGAATAAGCGGCGCCGGAGCAGTAAAACGGAACGGGCTTGCAGGCGGCGCCAAGGATAATCTCCAGCTCGGAGTTCAATTGTAGCAGTGGTAGTTCATCGAGTTGGAAACGGCCTCGGTTGAGCCGGTAAAAACAATCCGCAAGCGCTTTTTGACAGCGCGGGTCTTTGACGTAGGCGTCGTGATTGCCGGGCACGTAGTAGAAGTTGTCGCCGGCCAACTCGAGTATGGGTGCGAGCAGCTCCTGGGCCAGCGCAAACTCAGCAGGAGTGCCGACGCCGCAAAGATCGCCGCTGCAAATGTAGTAGTCGGCCTCGTAGCTGGCAAAGACTTCGGCTACATGGCGCATTCTTGCGGCATCCAGGCGGTGCCGACGTCTCAACAGCTGATTGAATGCGCCTAGAAGACGCTTGTCAAAACAGGCACCGCCAGCTAGCGAGAACAGACCCAGGTGCAAGTCGGAAAAGTGGATGATGCGGGACATGGAGCGGTCGGTTTGCAGTAATTGGTTTCTTGGGCATTGCAGCGCGTAATATGGCAAGATGCGGCCTGACGACAAGTGACAACTTGGCAACAGCACCTCTAAGCGGGCAAAGCCTCAGGCTGCTTGGAAACGGCTAAAGTCCGTATTCTTTTAGCTTGCGTTGCAGCGTGCGCCGGCTAATGCCCAATAGCTCTGAGGCTTTTGAGCGGTTCCCGTCGCATTTTGTCAATGCCTGCATGATGACATTTTTCTCGTTGGCCTTAATATCCAAGGTGTCAACTTCAATGCTGTCTTTCGGTTTTGCGCTTTGCAGTTGCTCTCCCAAAGCCTGTCTGATTTCGACAGGCACGTCATTCAAGGTCAGGGTGCTGCCTCTGGCAAAGACCACCATGCGTTCAACTGCATTGCGCAGTTCGCGTACATTGCCGGGCCAGTCATAGGAAAGCAGCACTTTTATTGCCTCACTGCTGAAAGCGTTGATTTTCTTGGCATTGTCCTCGGCGGCAATTTGCAGGTAGTGATTGAGCAGTGGCTCTATGTCTTCACGACGGTCGCGTAAAGGGGGCAAATGCAGGTTTACCACGTTAAGTCGGTAATACAAGTCTTCACGAAAACTGCCTTCGGCGACCATTTTCTTCAAATCGCGGTTAGTGGCTGCCAGTAGACGCACGTCAATACTGATCGGCTTGCTGCCGCCCACTCGTTCCACTTGGCGATTCTCCAATACCCTGAGTAGCTTTACCTGGGTTGCCGGACTGATCTCGCCGATTTCATCCAAGAAGAGGCTGCCACGGTCGGCTCTTTCAAAACGGCCTATCTGCCTTTCGGTGGCGCCGGTGAATGCTCCCTTCTCGTGTCCGAAAAGCTCGCTTTCCAGCAGGTTTTCATTCAGAGCGGCACAATGCACAACGACAAAGGGTTGGTCACAGCGCGGACTCATTTTATGTATGGCATTAGCGAAGAGCTCTTTGCCGGTGCCGCTTTCGCCGGTGATCAAGACTGTAGTGCGCGCTTCGGCAACCTGCTTGGCCTCGGAGAGCAATTGTGCCATGATTGCCGAGTTGCCTATAATATTTTCCACGCCGCTCTGTTGCTGTGCTAACTCCAGGCGCAGGCTCTGGTTTTCCTGACGCATGCGCAGGGTCTCCAGTCCGCGCTCTATCATCATTTCCAAGTCATCCAGATTGATGGGCTTGGTGAGGTAATCGTAGGCACCCAGTTTCATGGCTTCAATGGCGGTCTGTACCGAACCGTAGGCCGTAAGCATGATGATGAGCGGCGCATTTTCCCAGGTGCTGACCAATTTGGTAAGCTCCATGCCGTCCATGCCGGGCATTCTCAGGTCAGTCAGCACTATGCTTATATCTTCCTGCTTAAGTATTTGCATGCCGGCTAAAGCGCTTTCAGCCAGAAATATATGATAGCGATCATGCAGGGCGGCAGAGAGCCCCTCCCTGGTATTGCGCTCATCGTCTATAATTAGTATTTTTTCTTTTGACATCTTGCGGATTTTGCGTTTTGTGCTACGGGTGTTGCCCTGCTCGGGCCGGGCTGTTTTCCTCTATACATTCGTTGGCGGTGATTTGCCTGACTACTTTCGCGTGTCTGGGCAAGCTGATAGTAAAGGTGGCACCCATTCCCTCGCCCGTTTCCACGCTGAGTTCACCACCATGCGCCCTGACTACGCGGTCAACTACAACCAGTCCCAGGCCGTGCCCCTCGCTCTTGGTACTATAATATGGTTCGAGAAGTCGGCTTAGTTCTTGCCCGTCTAAGCCCTTGCCGCTGTCGGCGAACTTGATGTGCAAAAAGACGTCATCCAAGCTGCAGACTATATTGAGCATGCCGCCGTCGGGCATGGCTTGTATGGCGTTTTTAATGATATTGAAAAAGGCTTGGGTGAGCTGTACGCTGTCGCCGGCAATCAGAGGCAGACTGTCCGGAAACGCGACCTCTACCTGTATGTTCTTACCTTCGATTTCAGGACGCATAAAGCCTATGGCTTCACTTAAAAGCTTGCGTAGTTCTATGGGGGCAATCTGCAACGTGCCGGGGCGTACCGCATCAAGGAAATTCTTAACAATAGCGTCCAGCCGGGCAATTTCCTGTTCGGCGATATTGATGAAGTCGGCCACTTCCGCCACTGCAATCTTGCCATCCTCTTGTTGCTTTAGTTTGCGCTTGATGATTTGCAGATGTATGCCCAAGCTATTAAGCGGATTGCCGATTTCATGCGCTAAGCTGGCTGCCATTTGAGTAATGAGCTGTATCTTTTGCGTCTCAATGTGTTGGACGCTTTCCTGGCGGGACTCAGTGATGTCATGGAAGATAATTGTCGCCAAGGGCAGCCCCCGCTTGTGCATGTCAGGTCGCTCGGGCACCGGAAGCAGATAAAAGCTGACAAAGCGGTGCCGCGGATAGAACACTTCCAGCTCCCGACGTGAAAAACGCCCCCAGTTCTCCGGCGGAATTTGTAACAGCTCCTGCCAGTCAAACTGCTTGAAGTACTTACCGATATATTCACCTGCAGCATCATCGCCCATGCCGAACATTTCCAGGGCGGCTCGGTTGACAATGCGTATCTTGAGATCATTGTCAATAACGATGAGGCCTTCGTGGAGGCTGTTGAAAATGCTCTCCAAAAAGCCCTTGTCGCGGACAAGGCGCATCATATAAACTTGCAGGCTGCTGGGATCAAGCTGATCCATGCGCTCTACTAGACGGTCATATAATGTGCGGTTCTTTTTGTCCATCTGAAAGTTTACGGTTTTATCTGACGAAGCATTAAACAGGTCTGCGGCAGCACATACCTTCGTGCAACATAAACATTAATTCACCAGTTAGAATTTGCAAGCTCTTTGGGAGGGTGGTTTCGGCTTCTTTTATGTCTCAGATATTTCCAGGCCAGATACCTTATATGGCCCTTATGCTTTATGTTTTTCACAGCATTTCTACCGCAAAGCAGCGTGCCTGCCAGCAGCATGAGCCAGGAAAAAGCGTAGATAAGTAGTGCCAGGCTGATAAAAATCGCTTTTTCGTAGTGAGCATATAGCAGCGTGAAAATCGCTGCTCCTACAAGGCCTATTGGCACATTGCTGACGAGCAGAAAAAGTCCCAGTTTGCCGCGCCAGGTTTTAACCCTGGCCGCCAAAGATAACAAGCGCAGCATTAGCACGCAGTGATTAGGTTTGGCAGGTTTCGTCATGTAGAATCCAACTTAATAATATGTCGCAAATTGTTGTTGGCGGTCGTTTGCGGATTGATTGCTTTTCTGCAAAAGCACAACCACTGCATTTTAGAGCGGAGCCAGCTTGCCGACAGTTTATGCTGCGGACTCATGGTTGCAGCTGCTCCGGCCACTGTATGTAGTTGAGCAGCTCGTTTTTTTTCTCTGCTATGGGCAATTGAGAAAATTCCCGGCAATACTGCCTGAGCAAATCATCCTTTTGATACCAATCAGCCAGCAGTATGAGATAGAGATATTCATCAAAAATCTCATTGAGCCTTGTGGCGGGGATGATTTTGTGACCCATTAAACTATCGGCTTGGCGCCGCACATAAGAGTGAGCGATTTTGAAGAATTCCTCCTGACTGAGTTCATTCCATTTTAGCTCTGCAAGGCTACCTTTCTTTGAGTTTTTCAGCCTTATTTTCAGGGTTTGTGCATTGCTGAACACAGTAATGCTGCCCTGTATGCGCCGACCATCGGCCAGCAATAGGTTATCATCCTCCGGCGTATAGGCTAATTTCTGCATTTTGCTGACCAGGTAGTCCTTGTAGCTGCCCAGATAGCGGATGCGCTCTCTTTCTATCTCTTTGTTTTCCGGCGGTATCATATCCATATAAGCGCGTAACTGTTCACGCATGGCCTTGAAGTCATAGTCCTGTGGTCTGGGGCGCATCATTACGATATGACGCGGCAAGCTGAACCCCACCGGTGCAGAGTTTCCAGTATGAGTTGTCTCGGACTCTGCTGCCAGTATATCCTGGTTTCCTTGTTCCGGGTCAACGGCAAGAGGCCTGTTGCTTTTAAGCATACCGGCTCGATGTAGTTTTTTCTGTACCCTGGCATCACGGAACAGAAGAACTGCCGCCAAGCATAGCGCAACCATAATCAGCAGCGCGTAGGTCAGCGCCCATGGAAAGCCTTTCTTGACTGGGGAAAGGGGCTTATATTTCATTATGCTTTCAGCGTTCTTGGGCTGTCTTTGTAATCGAATTTGTCGGTAGGGGCGCTTAATCATTGTTTATATGTTTTTTGCTCTTCTTGTATCAGATACCTGCCATGTCAAAAGCGGCAAATCAGAGCATATCCCTGTTTTAGCGCAAAAAGATAATTTAGCACTAAAAAGAAGAAAAAACCGGGTCAGACTAAGGAAACGGCCAAAACCTGTATACTTCGTGCAATGTGTCAGTCTTCTGTAGTGCTGACTTAATTGCTTGGCGTCCCCGGCGTTCTTGGTGGTTAATGCTTCTTCATTTAACCGCCAAGAACGCCAAGGCGACTTTACGGCGTGGCGTCGCCGATGTGATTGCAAAGCGTTAAAAGAAGAGTGTTGGCTCCATAGGCCCCGTGTATTGCCACGTTAAACCAATGCTTCAGAAATATTACAGAAGACTGCCCCATTACTACTTCGTATCCTTTGTGAGCTTATGTCAGCGCTATGGGAGCTGTTGTTCGACAGTTACTCAATTGTCGTTCCGAATAGATCAATTTTCAGGGTTGATGTTGATAGTTAACAATCTTCTATCCTTCAGAAGATGACTTGCATTTAGGCGATGCGGCTCTATATTATGTGAACCGCTTGAAAAAGCAACGCTGCGTCTCCATCGTCTAGGGGTCTAGGACACCGGGTTTTCATCCCGGCAACAGGGGTTCGAATCCCCTTGGAGATGCCATCACTGTCCCAAAAGCTCGTCAATGTGAATTGACGGGCTTTTTTCATATACGGCCGCTTTGCTACAGGTCTATGCATGGTCTTTTGAAAGCGGATTGGATTCAGCGAGAATGACGCAAAGAAGATGGCGGATAAGAAAAAAGAATATTGGCATATTGGCCGAAAATGATGAAATGGGGCAGTTTTGATAAACGACGGATTATTAAAGTATTCCTTTAAAATCGTACATGGTCCTACCATGTATCTTGCTTTGAAACATGAATAAATGCGATGCCTGAAGGCAGCGTATCTGCGAATGGATCAAAAAAGCCTGCCTTCTGATTCAGTTTGGATCACTTTTTTTCTGTATAGAGTCTCTTTTTTCTTGCAAAAAGTGGTACTTGCCTATATACTTAAATACACCGAAAGGATTTGGTTGTTTGTCAGCTATGTGAGCATTGTCAAGGATTCAGCAAATATCGACATCGACTTGTCAGGTCAGGTTCAACTCACCCAAGCACGGAGGGTAGTAATTATGCGCAGCATTCATCCGAAGAAGAAGACATTTACTCTAATTGAGCTTCTGGTCGTGATCGCTATTATTGCCATTTTGGCTTCGATGTTATTGCCGGCATTGAGCAAAGCGCGTGACAGGGCTCGTCTTATTTCTTGTGCGAACAATTTGAAGAGCATAAACCTAGGTACCATCATGTACACTGTTGACAACAGTGACTACTGGCCTTGTCAGCCTCCCGGCTCGACGACGGTCAACAGCTATTCTTTGCGCGTGTGGGGTTTTGGTGCCAGCCAGCCCTATTATGGGCAGGTGAACCCCTATTTGGGTCTGCCGGATGATCTCTGGTGCAGCCAGAACAATGAAGCGGCCACCCGTAAGTATGCCGAGAAGTACAGCATTGTGATCTGCCCGTTTGACATTCCTGGGCGCGGTTCCTGGCGGGTGACCAACGGATGTTGCTATCACTGCGAGCGGCGCGGTTCCAGCTACTCCTACAATGGCGAGGGAAACAACACCAATGTCGGAACTGGCAACAACAAGACTCCGCCCCATATGGGACTTGCCGGGAAAAACCTTTCCGCCGTCAAGTCGCCCGGGCTTTGCATCCTCACCGGCGAGGCAGGCATGGCCGATTTCCAGTGGAGCACGAGCACCATTCCCATCCGGCCGTTTCATGACGTGGCTTTAGCGAAATATAACATCGGCTTTACCGACGGGCATGTTCAGTATATCCTGCTTAGGGGTGGCACCAGGTTAACCACAATCGCCCCGCCTCTGACCGATGCGTATCGCAGCGGTACCACTCTCCATTATCAACCTGGTCTGTACTCCTTCATTCCCGAGTGGTAAGGGCAGGAGGAAAACAGCCTAAGTGGCTGGCGTGCAAAATCCGCTCGATAGCTCGTGTTTTTCAGAAGGTTTGATGGACGAGGGGCAAGAGACGAGGGGCAAGAATGGGCAAGGAAGGAATGGGTGCTCCTCGTCATTTTTTTCTTTTTGTCCGGGGAGCTTATGTTACGAAAGCCCGATAAAGCCGCAAAGATGATCAGCTATTTGGAGGAACGTCTGATTGCCGGCGTTTATTCTCCGGGTGAACGTTTGCCCTCGTTGCGTTTCCTGATGCGCAAATTTGATTTGAGTTATGGGACGGTTCAGCGTGGGATAGATTATTTGCTTGAGAAGACTGGGCGTTTTAAAAAGATACCCTGCCGGGGGCTTTATTGCATTAGCGAGGAATCGGCATCAAATACAAATGTAGGTGAAGGAAGCATCACTATCGGGATATTCTATTCGCCGCGCCAGCAAAAGCAGGGTTTGTATTATACGGCATTGAAAAGTATCAGCAACCATGCCCGACGGGATCGGTGTCGGCTGAAGATGATTCCTCTTGATCAGGCCGATGCCAGGGAAGAATTCATGCAGGAAAAGGCACAGGGATGCTCGGGGGTGATTTTGCTGCAGGAATATGATGCAATGTTGGACTGCCTGCGTCTTCCGGTGCCGGTGGTCGGCATTATGATGGAGAACAGTTACAACGGCACGATCTCGACGGTCAATCTGGATTTCTGGAGTTCGGCCGAATTGGCAGTGCAGTATTTTCAGAAGCAGAAATGTAGAACCGTATCTATTTACGGCAGCCACGAGGAAGTCTACACCCGGCGAGGCATGGCTTTTGCAATGCTCTGGAAAAAATCCGGCGGTATCTGTAAGATTATGCGCAACTTCCCGCGAAGCTACCGTTCCGACTGCGGTTATCTGTTCACTTCGGACAGCTGGGCCAATAATGCCGCCGTAAAATTTCGGCAGCAGCATGGCAAGGAGTTGTCTGAAGAGCATTGCATCCTTGGCATGGATGGGAAGCAGCTTCTGACGCCGGGCTTTCATCATTTTCCATCGATTGCTGTGAACTGGGAGTTGATTGGAACAGCAGCCTACTACCAGTGTATCGAGCGCATCCGCCATCCAGATTTGCCAGCTCAGAAAATTTATCTGAATGGCTGGTTTTTGAATCCCGATGATGAACAGCAGCCTCCGGCGTCACCTTGAGAAGGTTTTTGGCATTTTCTTTTGAGTCGCTTCATATTTGCAATGATGGGAGAAGAGTATGTCCTGGAAATTTACTGCAACTGAAACCCGGGTTCCGGCACAGGGAATGGTATCTGCATCTTCCGGGGAGGAGACTTTGTCCATCATGCTGACAGACTGGCGGGCGATGGGGATTTGGGAAAAGGATTTTGCCTTTCCGGGGACAGATGGCTGCCACCTTGCAGTTGACAGTGATGCGGTTGCGGAGTTGGGCAACAAAGTCGGGGTCATGGCCTGTTTCCATACTGCGGACGGCACCATGCAACACATGGATTATCTGGAACCGGTTTTAAGGGCTGACGGCCAGTTGTCGTTTGCCAGGGATTTTAAGCGCGAACCCGGAATTACGGGGGTGACTCTGAAATTATACGCAAAATGGGCGGAAGGCGTCGTACGTTTTCGAAACATACGGGTTGAAGCAGCGGCAGCGCCTGCCGAGCGCATCGCACGAGTTGTTACGACCATGGTCCAGCCTACCTGGAATAACGAAACAACCCCTGAACGGATGAAACGGGTAGAAAGCCTGCTGCAGAAAATTGCCAAAGAAGTGGAAAAACCGGACCTGGTGCTCTTTTCCGAGGCGATCCCGGATTTATGCATGGGGCTGCCATTGAGCAAAGGCGCGGAGCCGGTGCCGGGTCCCAACACGGAACTTTTTGCCGGATGGGCGCGAAAGTTGAACTGCTACATAGTTTTTGGCATTCATGAAATCGAACAGGGAAATTATTACAATACGGCAGTCATCCTTGACCGGCAAGGAAATATAGCCGGAAAATATCACAAGGTGCACTTGACCTGGAACGAATCAGAAAGTGGCGTTATCCCCGGTGACAGCTTCCCCGTTTTTCAGCTTGATTTTGGCTGCGTCGGCATTGCCACCTGCTGGGACAACTGGTTCGGAGAAAGCGCAAGGCATTTGCGGCTCAACGGCGCCGAACTCATGCTGGTGCCTATTGCCGGCTGTGGCATTCCGGAGCACCGCGACCATGTCTGGGCCGCTCGAGCCGGCGAAAACGGAATGGCCGCAGCATTCGCAGTCTCGATCCCATCGGAAGACAAAATCGCTGCTTCCCGGATTTACGACCCCATCGGACGCATCCTGGCAGAAACCACGCAAGACAACAGTTATGCCTGGGCGGACATCAATCTGACCAAGCGTCTGCGCACAAGGTATCTGTCTGTGTCTTGCTACGGAGAAGGGCGCAGCCTCTATGTACGCGAACGGCGCAACGGAGTTTACCAGCGCATGAATCAGGCATGATTGCTATGCTCAAGAAACCCGGCGACAAAAAACCATTTTTTAACCACGGAACACACGGAAAGCTTGGCGCGGGCTCCGCCCACAACCCATTTTTTAACAACGAAAGACACGAAAATTTTATAGGGGTTGCTGCTCTGACGGATGAAATGGCACTTGGATTTGCGGTCTGGTTGGTTGTTTTATCTGACAGATCATCGAATTGACATAACGCATTACGCCGTAGGCGTTTAACTATGCTTAACCCTAGTGCCTTGTAAAGGCACCGCAATCAGACGGAGAAGTGCTTGTATGCCAATGACTTGGAGCTTTCTCTCCAGAAAATCTTTCCTAAAAAAGAAGATTCTGGGTGATAGTAGCGTGGGAATTTTATAGGGAGAGATGATGGAAAAGCTTGAAAAATTGACTCGTCTGATATCGGACGGGAATCATAACGCATTCACTTCCATGGTTCGGTTCCGGGGTGCCTTGTATCTTTCCTGGCGTCGTTCCAGTGGTCATGCCGAACAGGATGGTGCCATCGCAGCGATGCGCTCATTTGACGATGGCCAAACTTGGGAAGAGCTGACGACACCTTTCAGCGGGAAACTCAATTATTACGATGGCTTTCTGCATGCTTTCAAAGATCGTCTGCTTCTATATACCAGCGGCTATGAAATAGATGATAAGCCGGTCTGGTTCAAAAGCTCCCGGGCATATGCCAGTGAGAGCCGGGATGGGGTTCGTTGGTCGGAACCGGTGGAAATTCAGCCCTCATTTCCGATGCACCTGTGGCATCCGACCAATATTGGCGAGTACATTTATGTGGCTGCCTACCGGATTTTTCGGAGTGGGTTTCAACCTTGGACCTGGGAGGTGGATTTATTGCGCTCGCAGGATGGTTTCAAGTGGGAGCTGGTCTCGGAATTGCAACGTGGCGGCACCGGCAATGAAGCGGCTTTGCTGGAAGACGACGGCAAATTGTACGCTTTTATTCGCAATGAAGGCGGTTCCGGGCATCTGACCTTGCGGGAAGCGGAAGCACCCTATAAACAATGGAGCGCAGAGACGGATTTCCATGCCAGCCTGCAGGGACCAGTGGTTGCAAAAGTCAACGGAAGACGTTTTTTATTCGGACGGTACAGGGCGGCATCGCCGCGGCTGGGCAGTTCATATATTGATCGCGGCGGGACGTTTATGCGTTGTTATGTCTGGGTGGAAGAATTGCAGTTGTGGGCTGAATATTTGAGTTTTCCCAGTGGTGCGGATTGTTCCTATCCGGCCGTGGTTGCTTTGGATGATCAGCGCATGCTGGTCAGTTACTATTCGCAGCATGACTATCTCGATCAGGAGGGTTTCAAGGATATGTCCGGCGCTGCGGATATTTATCTTGCAGTTGTGCGTACGGATGCGTTGCCGGAATGGGGTCGAGTCACCAGCCAAACACGGGCAAAACTGGAAGGGCTTGGACTCCTTTAACGACTCCCAAGTTCACTGTCATAAATCCAAGGAAAAGACTGATGTTGGCGATGAGAGATTATCTGTTGCCTCTGATATGGATGATTGCTTTCAGTCATCCGGTTTGGGCCAATTGGCAGCGTGCCGGGGGAGAGTCCGTTTCAGAGCTTGGTGAAATTCATGGAGCAGCGACCTATACTCGGACTTTTCCGGTGGAGCCTGGTCAGGATTATCTGTTCAGCGCAGTAGTGGAAGGCGACTGCCCGGTGAATTTTCTGATCCGGGCACCGGAGATATCGGCACCTTATTGGAAGAAGATAGCCTATAACCGGATTGGCGAGCAGCAGAAAGTCCTGGGGTTGTACAATTCCCGGAACGCCAGCGGCCTGACTGTCGAAGTCCGTACGGTTCCAAGCTCATACGCAAACCCCGGCCTGACAAAACTGCAAGAAGTCCGCTTGGAAAAAGTCGATTTCAGCAAAACGCCATTGCAACGCAAAAAAACTTTTTCCGCAACTACCCGCATAGATGCTGAAACCTTGATCGTGATCCCCGCAGAGGATACCGAGGCGCAGGATCACCGGCGCCTGGCAGAATTGATCCAAGCGAAATTTTCCGGACGTCCGCGCATTGTTCGGGATCAGGAGGTCTGCCTCGAGGATGCGCCGGCCATTCGTCCGGAATTTGCTGCACGTCATCTGATTATTCTAGGTAATCTGGACAGCAACCGTGCCATTTGGCCGGCTTATGTCCGCAGTCTGGCAGCCTCGGACAATTATTATCCGGGAGCGGCGGGTTACGAAGTACGCACGGCAGTCAATGTGCTCGATCAGGGCGGCAATCATATTATCATTGGCAGTACGCGCTTGCAGGGACTCGAAGCCGGTGTGCAGCGTTTCCTCGAACTGGCAGTCGAGGAATTGCCCTATCTTCTGGAAATACGGCTGGATGGCGCCTGCCGCAACCGGGTTGAAGCGGATATCAAGTTATGGAAAGGATTCCCGGACGGTCCCTTCCCGCAGGAAGAACCCGGCTATCATACGATCCGGCGATGGTATCACAATGCCATGTTGTATTATTGGACGGGGGACGCCTTTTACAAAACGATGGCCAGGGAACTTTTTCAGCCGGTGTTGAAAGATATGGCTTATACGCACCATTACATCATGGAATGGCTGATCCTGACCTGGCGCATGGTGGCCATGACTGATTTGTATAGCGACGCCGAAAAGGCACAGGCCGAATTGCTGATCTTCCAGAATTACCTGGAATTCCAGAAAGGCGCCGATCTTTACTGGATGCAATTCATGACGCCGCCTTATGATCAGGTTATGCAGGCCTCGCGCCACAACACATCCCCATGGATGTGCCAGCTGGAATTGAGCAATTATCTGCGCAATAATCTGGAACTGGACGGACCGTTGCTTGAACTGGTGGATTTTACCTTCGAGGAAATGTCCCGAGCATTATACGGGATTGCCATGAGCCGCCAAGAACAAGATGGCGGCGGAGGCGATGGGCAAGGCCTGGAAGAGCAGATCCTCTCCTTTTACCGGTTTGCGTTGCGTTATGACCGACATGACTTCTTCCAGTCCGGCATGGCCAGAAACTGGGCCCATATTGAATTTCTGGATCAGTCCAATGTCCGCAACAGTGTGCTGTTCCGCTCCCGCTTTAATTTTCACTTGATCGTTTCCATTCTCAGCAGTTATTATCGCGATGCCCAGCTGAAGTATTACTATAACACCTCCGATTATGACATTTTCCAGCAGGGGATGTTTGCGGATCGCTATACCTGCGGCATTGGTTATTTTCATAATGGCATCAGCGCTGTAATGCCGGAAGACTACAACCGGCTTTTGCTGCGCAAGGTCTCCGATCTTGAACGGAACAGAAATCGGTTCTGGCAGCAGACCGTCAGCAAGGATCCGCGCAATGCTGGACGAGACGCGGTGGCGATGCTGATTTTAACCGGTGGCAGCCAGAAGCAGCGCCCGGTTCTGGCAGTGTCCGGATATGACAAATATTTGGCCCGGGCCGGTGAAATCACCCAGTTTTCCGCTGGTGGCATTGCCTGGCTTCACAATTACTGGACGGGGTTGTATAATCGGGATACTGGCCTTCCCTTTGAATGCAATATGCTGTATGTCAACCATGCCGGGCAGGGTGTGGACGCGCTTCAGGATCATGCACCGATGTCTGTGCTTGACTGGAAACTCGATCTGAAAAAAGTGCAGGCGGCCTCGTTGCGGATAACTCCATACAATGGAGTCGAGTGGAAGCGTCAATTGTATCAACTCGATCCGGAAAGTTATCTGGTGCATGATGCGGTGATCGCCTTGCAGGAAGGCGACTACGACATTGGCGTCACCTGGCGCCCGGTGGCAACTCCGCAGATGAATACAGAAAACACATTGCTGGCCAAACATGGCGAGCATACCTTTTCGATTACTTGCGCGGGGGAGCGTTTCCGCCTCGAAAGCAATACCCGCAACTATCTGGACAAACTGGCGCCTAAACTCAATTCGCGCTTTGCTTTTCATGGGCCGTTAAAGCAAGGTGAGAAGCTGGCGGCGGGGGCATTGCTGCAGATGGATTCGCAACGGGCACTCCATCACGCAGGTGGAAGCCGCTTTTTGATTTCTGAGCAGGGCAAAGTCATCTCCGAAATCCATTTCTTTGCTGACGGGGTCATCGAGATCAGTCGTCAGCGGCTGGTTTGCTGCAATCAGCCTGAACTCGAGATCGGCGGGATAGTTGTCGCTTCTCTCCCGGATCAGGCGAATTTTCTCTGGGATTTTAATAGCGCAACTACTTTCTCGAATGGGGATGTTCAACATAAGGTCAGCGACAGCGAGAACCAGCGTGTGCAGAATATATGCTGTGCGTACCTTGACGGGTTGAATATTCCGGCGCAGACAACAGCTGCTCTCCCGGAGGCAGGGGCAGGGGAGGAATCTTCCACAACATCGGCTTATGAGAAACTCTGGAGCTGGAATAAATTTGCCGCGCCGGTACCGGTCTTTTTCGGATACGCCGGGCGGCAGGAATATGATCTTGGTGAGACGATGCAGCTTTCTTCCGTGCGCAGTATTTTTGTGCAGCAGGAACTGCCCGCTTTCATGGAAGTGTCCGAAGACCGTGTAGCTTGGCGCAAAGTCCCACTCGAAGGACGCTGGTATTCCGGTCCGCTTTGCCGTAATTACGGTGAAACGCACCCGCAGGAAAAGTGGTTTCAGCAGGCGGATTTACTCGAACCGGTGCAGACCCGTTACGTCCGCTTTGCCAAAGAGGAATGCATTCAGTTCTACCGCAATGATCAGCTGGCACCCTGGCGGCCAGTGAAAATTCTTAATACGCAGCCTAATTTGCTGTTGGCTAATGAAGTGATCAAAGCCTGGCCAAGAAGATATCAGAGTGAGGACAATCGCATCGCCATCCTCAAACATGACGGTGAGGAAAAATTCCTTTATGAAAGCAAGAAGGCATTGCATGAGGTCAAGTTTCTTAACTATCCGGCGAAGGACAGCCTTGGCTTGGTGACTGCGGAAGGTCAGCTGGAATTTTATGATCAGCAGGGAAAACCGTTGCTGCATATTGATGTCTACCAGTCTTTGAAGGATTTTCATGCGCAGCATGGACGCCCCGGCATCCGGCATCCGGCAGGTGGTTTTGCAGCGACATATTCGCTGGGGGCTTGGCGCAACCCTGTTCAGCTGGTGGCACCTCGCTATGGACAAGTTAACTTCTTTGCCGAAAATGGTTCTCTGATTGGCATGTTGCATGCAGCCATCTACAGCCAGCCCTATACCCTTGACCAGGGCGTTGACTTCAATGGTGATGGCATCGAAGAACAGATCAGCCTGTCCTGTCAGTATCTGGTGCATCTTGACGGTTCCGATACGCCGTCTGTCCGCGCACCAGGGTCAAATACTTTCTGGCCGGAAGTCTATTCGTTCAACCGTATCGGCTTCCCCGTTTCCTGGAATGACACCTTTGGCACTTGGGGGGCGAAGGTGTTCTGCTTCAAGCAACTCGATATGGGGGCGGATAAATACATCCTGGCTTATACGCGTACGTTTATGCTGGTCTATGACGGACGCAATAAAAAATATGTTTACACCTGGAAAGCATTGGCGCCGGTAGCGGGCGCGGATGTCGCTGCCCTAGGGGCGGATCATTGGCGTGCGGCAGTCTGTGGTGACGATAATACGATCACGGTCACGGACTGGCAGAAGGATGCCGCTCAGCCGGTGACTGTGCTGCGCACCAGCTGGCAAGATGAATGCAATGCCATTCATGTCACGGCGCAGGGTGAGGTTTTTATCGCCGGCAAACAAGGACTCTACGAAGTGTCCGGGCAGCAAGTGATAAGACGGCTACCCGGCAATTTCACTGATGTCAAAAGCTTGGAGCGCGATTTGATCACCGCCGACAGCAAGGGCGAAGTATGCCGCTGGAAACGATAAGAGGAAAGCAGGAGTTTGATGATGAAAACACTCTACAAAGCAGGCATTCTCTTTTTGCTTATTTCGCTTAACGTACAGGCTCAGACTTGGACGAAGGTTCGCGGAGACGCCCAAGCGGATGAGCAACTGCAAAACATCCGGGGCTGCGGTACTTTCAGCAGTCAGTTTCCGGTCGAGGAAAATCAGGATATTTTGTTTTCAGCGGAGATAGAATCAAATGTCGCAGTCACGCTGTTGATACAAGCGCCGGAAATCCCGACCCGCTATTGGAAGAAGGTCGCTTATCCACGCATTGGTGAAAAGCAAACCGTGTACGCATTTTACAATGTCCGAAATGCCAGAAAACTGCAAGTCAATTTGACGATTTCAGCATTGCCCAATAAGCAGGACGCAGTCACCCACATTCATTCTGTCAAACTGGAGCCAGTCAAACTCCGCGAGCTGAACCTGCAACGGAAAAAAGAATTCTCCGGAGTCACTTCGCTGCGGGAACCCTGCACGATTATCATTCCGAGACAGCAGGCAGAAGGCGCGGATTATGCCGCGCTGGCTGCCCAAATTCAGAGCCGGCTTCCTTCACAAGCCAACATTGTCACAGACGAACAGGCTTGCCGCAATGACGGCCCCGAAATCCTTCCGGAATTTGCGGAGCGTCATCTGATTATTATCGGCAACCTGGACAGCAACCGTGCGATCTGGCCGGCTTATACGCGCATGCTGGCTGCTTCGGATGCTTACTACCCCGGTCCTCTCGGCTATGAGGTGCGTACAGCAGTCAATGTACTGAACAATGGACGCAACCATATCATTATCGGCAGCTCCTCAGCGGAAGGCATCCGCATGGCTGTCGACAAATTCCTCGAACTGCTGGAGCCAGAACTGCCCTTCCTGCATGAAATCAAGCTGGATGGCGAGTGCCGTGACCGGGTGCAGGCCGATATTGAACTCTGGAAACAATTTCCTGACGGCCCATTCCCGCAGAAGGAGGCCGGCTATCATACGATTCGTCGCTGGTATCATAATGCGATAGCCTACTACTGGACCCGTGATCCTTTCTACCGCAACCTGGCCAGGGAACTCTATAAGCCAGTGCTCGAGGATATGGCCTACACCCATCATTATATCATGGAATGGCTCTACAAAACTTGGCGCCAAGTGGTGATGACCGATTTGCATACCCCGGAAGAAAAAGCACAAACCGAAAAACTGCTGCTGCAAAATTATCTCGAGTTGCAGACGGGGGCAGACCTGACCTGGTTTAGGTATTGGACGGAACCCTATGAGAAGCTGTCGATTACTTCCCGGCATGTGACCGCCCCCTTGATGTGCCTCGTCGAAACCAGTGATTATATGCGCAACAACCTCGAATTGCCATCGCCACTGGCAGAACTGGTTGATTTTACCTGGGACGAATCTTCCCGCGCCATGCGTGGATTTATCATGACAAACCGGCAAGACTCCATTCCCGGAGAACCCGGAGGCGGCGGACTCGAGGAAATCAGCCTGTCAGCATTCCGCTTCGCCCTCAAATACCAGTGCCATGAATTTTTCAATTCCGGCAAAGCCCGCGAATGGAGCCAGAAAGAGTTCTTCAACGAGTCCAATATGCGCGACAATGTGCTCTTTCGGCACCGCTTCAATTACAAGATGATCTTTTCCATGCTGGCAGCTTATTTCAGGGAAGGAAGCTGGAAGTACTACGCAGAACAGTCCAGCTTCAATGTTTTCAATCAAAGCATGTTCGATGACCGCTATGTCTGCGGAATCGGAATCTATCAGAGTAATATCGAGCCACGCCTGCCGGAGGAAGACCTGCGCCTGGGCGTTGTGCGGACTTCCCTGGCCGACCGGCTCAATGCCCAGTCCTTCAACCGGCTCTTCTTTCAGGTGAATCCCGAAGTCCTCGACCGTGACCCTGTGGACATGGTGACTTTCCGCAGCCGTCTTGATGACCAGGGGGCTTTTCTGGCGCTGTCCGGTACCAAGCGCTACATTGCCAATCCGGGAGAAATAGTTCAGTTCACGACGCAGCGCAATGCCTGGCTGCATAATGGCTGGACTGCTCTTTACAACAACAGTATCGGTGTGCCCTTCGAGCGCAACATGCTGCATGTCAATCGCAGCAGACAGCCCGACGATGCGCGCGCCATCTTTTCCGCACTGGCGGATTTGCAGTGGAGCCTGGATATCCCGGAAGGCAGCATACAGGCCGCAAGGCTCCATATCAGTCCCTGGAACGGGGTGGATTGGAAGCGCGCTGTCTACGCGTTCGCCCCGGATTGTTATCTGGTTCATGACAGCATAAAAGCGATGGAAGAAGATACGTATGATATCGGTGTCACTTGGAATCCGATGTTCAATACCGAACCCAACACAGTTAATGCCTTGCATTCTTCCCAAGGAAAATTCCGCTTCAGCATCACTTGTGCAGGCAAGGGCTTTGCATTGGAAACCAATACGGAGGATTTCCGGAAGAATTTGGCTGCCAAGCTGAATTCGCGCTTCAGCTATCATGGGGCTTTGCAGCCGGGACAACAGCTTGGCGCCAGCGCAATGCTCCAGGTGAATCGTAATCTGCAACTGCTTGATCTCGAAAATGGGCAGATTGCCATCTCGGAAAAAGGCAGAAATCTGGCAACTGTTAGCTTCAGCGACCAAGGATTTCTTGAGATTAACCGGCAGCGCCTTGTCGCCTCAAAATGCAGCAATCTGATGGTCGCAGGAGAAAGTCTCTTCCAGTCGCTCGAACCGGTCGATCTCTACTGGGACTTCGAACAGGCGAAAATCTGGTTTGCAGCGGGGCGCGCGCCGGAAAAAGTCAGCATCGAGCAGAATCAGCGTGCATTTCAGCTTTGCCAACAGTATCTGGATCAGATTCCATTGCCGACTGATACGGCAGAGGCTGCTGAAGACACGCAAAAAGACACGCAAAAAGACACGCCGGCAGAAGTGCTTCCGGAAAAGCTCTGGCACTGGAGCGGTTTAACTAGGCCACAGGTCATTCTGACCGGCTATCAGAACAAACAGAATTTCGATCTGGGTGAAGTCGTCCCCATCTGTGAAATCCGCAACATTGCCATCGAAGGCGCTTTAGCAGAAACGATGCAGGTTTCAAATGATGGACAAAACTGGCGGGAAATTCAGCTGCAACCGGTATGGATGCCGGGTCAGACTACGCGTAACTATGGCGAAACGCATCCGACTGAAAAATATTATCAGAAGGCACTGCTCGAGCCGCCGCAGTCTTTCCGTTTTCTGAAAAGCCCTGTCCCGCAACAGCTGGCTTTTTACCGTTCCGATATTTACGTGCCGGACTGCCCGTTGAAATTCATCGCGACAAAACCGAATATTTTAGTCAGCACGGAGGTAGTCAAGGCGTGGCCAAGGCGCTATACGCTTGATAATACAAGCTTTGTCAATCTTGATCATGACGGCAAGGAACTTTTTCAGTTCCATACTCCGATTGGCTTGCACGAGCTTAAGGTGCTTGATTATCCGGAGTCGGAATCGATCGGCATGGTTGGAGCTGACACCTCCATCACCTTTTTCAATCAGAATGGTGCCATCATTCGAAAAATCAGCGTGCATGATGACTTGCAGAAATTTCATCAGCGGTATGGACGAAGCAACACGCGGCAACCGGCAGCCGGATTCCCGGCAACGTATGCCTTGGGCACTTGGCGCAATCCCGTCGAGCTGGTGGCAACCCGATATGGGCAGCTTAGCTTCTATGATGCAAAAGGCCAGTTGCGCGGCGTATTGGCCGGCGGCAGCTACGGCATGCAGCAAATGCTGAACAAGGGCGGAGATTTCAATAACGATGGGCAAGACGAGCAGTTGGCCATTGGACCGCACAGCTTCGTCCACCTCGAGGGCAGCCCGGAACCTTCCGTGCGTAATCCCGGCACCCATATCTTCTGGCCGGAAGTCTTTGACAAAAGCGAACATAAGTTCCCAGTAGGCTGGAATATCAATTTTGGCACCTGGGGAGCTAAAACTTTCGTTTTTGAAACGATAGAACGCCCGGAAAGCTACGCAGTTTTACTTATTACGCAAACATTTGTGACAGTCTATGATACGGCAACACGGCGCATAACCTGGAGCTGGGTGGCTCTGGCACCGGTTCGGGCAGCTGCCATACGCAATGATGTCGGCCAGGAATGCTTGGCTGTCGTCTGCCAGGAAGACCGCTCAATTTCCCTGCTGAAATGGGATGCGGCTTCCGAAAAGCCGACACTGCAGCAGAAAATTTCCGTTCCAGATGAAATCAATGCTGCTCATATCGGTTCGGATGGCACCGTATATCTCGCTGGCAATCTAGGACTTTATAGCCTGCATGAGGCAACTTTGCTGAAACGGATGAATGGCACCTTTACCGATGTCAAAACATTGCCGGGAAAATTATTGACGGCAGAAGGAAATGGAATCGTATCATGCTGGAAAATTGAACCATAAAAAGGAAAACACAGTCATCCCATAAGCGATAAAAAAACGGCATAATTGGTTTAATTTCACGCTAACAAAACCGTTTTTCCCAAAAGGCCATTTTCGATTTTTACTTTGTCCGCAGATTTACTCAGATTAGCGCAGATTTTTTAGGGCGCAGTTTTCTTGTCTTAG
>JAAZKR010000302.1 GCA_012799725.1 Oligosphaeraceae bacterium | reverse complement strand
GAATGCAAATACGAGCTGCCGGCGATTATATAAGATGATGGAAAAATCCAATAATTCCAGCTCTTTTCCAACTTGTATGCCAACTTTCCTAATCTTGCAGTTATGGGCTGTACCTGTAGTCAAACCGGGTTACAAGTCGGCCTTGTCACTTACACAAGTTTACGCTTACGGCATTATATTACTATTTATTCATTTTTTCTTTGTTCAGCATTAAAAGAAAGTCATCAAACCATGTCCTATGCACGTGATGCTATAGCTCGTATTTCTGGTTATGTACCTGGCGAGCAACCCGGCGACAAGCCCTTTGTCAAGCTTAACACCAACGAGAATCCCTATGCGCCCGCTCCGCGCATAGCTACGGTATTGCGTGAGTTTTCCTGGGAGCGCCTGCGCCTTTATCCTGAACCCAGCGCCAAGATGCTGCGTGAGGCCGCTGCTGCTGTATATGGTGTGCCCATGGAGCAGATAATCTGCGGCAATGGTTCCGACGACCTGTTGACTATAGCCTTACGCACCTTTGTTGACCAGGGCGGCTGCTTGGCCTATACTGCGCCGAGCTACTCGCTTTATCCGGTACTCGCTGATTTGCAAGGCGCAAAGCATTGTGCGGTGAATTTGGATGAAAATTTCGAGCTGCCTGAGAATGCAGCTGCCTTGGCTGCCGGTGCCAGTCTGTTTTTAATGGCCAGACCCAATGCGCCTACCGGTAACAGCTTTCCCTTGGCAAACGTCAAAAAACTCTGCCGCGAGTTTGCCGGTGTGGTCTGGATAGACGAGGCTTATGTCGATTTTGCAGACGATAATTGCCTGCCATTGCTTGACGAGTTCCCCAATGTGGTAATATCACGCACCTTTTCCAAAAGCTTTTCGTTGGCCGGCCTGCGTCTGGGACTGGCATTTTCTTCGCTGGAGATAATTCGCGAGATGGAGAAGGTCAAGGATTCCTACAACGTTGATATGCTTTCGCAGTATTTGGGCAAAACAGCTTTAGAGGAAGTTGACTATATGCGTGCCAACGCGGAGAAGATCAAAGCTACGCGGCGTGAATGTGCTGAGCAGCTGAAGGCACTGGGGTCTCATGTTTTGCCTTCGCAGGCAAATTTCATTTTCTTGCGTCCGCCTAAGCCGGCGGCGGAGGTATTTGCCGCATTGCGCGAGAAGGGCTATCTGGTGCGTTATTTCGCCTTGCCCCGAGTCTGCGACTATATACGCATAAGCATAGGCAGTGACGAGCAGATGCGTGGCCTGATCGCCTGCATGCGTGATATCTGCGGTTGATTAATTTTCTGCAACTAACTGGTTGTGCAGCAGCTCTCTGCCCAGGTTCACCAGGGCTTGTTTCTCGCTGCAACCGGTGGTATGTGCGATTTTCTTAGCTAAGGCCTGTACCTTGGCGTCTTCAGTGAAGGCGATCAATGCCTCGATTTGTTCCAAGCTGAGGATCGAGCCGCGTTTTTTGGGTAGAGCAGGGGCTTTTCCCAGCCCATTGCGCAGCCAGGCCAAGTCTACGTTGGCCTCTTTGGCTATGGCGATTAATAGAGCCTCGCTGATACCGCCAATGCCGGCTTCCAGCTTGGCGTAATGACTAAGGCTGATCTGTAGGCGACGGGCAAAATCGCGCTGAGAGATGCGTAGCAGATTGCGGGTCAGGCGCAGGCGCGGAGCGATTTCCGCAAGGTTTTTTTTCATGGCAGACGGCTTGCAAAAAGGGATTTCGACTTGCGGCATCGCCGAGTCGATTTCGGGTGCAGCAAGATTGCATTTTGTACTACTATCGCTCGACTTCTTGTTTTTTAGGAAAGATTTTTACTTTATCCGCAGATTAACGCAGAT
>JAAZKR010000301.1 GCA_012799725.1 Oligosphaeraceae bacterium | reverse complement strand
CCATGGTGTAACGAGGCCGAAACCGGTTCACTTGCGTTAGGGCTCGCGACTTCGTTGTCAGGCGGATAACAGCGCCCTCGTCCGCCACAAGGGCAGACCGCCCAGTTTCGCGTGCCTTGTCACCGCCACATGCCGGGGCGCAACTACATGTTGAACGAACAATCAGCATGTGCAATGCCTCTCAACTGCATAGAACACGCCGGCATAGCCGGCTTGACCGAACAGCCACGAAAATTTATAGGGTTGCTGCTTTGACGGAAGGGACTGCTTGGCGTTCTTGGCGCCTTGGCGGTTGCTTCCTCGTCATTGCTGATGAGCCAAAATTTTTTCGCTTCTTCGTATTTGCAATTTCATTCACATCATATAAATTAATGTGAAAATGACATGTAATATTACAGGTCTAATATGCCGAAGCCAACCCTCTACATAAAGATTGCTGAGGAAATCCGTTCTTGGATTGCATCTGGACGATTGAAAGTTGGTGATCAGATCATGAGCATCCGTGAGATGTGCGATCACTATAAAATCAGTTCGGCAACGGCATTGCGTGTATTTCACAACTTGACTCAGAGTGGCGATGTGAGCCTAACATCCGGATTGGGGTATTTCGTCTGTGACCCCAATCGTCATATGTTAGGGCATCGGACATTGGTTTGTGCCATGCGTCCCCTGAGAGCCTATAATAATTATGACAATTATGGAAACCGTATGATTCAAGGAGTTTTCCAAGGAGCACTGAGTTATGGTTACCGTGTGATGACTCCTTCTTCAATCACTTGTCTCCGTGCCCGTCCGGCCAACGACGATGAGGTAAAGGAACTGGCCATTGAGATAGGATCGATAGAGAATAAGGTTGGCGTCATTCTAGATCCCCGTATAACGGATAAGCAAATACAGAAATTCATCCTTCCTCATTGTAACAGCGTATCTTTGGCAATTGCTGGGCGCCGCAGTCGTTTAAACCAGGTGCCAGGGACTACAGTCAATATAGAACAGTGCGGACGCGAATTGGCTAAATTAGGATGGCGTTGCGGTGGTCGGCGTTTTGCGATGATTGGCTCTTCTGCTATCTTTGATAGTGAGCTGCTGTTGGATTGCTTTAAGAAAGAATTGGCTGCATCTGGTGTGAGTCCTGACAACACCATGCAGGAATGGGAAGTCTTCAGATCATCCCAACGAACGGATGAAGTTTGTGCACATGTGCTGGATTTTTTCCGGGGCTCCTCCCAGCGAATGATACTCTTCTCTATCGGCGACGAGCATGCACGGGTCGTCATGGGATACCTTGAGAAAAAGGGGCTGAAAGTACCTTCTGATTATGGCGTTCTCTCCTATGGTGGTTATGCCATTGCCACTCAACACTTCCCTAGAATTTCTTGTGCACGCGTTGATGCGGAGTCACTCGGCTTGCGCGCGGTGGATTCACTGGTCGCCAGGCACAGCATTGTCAATCCATATGGTGAATATAAAATCGAAATCAATGATACTCTTTAGTGTTTTTTGGTAAAAGCCCATGGGAAAGGGAAAATGGAGAATATAAAAATGGGAAAAGTGCCTTTTGGATGTAAGTTTTTCACGTTGATTGAATTGCTTGTGGTAATTGCGATCATTGCTATTCTTGCTTCGATGCTTTTGCCTTCTTTGCAGAAGGCCCGCGCCAAGGCTCAGGACATCAAGTGTGCGGGGAACTACAAGACTTTGGGCACGGCAATCTCTCTATATCTTTCTGACAATGTAGATCTTCTGCCACCATATAAGACTCGCGAGGGCGGTACGACCGTCCGCGAGTTTATGAGTCGCTATGCACCGATGCAACAGATTGCGCATTATATGGGTGAGCTGATCGTTGACACGACTTCAGTGCCGGAAAACACTCAGATTGGCAATGGCAACAGCCGTTTCCGCTGTCCGTCCGCTCCTTCTGAGTACACTTCCTCGACAATGGCGGTTAGCAATCGTATCTTTAATTCGGCTGTTGGCGGTGAGAGTATTGGGCGCTTCCGCTGGATTGTCCACTGGCAACAGCCAGCCAGGACCTGTCTCGGTACAGAGGGCGCGGTTACCGTTGGCATTAAGGGAGATGTAGCAGAGAATATGTACCAGTACTGGCATAGTAATCGCCAAAATGTTCTCTATTGCGATTTTCACGTGGGCAACCTTAAAATGATTCCGGTCTCGATTGCCGGCTGGCCTGGCTATCATATCTCTGCCTGGACTTCGATTTTCTGGAATCCGACTTGGTGGGATACGTATGCTCCAACTTTCACCAGCCCCGTGTATTGAGCGAAAACTTGCGTGTCATGAAGATTTCCCTTTTTCTATTGGGTTTTCTCTGACCGTCAGTGCAGCAAACCTTCTACCCAATGGCAGTTTCGGGCATGGCGCCGACCTGGCCTGGAACCGGTGCACGACCTGCCATATCTGCCTGATCCGGGCTGGAAGCAGGATGCGATCATTCATCTCGTTGATTTCACGATGGAACGCATGCCTTGAAAATCCAATGCTTGCGATTGGTTCTCGTTTTAAATTTGTATTCCAGCCTGACGGCAAAAAATGAAAGGAAATGACAATGAGAAAAAAGACCTGGTCACTTTTGCTGGTCATACTGGCTGTTTCTCTGACCTCTCTGGCGGATAGCCGGCCACCCAGGCAAATAACAATCGGCAAAAACTGTGGTCAGCTGACTGCGAACACCACGGAAATCGTGATTGTTCCCAAAGCCTGTCCTGTCATCCAATTGGCCGCACAGGAACTAAAAAATGCCTTGGATAAGGTTTTATCTGGATCGGTGCCCGTGGTCGAAGAAATTTCTCCTGACAAAACTTCCTTTATTTTAGGTGATAATTCCTGGAGCCGCGAAGCTGGATTGCTGCCGATGAGTGACGTGCGCGACAGCTTCATCATTCGCAATACCCCCGGACGAATCTTCATCCTCGGTACCGATGATCCAAAAGGCAATCCATTGTCCCGGGGGCTGGACAGCTTCCATGAACGCGGCACCCTTTTCGGGGTCTATTATTGGCTGGAGCGTTTTGCCGGAGTGCGCTACTATTTCTATGGCGACCTAGGCACCGTGCTCCCAAAAAAGGAACTGCTCCCCTATCCGGAAGCGGAAATTTTTGAGCGTCCGGACTTTACTCACCGCAGTGTTGCGATCCATGGCACGATGCCCGGTGATCCGTCCAATGATATTGTCACTGCCAGGAAATATCTCAATCTGCGCTGGGCTCAGGAAACATACCTCATTCCGCATTGTCATGGATTGAATGTTTTAGGATATCCCGAGCGCTTCAGCGAAAAGCATCCTGAATACATGGCGCTGATGGCCGACGGCACGCGCCACACTCGAAATACATTCCGCCCGCATTTCTGCTATTCCAGCGGCATCCGCGAGGAAATTTATCAGGATGCGGCCTCTTTTCTGAGAGGTGAGCCTGCCAGCATTCGCGGTCCGATATACAGGAATAAAATTCAGTGGTATCCTAAGATTCTTGTTCCGGGATACTTTGATATGATGCCGGATGACTCTTTCAAGGGTTGTCAGTGTGATAAATGTCGGAAGCACTGGACAGACAGTGAAAACTACGCCAGCGAATACCTTTGGGAATTCGTTGCCGAATGTGCCAACCGGCTGAAAAAAGAGGGCATCAAAGGGAATTTGACCATGATGGCATATTATCCCTACCAGGATGTGCCAAAGGTCGAAATCCCCGACAATGTTCTCGTGAAATTGGCCGAGTTAGGTCCATGGGGACTAAACAACCCAGACGGGCAAAAACGTGACAAAGCCGAAATCATTGAATGGTCGAAGAAGGTCGGGAGGGATCGACTCCGCATGTGGGTCTATTTGTGCAAATTCGGCGTCAGCGCCTTCCCGGATATTCCCTCGCCTTCGCCTGTTGCCACAGGGGAATACTTCAGGGAGGTGGCGCCCTACATCAGCGGAGCATATCTGGAATCGGAAACTGATCGCTACATCAACAATTATCTTACGCATTATGTGTATGCCAAGGTCGCCTGGAACAATCAAACAGATGTCCAGCTGCTCATCGCTGAGCACCACGAACTGATGTTCGGCGGCGGTGCATGGGAAATGGCGGAATTGTTCCTGCAATATGAAGAATTCTGGCTCCGGCGAGTAGTCGGGCGCATCGCCTTCAACAATCTGGGGCCGGTTGTCTCGCCGCCGTCGGATGATGAACTGTGGAATCAGATCTATACTGAAGAAGAACTGCAGTCCATGGCAAATCTCTTCGATACTGCTGAGAAAAAGGCTGCGGGGGATATCAACGCGGTAAATCGGATACGTCTCTTTCGCTCGGAATGGTTGGAGCCGCTGACAAAGATGCGTCAAACTTACATGATCAACAGGACAGCCCGCGACGACCTGAAGCTGACGCCGGGGAACCAGGCTGTTCTGGCACTGTTCACCGCTCGGGAAAAGATGGCAGGCAGGAGCACGGCTCGCACGGAAGTGAATTTCACCCGGAATGGCGATGACCTTGTCTTTGTGTTCGATTGCGAAGAGCCTCGTCTGGCAGAAGCCGTTTCAGTGTCGCGCAAACCAGATGATTTCAATATTTGGCGCGATAGCGGAGTCGAACTATTCCTGAATCCCTCAGGGGATCGCAAAACGGGATTCCAGATTATAGTGAATCTATCCGGTTCCATCAGCGACCGGAAATTTATCCGTGATGGCTTGCGCGACAAAGAATCCGACTGGTCTTGGTCTTCAGAAACAAATGCCGTTCTTGTGAAAGAGGAAAACTGTTTTCGGATCACGCTTCATGTGCCCATGAAGAACCTGGGCGATGTCAATCCGGAGGGATTCCCTGTTGACTTCTGCCGAAACCGCACGTTTGCCGATACTCCAGTGCAGGAAAATTATTCCTGGAGTGCAGCCTTGATCAAGCAGTATGGGGATATTGAAAACTTCGGTATGCTTTGTTTCCGGGAATTGCCTCCCAATAATCTGCTGGATAACGGTGACTTCATCAAGCCATCTGGTGAAGGCGGCAAATCTCACGGGCTGTGGTATGGGGCGCGTCCGGACACCTTTACGGAAAAGTGGTTTCACCAAATGGACCGTTCGGAATTCTTTACTGGGGGGCAATCGCTCAAGCTGGCGACGGAGGGCAAAGTGATCTGCGTAACGCAGTTCATCAAGGGCATGAAACCCGCTACCGCCTACCGCCTCTCGTACTTCATAAAACTGCAGGATGTAAAGCCGCTGAAAGCGCTCGGCGGGATGTTTGTTCAGCTTAAATACGGCGGTAAGAAATGGTATCCAAAAATTCCCCTATACGGCACCAGTGGCTGGAACAAGCAATATTTTGAATTCACCACCCCGGCTGAGGCCGACCCTGCCCCATACATTGAATTGCGTTCCCTGAATGCCACCGGGGCTGCCTGGTTTGATCATGTGGAATTAGTGGAGCTGCCGAAAAAATGAACTCTTGCAAAAATCCGGTGCAAGTCGCTATCCTCAGTTCATATGAATCGGAGAGCGTTATCAACCTTTCACTGATCGACCGCCTGCTGGAAGCCGGAGTGAATTTCACCGGCTTTCTGGAAAACCAGCTGCCGCGGCATTTTTCGGAAGAACTGCTCGAGTATCCGCTGCTGTTGATTGATCAGAAAAGCCTGAAATCGCTGACGGCAGAACAACGCTGCAAGCTCGAGCGATATGCCGCAGATCACTTTGTTTACTGCTTCGACTATCTCCCTGAGACGGCTACCCGCATGGACATTAACATGCATATGGAAATCTGGGTGAACCAGGCATTGGCGGCGGCAGGAATCCAGGGCGATACAATGAATATGCCGGAACAATCACCAGCGGAACAAATCCGCTTTGTGGAGGAACGCTCTGCAAAATATCTGGCACAGCCCGAAATACCGTTCAGTGAGTTCACCGTACACGCCTTGCGGGGAATGAATCCCGATTCCGGGAGCTTGGGAACCATCCTCGCCGCACTCTTTGACCGACAGGACATCGATCAGCTGCCGCCTCATCATGACGCGCTGGCCGCATGGATGTACGCACCGCTGTGCTCTGAGCTGACAGGGGAAAAACGGCATGCCGAACGCTTCCTGCAGGTCATGGATAAAATCATGCAGCGACGCCCATATACGCCGGAAGGAATTCTGGCTGGCTCCGGAGACATTTCCGATCCGTTGAACTTCAATGGCGAATTTCCCGGTCTGGCTAACTATACAACGGGAGGGCGAATGATCGTTGACTTGGAAATGTTCCATTTTCATGCCCCGCTTTTTGCCTCGGCGGCAAGGATATCGCACAACCCCGTATTTCTTGATCAGCTCGCCAGGCTGATGCATCAGCTGCGCACGGTCAACTGCGATCCTGTCGATCATCTGCCTTGCCACTATAGCCGCAATGGTGTGCGCCATGGCACCAAATGGAGCCGCGGTGCCGCCCACGTCCTGCACGGACTGACGCTAACCCTCGAGATGTGGCCTGAAATTCCCCTGAAAGGGGAATTGGCCGCCTGGGCGGATTCTATCGGAGAAGGGCTGCTCGAATGTCAATCGGAGGATGGCTGCTGGCATAATATTCTGGACATTCCCATAACCCCCCTCGAGACTTCCGGCACGATGGCATTTCTCTGTTCGTTCGGCGCGCTAATAAAGAAGGGGTTGCTCGAGGAGGGAAAATATGGCGGCATGATACAGCGGGCAAGGTGCGCCCTGCTGCGCCGCTGCTGGCGAGGCGGCTTTGCCGGGAATTGCGCAGGAACCGGCCTGGCCCCGGACATGGACTACTATGTGCGCCGCCCCTTCAATTTCCTTTGTACCGGACAACTGGCAGCGGCGTTGCGGGTGTAATAAGGGTGCAGGGGCATAGACGCCAACTTATTTTGAGTGTTTCTTATTGAATATCCACACTCATCCCATAGGCAGCAAAAAATGGCATGTTCAGCCTGATTTCACGCTTGGGCAAGCCTCTTTTTTAAAAACCCATTTTCGATTTTTTGATTTTTCCCCGCTCGATATGGAGGCTGCGGGCAGGCTAGGCAAAGCAACTCGACCGCTCTTGATTATCTGCAGAAAAAGTCGTCAATCGGGCTTGAAAACCGGGATTATGCATAGTCAAGCTCTTACAGCACAACCTCTTAAATAGAGCCGCCGCTCGATGCCTTGTCCTGAAAATCTGCGTACATCTGTGTAATCTGCGGATAAGATGCTGCCTAGATACT
>JAAZKR010000300.1 GCA_012799725.1 Oligosphaeraceae bacterium | reverse complement strand
TGCCGCCACTAGTGAAGATAATCTCTTCGGGTTCACTGGCTTGTAGCAATTCTGCCAGTGCAGTGCGCGCCTCGCGTATGGCAGTAGCCGCCGGACCACTGAAAGGGTAGATGCTCGAGGGATTGCCGTAGTATTTGGTCTGAAAGGGCTGCATCGCCTGCAGTACTTCCGGCGCTATGCAGGTAGTAGCGTTATTATCAACATAAATCACATCGTCATTATCAGCGTACATATGGCGCCTCGCCCTCATCCGACTTCTTCAACTATGATTGAAGCAGATACTTTTTCGTGCAGATTCGCCTCCACCCAGAGACGCAATGTCTGTTCAGCGGAATGACAGGCGGCACAGCGTCCCTGTAAACGCACCAGCACCTTGTCGCCATCTATATCCACCAACTCGATATCACCGCCGTCAGCCTGCAAACCGGGTCGGATAACGCGGTCGAAGACCTCTTGAATCAGCTTGATTTTCTGCAAATTGGTCATCTGCCCGCCTGCTGTACTCGTGGCAGATGCAGTTTTTTCCCCTAGTACATCAGCCAAAATTTTCTCTATTTCCGGAATGCATTCGCCACAGCCGCCGCCGGCCTTGCTGTAGTGAGTTATCTGCTCTACACTGGTTAGGTCATTGGCGCGTGTGACCTCGCGTATTTTCGCTTCACTTACATTGAAGCAATGGCAGACGATGCGATCCTGTCCTTGGGCTTCATGCTGTACCTCGGGCAGCTCAATCTCTGGAAACTTCTTTTTCAGGTCTTTTATAGCAGCCTGAAAGGCCTCCATGCCCATCACCGAACAATGCATCTTGGCTTCGGGTAATTCGCCAAGATAATCGGCTATGTCCTGATTGCTCAGAGTGGCGGCATCCTGCAAGGTCTTGCCACGTAGGATTTCGGTCAATGCTGAGGCCGAAGCAATGGCTGAAGCGCAGCCAAAAGTCTGAAAACTGGCCTTTTCTATAGATTTTTTGTCGTCAGATAATTTGAGATATAACTTGATGGCGTCGCCGCAGACTATATTGCCCACCTCGCCCACCGCATCGGCGTCATCCATCGCCCCAGTATTGCGGGGCTGTAAAAAATGATCCATGACCTTGTCGGTATAATCCCACATAATGCCCCTTTTTTGTTCCTTGGTGCTTTACCGGGGTCTCTTCTCAGAAAGCCGCCCGGTTTTCACGTATTTATCTTTGTGGTCTTAAAAAAAGTCGCATCCTGCTTAACGCCTGATGCGACCGGTGATTGTCAAACTATTAACTGCTGTAGTTGCGGGAACTTTTCGGCAAATCATTCTTCCGGTTTGGTTTTCGGCAGACCCCAGACGCGGTCGCCATCCTTGAAGCGCCCTTCTTTCTTTAATTTATCAACACGTTCAAAACGTTTCAGGACGTTGCGTTTTTCGCTTACGGCGCCCTTGGTCTTTAAGCTGGGATGAACGGACATGCATATCTCCTCATTAAACAAGTAAAATGTACCGGTTTTGTCAAACTATTAATATACTGCCAGCCCGATATTCTGCAAGTCGGTTTCTGGAATCCGCAGATAAACGTAAATTATGCACAGCCGTCCCATAGACTACAGAGCGCGGTTCCCAAAAATAGCCAGCCCTGTTCCAAAGTATTCAGGCAGCATCTTATCCGCAGATTACACAGATGTACGCAGATTTTCAGGACAAGGCTTCGAGTGGCGGCTCTATTTAAGAGGTTGTGCTGTAAGACCTTGACTATGCATAATCCCGGTTTTCAAGCCCGATTGACGACTTTTTCTGCAGATAATCAAGAGCGGTCGAGTTGCTTTGCCTGTCTTCAGATAACTGAACCTCTGTGAAGTTGTGCTGGCACTGTTTTGGTTTTCGGGATGATTCAT
>JAAZKR010000299.1 GCA_012799725.1 Oligosphaeraceae bacterium | reverse complement strand
GCATAAAGTCACTAGTTACAAGCAGACAACTAAGGCAATGCTGCTGTATCATGATTCGCCTGTCGGAAGCTTTGCCCAGTACCGGACGAAACTAAACGGACGTTTCGTGTATCCCTGGTGGCAATCGACCATCAGCAATTATGTTGAAGAGGAAAATTATTTGTATTTTCATCCTGATGGCTGGGAGCTGTCCCTGGGCACCATCGACGTTGATGCAGGAGGAAGCTTCCGCATCGAAGACTGCTTTGTCGCCTTCGCCGGCGCCTGGTCGCAATTTATCAACGATATATATACGGACGACCCTGTGGTGAATAAGCATCTCGGCAGTCTGAAGCCCGGTCCGCAATGGCTGCAGAATGTGCGAACCTATATCCGTTTTAAAAAATTGAGCGACATTGAAAAACTCGATCTTTTGTTAAAAGATGGCGATATCATGGTTATGACCGAGTCTTTGGGTGACTGGGGGGATTACCGAGTTTGGCGACATGACCGTTCCAACGGATATAGTGGCCAGACGGGAGGAAAGATCAGTGGGGAGGAAAACCGGGAATTTCTGGCCAGGATCAAGGCACTTTCTCCCCGTGTCAAAATCGGCAGCTACATGTTTTTGAATTCAGGGATGGCCTTCTCACCCATTGTCCGTGAACGACCGGAATATTTCATGTTGAAAGACCGCCAAGGCCACGATAAAAACTTGTTTCCCGGAACATTCGTCCATAATTTTCCCACCATGGTCAATCGCCCGGGAGTCATAGACTATCTGATCAACGAAGTGATGGCCGGTTATATCGATACCATGAACGTCGACTTTATTTACTTGGATGAAACCAAAACAACCAATCTGATCGACTGGCAGAAAATGGACTTGGTAAGGGATGATCACTGGAATGACTTCTGGGAGAACATGTATCATCTGGGGAAGAAAAAAGAAGTCGTCATGTTCGGAAATGCACGTGGAAATCCGTATCATGAACTGAATTTCATCGAGGCCTCGCATCAACTCAATCCCCGCAACTGGCGTGAATTTGCCGGCATGGCCATGGCTGTGGCTAACTTCGTCGATCACCGTGCAGGTGGTCGTCTTTGTCTCCTCTACTGGCTTGACAACGTAGATTACATCGACCGCGTGCTGGCCAACGGCTTCATTCCGGCGCTGTATCCGTTCCGGGTGCGGCAGATACCCTATTTGAGCGCTCTTCATGAACAGGGACCGTTACGGGTGCATGGGCTGCGATATGCCCCTGACTGGAAGAACGATCCCCAGACCAAATTGGAAAGCTACTGCTCACAACGGCGCAACGGCGGTGAAACCATTTATTCCTTCATCAACCGCAGCGATGCCCAGGATATCGAAATCAGCCTGGATTTAAGCACTTTTGCCCCCAATCTGTCCATCTGGGAATACCGTATTGAACGCTATCAGGACAAGCTCACTACTGATTATGTGCTCGGCGAAAAGGATAGGCAGGAAAATTACCGGAAATATCGCTGGCGGGAAGGCTTGGTTACTTTGCCAAAAATGCTGTATTCCGGCAAGAATCCGGGGCTGTACCGGCATGTGCTGTCAAAGTTAGGGTCTGACTGCATGACTCAAGTGGTGGTTAGCCCCGCTCCTGCCGGCGTTTACGCCATCGATGATTTGCCGCAGAATTATTTTTATGCAACGACCCCCTCTGTTCAGATTTCCGGGGAAGAATTTCCGCTGACAGTGAATTCGGCTGCCCAACGTGCTGAAATCATCGTTTTTGCGGCGGATG
>JAAZKR010000298.1 GCA_012799725.1 Oligosphaeraceae bacterium | reverse complement strand
GGGGAAAAATCAAAAAATCGAAAATGGTTTTTTGAAAAAAGAGGTTTGCCCAAGCGTGAAATCCGGCTAAACATACCGTTTTTTGCTGCCTATGGGATGAATGTGAAAATTATTTTTGCGTTGCTTGCGAACCCCACATTTCTCTATCTATTCACCGACGATATTATATAGTTTTTGCCGTCTCCATGGACAGTGATCGCAGGTCGCCAGTTGATTTTGCGCCACTGCCTTTCTGAATAATTCTGCTTTTTGTCCATAAAAAATTTCATGCAGGGAAGTTTCCATAACATTTCCGGCGGAGAAATTAAAATAGTCCGTGCAGAATCCCACCTCTCCGTCATACCGTATGTGAACCCGTGTCCAAGGTGCCTCACAATGGGGGAGTTCCGCTTCCATTGCCGGATAGCGATGCGGAGTAAATGTGACTGGAATAGGATACTGTTGTGTTTGGAGTATGTCTAGCTCACGTCTCAGGAGTTTCAGGTACTCCCGGTCATCATCTCGCTGCCAGACTTGCAACTGTTCATAATCGCACAGAAAATGCGTGCGGCAATAGTTTCGAAATTCCTTAATCTCATTTGAGGAAAGATACATCAGCGGCTGCAGTGTGATGGCATCCGGCCCTAGAGTTATCATCTGATGACACAGCTCTGCCAGTTGCCCTTTTACACTCAAATTCACTTCAGTGAGCGTTGTCAAAAAAGTCAGCTGCCCTCGGCGAATTGGATTAAGCATAACGAGATTTTCATGCAGTTTTTCAAAGACACCTGCACCGCGCACTGCATTATGGGCCTCACGCATGCCGTCAACCGATATATGGATGCTGTCTATACAGGTAGCAAGCACTTTCAAATGCCGATCAATCAATGTACCATTTGTAACAATTCCCAGACGGATTGAGCGTCGATGCAATTCATTTGCCAAATCATCAAAAAAAGAATAAAGCAACGGCTCTCCGCCCCAGAGCATAATGGAAACAGGGATGTTTCCGGCGCATTCCTGTAATTCCTCAGCCAGTGACAACCATTTTTGCAGCGTTAGTTCCTTTGGAATAATGCTGCCTACCATTCCCTTGCTCTGACCACAAAAACTGCATGACAGATTACAGAGGCATGTCAATTGAAAATGTGCACGTTTGAGTAATGGAATCATGAAAAGTCGTTAGGTAAAATTCAACCGGACCGAGTGGCGCAATATCAATTGGTGTTTGATTGGCTCGGCGACAATCCCAGCTTTTTTTTCAAGCTGCGCCAGCAATAATTCCACAGCTTTTTCACCGATTTCGACTGCCGGATTGCGCATGGCGGTAACCGGCGGTGACAGATAGGTCAGCTCGTCGCCATCCTCAAAGCCAATAACCGAAAATGTCTCCGGAATCGGCATATTCAGGACACGACAACTACTAACAAACCCCGCACAACATACACCATTAGTAATGATCAGACAATCAGGACGTTCGTTACTGCCGGATAATTTCAGCGCAAGCTTTTCGCCATGGTTCCAGAGCCGGCCAACATCATAGGTCTCGTGACGACAGCGTACATCCTTTTCATTCTCCAATGCAGCCAGAATGCCATTAACTCGATTACGATGGTCGATATTATTCATCTGGGGTGATGCAATCATGAAATCTCGGTGATTCTGACGCAGCAGCAACTCGGCCGCCTGATATCCTGCCATAAAATCATCCTTGACCAGATTCCCGGGAATCTGGTCGTCATCACTGGCGCGGCCGATAACCACCACCGGAAGACGATCTCGTACAGAATAAATCCTGCGACAGAAATCGTATGTCGCGGGATTACCAAAAGTAATGATTCCGCTGACCGACAAAGTCAAACCCAAATCCACGCCATCATGACAAAGTTGATCCACCTGCATCTGGTTCAGACATAAAGTTGCATAGCCTTCCCGACGCAAAGCCTCGAAGCAACTGGCAAAGACACGACCACTATAATTGTCAGTCAAGCTATCAATATATGGCGGAATAATAAAAGCAACCGTCTTGATGCCGGCGCTGGCACTCCAACGCGGCTTGAATCCCGTTTCAGCCAAGACCCGCCGGACTTTTGCGGCAGTTTTAGCATGAACGCCAGAGCGGTTGTTGAGTACCTTCGAAACGGTGGCAACACTGACTCCAGCCATTTTGGCTATTTCATAGACTGTTAATTCCTGCATGAAAAAAAAAACGGTTAACTTAGCCTTGTCATAATATAGTCGCATCTGACCTGAACGGATCCGGCCACTTCCAAAAATTCCTGTCATCACCAATGCCGAATACCAGTGGAAACACCTTGATATCCGGATGATGACGACCTATAGTCAGACTCATGGTATGTTTTCCTGCAGAAAGCATCTTCTTGCAATGCTGATTGGGAAGCATACGATGGATGCCGGGAACAAAGGTGCCTCCAGAGCTTTCAAAACAAAAATCATCATCCACCTGGACCCGGACAAACTCGTTGGTGCTGGCAAAGACCTTGACCGTCTCTTCCCTGTCAAGAACAAAATCTGTATCAAGCTTAATAAAATGCCCCGCTGGAATCTGCGTGAAATCCAACTCCAGTTTGTTGCCGGGAAGCATGACTTTTTCCGCCTCCCCGCAAATATTGCCGGTGCAGTCCAAAATTCTGCGGTGGGCACTAAAAGCGTAAGCTGCGGCATCAAATGGAATAACAGTGGGTTCTTCCAGCCGAATCTGCGGGGCTGTTTCAAGTAACAGATCAGTGAATGCATCCAGGGTGGATGGTGGATTGATCCCCGTAATTCCTTTGGAAATAATAAGTTCGCGCCCTATTGGGGATAGCCATTCTTCAGAAATGGACAAGGGATTAAGCAACCCCATAAGCGCGCCGACGGTAGCGCCGGTACAATCGGTGTCCTGACCACAGTTTACTGCCAAGCAAATCGCCCGGCCAAAATCCCCATCACAGAGTAGCAACGCCATTACCTCAAAGGCGAGATTCATCTTTACATCCGTAAAATTCTCACTGGAATATTTTTTCATAATCTCTGCATGAACGGCTTGCGGCACCCCCAATTCATCGCACCAACGGACTGTGTCACGAACCGCATGTGCTAGCAGACACGATGACGGAATGACAGAAAGACCAATCTCAATAAGTGCCCGTATATCGCTGTTCACAAAAGCCGCACTCTCCATGGCTGCAAGAAATTGCTCCGCATAAATGCCGTCACCAGCATGATCCAGTGCGGCGTCTACTGCCGCATATGCCGCCGCTAACTGAGGATTCCCAGGTGCCAGGCACGCCCATAACTCTGAACGGATTGCAGCTCCCAGACCATCCGTGAAATAATTGTCATATGTGCCGGTATGAGGAGCATGAATTCCCAGCTTCAAATTACGCAGGCAAATGCCATATTCATCCCAGCAAAAACCCACACAATCACGCCATGCAGACTCAAAATTCCGATACGAAACCAAACCCTTCCAATCCGTGGCAAGCTTGCAAAGCCACAACACCTGCAAATCCAGATCATCATTGGGAAGCATCTCTGTGGGAATCGGATCATAATAGGAAAGATTCAACGTATGACGCTTGCCCTCATGGGGCGCTCCAAGCGTCCCACCAACGGCCTTGCCAAGCCAGGCACCCAAAACTCGCTCACGATAATTCTTGATTTCCATGAAATTACCTCTATAAAAAACTATTTCTATACAGTTTTGTGCAGTGGCTGAAAAAAATCCCCATGCTTCCGTATTGCACAGCCTTGGGAATTTGCGGCACCATGATGCGGGTTCTGTTTCTTTTCAATAAAACAATTGACATCATGAAAATATTGAGTTTATGCAACAGGTCTGCAGCTCGCAGACGGGACACGGATACCACTTGCCCCGAAAAAAATCGGGGCAAGTAAAGTGAGAACGATGGTTTAGACATCGGTTCCGCAGAGGTTGTCGCGGAAGTACTGCAGCCAGTCCAGCGCCTCCGTCCGCCCTCCGAGCCGGGAGGTTCCATCATCGCGAAGTCTGATAAGCTCGATGCGAATATCATCAAAGCGTTTAGCGTATTGCTGACGGCTTTCGAGCGGCAGGAACTTGCCAGAAGGCACAGCATGCTCCAGGCATTCAGCAGCCACATCGGCCACCAGGAGCATCCAGCGCGCGTGGCTGTCTAGTGCCTGGCGGTCGCGCTGAATAAAACCGGTGGCCCTCTTCAGGCGTGGCATCAACTCGATGAGGTCAGTGCGGATGCGATATAGTTTTTCTGGGGTAACGTTCACTTCCTCTATTTTACCCAGGCCGAACCTCTCGTCTAGCATAAACAGCCAGAGGATATCACTGCCGTTGGGTTCTGTCATGTGGATATATGGCTTCCCGCAATCCAGAAGCAGCTGACCAGCTCCGCTTCCAGGCTGGAATACAAACTCGTCCAGCGCAGTGGCAAGATCAGCGTTTCTGTTTGCGTCGGGAGCCCAGGATATGGCAGCAAAGTAGGCGTCGCCGGGAATGGCGGTGATAGGCTCGTTCCAGTGGCCGTTATCGCCCCATTCGGAACTAAATACTGCCAGGGCACCGTATTTGACGGCGGCATCCACCAGGCGTTCGCCGTTTTCGCGCCAGCGGTATGAGCGGCCATTGAAACAGGTGTAGTTGGAATTGGAGCCTTGGAGGGTAAAGTCGAAACCTAGTTCATGGAACTGTTTGGCGTGCGAGTCGAAATCGTAATCCGGCCGGTAGCCCCAGTCGTTGATGACCAGGTTTCGGGGCACTTCGGGAATCAGCTCTGGATGAAGGAAAAAGATATCTGCAAATATATGGGCCTTAACATTATGTTTTTCGGAGAGTTCGGCAAGTTTTTTGATGAAGTTCAGATAAACTCTAGGCATGCCGATTTTTTCACATTCTTCCTTGCTTCGCCCCAAGCCCAGGTCCGCAGTCTCATCACAGCCAACACCTAGCCAGTGTGTACCGAAGACCGGGATGATTTCACTCCAGAGCCGGTCGATGAATTCCAGGCTTTTGGGATCAACAGGGCACAGTGAGAATGGGTCGGTGGCGTCCATGGACCAGCTGCATTTCC
>JAAZKR010000297.1 GCA_012799725.1 Oligosphaeraceae bacterium | reverse complement strand
TGTAATGTGCGCATGAAATTGAGCGGCTATGGTTGGGTGGATATGCCCGAAAAAATACAGGTTACCCAGCCTGATGTCTATGTGGCCTTTCCTTGTCGCAAAAAGATGGTATTCGTTGAGGGAGGAGCTGAATTCGGCGCTGTGCAGCCCCGGACTGATGCTGATAAGATGCCTTCTCGCCCCCTTGTGCCTAGTATGATGCGGGTTCCTGTGCGTCCTGGTTATGACACCGTGGTCAATCCAGGTGGACGTGCCAGTTTCGGCATCTATGATTTAAGTGGCCTTTCCGCCCTAAGTTTGAACAGTCCGGAATTGAAAAATCTTTCCCTGGAGATTTCCGATAACAAGGCGCCGGTTTCCGTTCTCAAAGTCATGGTTCAAATACAGGACTTGGTCAAGGATTGCTACAAGGGGAAAAGCAGTGATCTTTTCTTTTCGAGTAAAGACTACTCATTCGAGTATATGAATATCACGCGCAGTGCTGATTTCTCAAATATTTCACGGGACAAGGATGCGGCTGCAGAAGATGAGGAACGCTTATTTAGTCTGGTTTATCCGTCTGAGCGTACTCTGGGTTTCCGCAATGGTTCGGTGCTGTATAACCATGATAACAACGAAACCGAACGTAGTATTATACTCACCTCAAAGGAGTTCATCCCGAAAAAAGACTATGCGCTGACCAGTTCCGTGCCTCGTTTGCAAATCCGTTACGATAGGCAGTGGTTAGTTTTGCAGCTTCCGGGTTTAAACGGTGATATCAAGGGGCCACAAAAAGCAATATACAAAGCAAATTGGACCTATGAGGCGCGCATGAGTAAGGCCGGTCAATGGACTTGGCGCTGGGTGGCAAGATATCAAAAGCCAACCAGCCCCGGAAAACCCGGCGAAAATTGGCAGTTGATCATAGACCAAAACGGAGTTGAAACTAACGAGAAAGTAAAGTAATTTGTCACAGCCGCCTAGACTACGGAGCACGGTTCCCAAAAATAGCTGACTCCGTCCCAAAGTATTCAGGCAGCATTTTATCCGCAGATTACACAGATGTACGCAGATTTTCAGGACAAGGATTCGAGTGGCGACTTTTCATCGTATTGATAATTTGCAAAGCAACATCATTATGATGTTACAGCAGGAGTGGAATAATGCCAGGCATTCGTTGCCGTCCAAGCTGCGCGATGTTTTACGCAAGCCGGTGTTTGCTCTGGTTCCGGGGCTTGGCGCTTGGGGGCGTTGGCATGCTGCGCCTAAACGCTTGCTGGAACTTAAGTTGGAGCTAGTTTTAGAGCATCCTTGGTACGCTGTTTTGGAGGTCATGTTACATGAAATGGCTCACCAAGTTGTGGAGGAATGTTTTCCGTATGTTTCTGAGAGTGCACATGGTCCAGTGTTCCAAAAAATATGTCGGTTGCTTGGTACCAATCCTGCTGCTTCCGGTGACAGTCCTACCTTGGATCAGAAGATGCATACTGCCGAGTGCAGTGTCAGTCATAGTGAGCAGATACTGCAAAAAATCCGTAAGCTGCTAGCTTTGTCAGAAAGCGGTAATATACACGAAGCGGAGGCCGCACTGCTGAAAGCCAAACAGTTGAGTGCAAAACACACTCTAGAGCTGGCTCAGATCAATCATGAAGCCGATTTTCATATGATGTATATAGGAGAAATCAAGAAAAGAGTCGAGCTGGCAGATCATATCTTGGCTAATATCTTGCAAAATCATTTTAAGGTACTGGTCATCTGGGATAATCAGCCTGATTTTGTCAATGGCGAATGGCATCGTATCTTAAAGGTGCATGGCAGATTAAGCGACTTGAAAATAGCCGGTTATGTATATGACTGCCTTAATCAGCAAATAGACGCCGCTTGGGAAGAACTCTGCCGTAAGCAAAATATAAAAAAACCAGGCAAGCGTATGAAACGAGATTTTAGCATAGGGGTTTTGGACGGCTTTGCAAAGTTGTTGGCGCGACAAGAGACGCCGGCTTTATCGGAGCATGAAGACGCCTTGGTCATCATACAGGAGGCCAAACTGCGGGAATATTATCAATATCACAACCCTCGCATTCGCATGAAACGCTCCCATGGCGTCCAAATAAACCGAGAGCTATACCATAAAGGTGAAAGAACCGGGCGCAATATTGTCATCTCACCTGGCTTGGAAAAACAAGATTCGCAAGGAATCAAGTGGCTGAAAGCTTAAATCATGCCTGTCGCCACGTATCCAACCGCTCTCGTCTAAGCGATTATAGCTAGTCCTGTGAGGGCTTGGTCGGCTTCCTTACGCTCAAACCATACGTGCAGGTTAAAAAGGCATCACGATCTGTATGATTTTATTGCAATTGGATCAGTGAAGAGTTTTTCTCGTGAGTCAGGTATGTTGTGCGTACCCGCATGACTCTTTCGGAGCGATGTGCTGTGTGAATGCTGGGCCTTGACGGGCGCAGCGCTCCATCAGGGATGCGTCCATAAAAACTTGCTGGCGTCCCAAAGCATTCAGGCAGCATTTTATCCGCAGATTACACAGATGTACGCAGATTTTCAGGACAAGGATTCGAGTGGCGGCTCTATTTAAGCGATGTAAGACCCTGACTATGCATAATCCCGGTTTTCAAGCCCGATTGACGGCTTTTTTCTGCAGACAATCAAGAGCGGTCGAGTTGCTTTGCCTATACTGCCCACAGCCTCTATGTCGAGCGGGGAAGAATCAAAAAATCGAAAATGGGTTTTGAAAAAAGAGGTTTGCCCAAGCGTGAAATCTGGCTAAATATGCCGTTTTTTACTGCCTATGGGATGAATGTGGAAAAAATGGACTGTTGCTTCGGCTTATGCTTATCTGTTTATATTATTTCGCCATGCTGATTTGTCTGGCAATTTCATAATATATTTGCTCTGCTTGTTTGAGCTGTTTCAGTTCGATATACTCTACGGCTGCATGTGCATTTAAAATATTGCCTGGCCCGAGCACCACGCATTGCAGCCCTTTGCGGCTTAGGACGCCGGCGTCAGTACAATAGGCAACACTACCGGTTTCAAAGGGCAATTGCAGTTGTTTGTAGGCATTTTCAATATTTGTCAACAATGCCGACTGCGGATCGTTGCGCATACCGGGAGCAAAATGCACTTTGTCGATATGGATAGGGAAGCCCAAACGTTGTTCGGCTCGTTTGGCGATTTGCTGATGCAAGATATCAGATGCTGTGTCGCCGGGTAATATCCTTAGGTCGCAGGTGATGGTACATTGTTCAGCTACGATATTGGCCTTGCTGCCGCCACGTATCAGGCCTATGGACAAGGTGTTGCCGCTTGTAAAACCATCATGGGGAGCTGCTGCCAATTCCGGAATAATTTCCTCCTCGAGAAAACGCAGAAAGCGGGCGGCCTTGAGAATAGCATTATCACCGGCTTCCGGGCGTGAGCCGTGTGCAGCTTTGCCCTGAATAACATAGTCGCAGGTGACATGTGCTTTGTGTGCAATTATCGGTTGATTGCTGGTGGGTTCGCCTACAATGACGCCATGCAGGGCATAGACGGAAAGGTCCCAGAAATGGACACCTTCGCAACTGGTTTCTTCGGCGCTTGTGGCCAGGAAAAGCAGATTAAGCGGCAACTTTTCAGCGATGATTTTACGGCAGGCCATGAGCATGCAGGCCAAGCTGCCCTTAGTATCGCAGCTGCCACGACCGTAGAGCTTGCCCTCTTTAATCAGTGGATTGAAAGGGTCTATGCTCATACCATCGACACCTACCGTGTCTAAATGCGCTTCAAAGGCAAGGCAGGGATAAGCGGGGTTCTGCATGTATAGCCCCAGTAGGTTAGGGCGTTTAGGAGCTATGTATTGGAAGTCTGTTTTATGGAAGCCGAACTCCTGCATTTTTCGGGCGCATAGTTCTGCCATGGCCATTTCGTTGGCGGGGCGCTCTCCTTGATAGTCCAAGCTATGCAGATTACGGCTGTCAATGCGCACCATGTCTGAAAGTAGATCAATTAATTCTGCGCTTGGCATTTCAGGGTTCCTTTACATTGTGGACATTGTGGACAGGGCGCGGGTGTTGTAGCATTCCGTGGCGGGGCGGCTCTGTGTGTGGCAGTCCTGGGGGTATGACGCTAGTCCTGTGAGCTTGCCAGTTCTGTTGTGGCGCATACTTGCGCCACAAGCCTGCACCCTATAAGTCATTTTAGGGCAAACCTAGGAAAAGAACCTTTTTGGACGTCCGGCCTTCTTGCTTTTCCAGTCGCTGAATTTGCCTTTGCGTTCACTGGGCTGCTCGGTAGAAAAATGAGCCGGACGACCTTCTTGACGCTTGCTTTTTTTCTGAAAATGCTCTGCCGCAGCCGGCTTCCGGTCGGCACGAGCAAACCGGTCATCTATGGTTTTTAGGGAACGTCTGCCTTTGCCGGCTTCATTGTAAGATCGTGCCGGTGCAGTTTTCTCCTGATATGATGCTCTACGCTCCGACTTGATGCCGACATTATGTGCAATTTTGTACTTTGGTCTGGTACCGGCGTTATCATCCCTGCGCTCCGGCCTAGTCTCCACGGCATTTTTTGAACGTCGTTGCCAGCTCCGTTCCCGTCTGGCCCTGCCGCGTCTCCGTCGCTGTTCAGTGGTATCGGTTTTGCGTACTCGTTGCGGGTTCAATACGCTTTCCAAGCGCTCGCCGCTCAGCCCTATGTTTTCCGGCCCTTCATCGTTACCATGCCGCAGGAATTTACTCAGCAACTTGGTAAACAACACCAGGCTGTCTTGATCCTGTTCTTTGGAAAATTCCAACACCTGTTGGTAAAGCTTATTATCCAGCTCGCTGGCAAACAGATCAGCATAAATTTTTTGCAAGCGTTGAGCGTTGACTTCTTCACGGCTGGGAATTTTTCCCAGTTGCAGCTCGGCACCAACTTTTCGTTTGATGGCTTCCAACTGACGCAGCTCTCTGGGTGTTACCAGTGTAATGGCCTTGCCTGACTTGCCGGCTCTACCGGTGCGTCCGATACGGTGTACATAACCACGGCTATCAAACGGCAGGTGGAAGTTAAAGACGTGAGAGACGTCCTCGATATCCAGTCCGCGGGCGGCTACGTCGGTAGCCACCAAGATATCGATTTCTCCGCGTCTGAAGGCTGCCATTACCCTGGAGCGTTGTGCTTGTTCCATGTCGCCATGCAGACAGTTAACATTATAACCACGCGCTCCAAGCATGATATTTAATGCGTCTGTCTCTTCCTTGGTGCGACAGAAGATAAGCGCCTTGTTGACATTGTCCGAATCGATCAGGCGTATGGTGGCATTGACGCGTTCGTGTTCATCAATGACAAAGAAGCTTTGTTCTATTTCGTTGTTGGTGCTGTCGGCAAAAGAACTGGTAATTTCTACCGGATCATTGGTTATTTGCTGTGCCAGAGCTACTACTTGCTTAGGCATAGTTGCAGAGAAAAGCATGGTCTGGCGTGGCCCGGGGAATTTTTCAAAAATGACTTTAACGTCTTCGAGGAAGCCCATGTCCAGCATTTCGTCAGCCTCGTCAACCACGATGATGGCCGGATTGACTTGATCAAAGTGCCCACTTTGCATCAAGTCTATAAGACGGCCTGGAGTAGCTACCAAGACGTTGATCCCCTGCTTGAGGAGTTTTTCCTGTCGAGTATAGGATTGTCCACCGGTAAAAGCTGCGGTTCGGATATTAGCATGCTGCCCGAGCTTGAACACTTCGGAGCTTACTTGCGCGGCTAACTCACGGGTAGGTACAAGAATGAGCAATTGCAGTCCTGACAAGTTGGCGATACGCTGCATGGCGGGCAGGGCGAAAGCGGCAGTTTTGCCGGAGCCGGTTAACGCCTGTCCAATCAGGTCATGACCTGCAAGCAATGGCGGGATAGCCTGCACTTGAATAGGGGTTGGTTCTGCAAAGCCGGCATCTGCAATGCCTTGCAACAGTGCCGGAATCAGGCCGAAGCCATCAAACCCTGTCGGAGCAGGAGTTTGCTCCGCTGTCTCGACATCTATCCTAGTGATATCTTGGTCTTCGGAATGAGGAGATAAAGTCATAAGATTTGTCTCTGGTTTCTAGTGGTAAAGGGAAAGAGATGGTTGTTTTACATAATATAGTATCTGAATTGACAGACAGGGCCAAAAAATGACAAAGCAGCAAAGGGTCTCCAATGTATTGATGCTGCCTTTTTGAGATCTGGAAGAGTACTGGTCTGACTGATTCTGCCGAACTCGAATAATCTCTAGGCAAGTTTTCCATATTAACGCATAATTTTGTTTTATACACTGGCTGATTTTCGTTTGGGTAATACATTATAATCATTTAGTTCATTAGGACTAACGCGTAGGTTACTATCATCAAAACCAAATCATAAAGGAGTCAAGCATGAGTAAGGGCAAAGTGATTTTTGCTAAAATAGGGGTTCAGGCGCAATGCGTAGAAGTACTTGCCGGTGAGGCCAAGGAGTTGACTTTGAACGGCGAAGTTTTGAAGTTACAGGAGGAACGCACCGCTGACTTCAAAAACGAGAAGCACGTCCCAGTGCTCGAAAAGACCGCTGATGGCTGGAAAGTCATTGTGGGCAGCACTTTTCATCCCATGGAAGAAGAGCACTATGTTCAATGGATAGAGTTACTGGCCGATGGTATCTCCTATAAGCAATTCTTGAAACCCGGCATGGAACCGGTAGCATTTTTTCCGGTGAAGGCTGAAAAGGTCAGCGCAAGGGAGTTTTGCAACCTGCATGGCCTTTGGAAAGCATAAAATATTATCAGTAGACAAGAATTGCAGGTTGTTTGTTTGATTTTAAGGCATAGCCGGAGTTCTCTTGGCTATGCCGATAAAAGAAAGAAATTTCATGTCGAAGAAACGTATTATCTATATTGGTGCGCATCCTGATGATGCTGACATCATGTTTGGCGGCACCGCTACCAAGCTTTGCAAAGCCGGGCATATAGTTAAATTCCTTTCAGTCACTAATGGCGATACCGGACATCATAGTTTGTCACGGGCCGAGACCGCCAAGCGTCGCAAGGAGGAGGCACGCTGTTCCGCAAAAGTCTGCGGTCTGCTAGAGTATGAGGTTATGGACAACAATTGTGGCTTGGAGCCTAGTGTCGCAAACCGGGAAAAAGTGCTGCGCGTCATACGCAAATTTGCGCCGGACTTAGTGGTTACACATCGGCTTAGTGACTATCATCCTGATCATAGAGCCACCGCTCAACTGGTTTTGGATACTGCGTATATAGTCACGGTGCCGCATTACTGTGAGGACACACCTATTCCGGAGAAGACCCCTGTTTATGCCTACAGCTACGATCATTTTAAGGATCCACGTCCTTTCCGTGCCGACGCCGCAGTAGAGATAGACTCGGTGATTGAGGAAAAGATGAATATGTTTCGCTGTCACAGCTCGCAGTTTTTCGGGTGGCTGGCCTGGAATCAAGGACTCAAGGATTTTGACGTAAGCAAGCTAAGTACCGAAGAGGAGCACCAACATCTGCTGCGCTGGTTCGAACGTTTTGAGACTGCTGCCGACTTGGCACGCCCCATATTGCTGGAGACCTATGGCGCGGAGCAAGGCGCAAAAGTCAAATATGCTGAGACCTTTGAGTTTTCCGAATACGGTCACCATTGCAGCATGGAAGAGTTCAGAAAGCTATTTCAACCGTAAATGCCGCTTGTTTATCCGCAGATTACGCAGAAGAGTCTTTCAGTGTTTCCCGTTGACTCTATTTTTTCCCTCACGGAAGGTGCGGAAGGCTCCTTTGCCGCTATAGTACTGCGTTTGCACCGTCTAGTTTCAAACTGTATTGCAGTTGTAGTTTTTGCATGGTTTCAATAAAGTCTGGTGCCGGTTTAGCCTGGAAACGGCAGATTTCGCCAGTTCTAGGGTGGGTCACGCTCAATTTCCAGGCGTGCAGCATCTGTCGCTGAGGCAAAAATAGCCTGCGGATTTTCTGTCCGCCATAGAGTCGGTCTCCAACGATAGGGTGTCCTATGCTGGCCAGGTGTACTCGTATTTGGTGTGTACGCCCGGTGATAATATTGACTTTCAGCAATGCGGCCTGTTTGTTGTCATCCAGGACCCTGTAGTCGGTATAAGCTGCCTTTCCATTTACATGCCCCGCGTACATTTTTTTCCGTTGCATTGGGTGTCGGGCGATAGGCAGCTCTATTACACCCTCGGTTTGTTGAAACCCGCCTATGCAAATAGCCAGATAGATTTTTTCGTTTGCTCGTTGCTTAAAGCTGGCTTTGAGGGCGGTTTCTGCTCTGTTATTTTTGGCGATAACCATAACGCCTGAGCTGTCTTTATCGAGCCGATGCACTATTCCCGGACGCAACTCTTGCACATTCATTTGCATAAAGACTTCCGGAGCATAGTGGAGCAGCGCATGTACGAGCGTGCCGCTGTTTTGACCTGCTCCAGGATGCACAGCGATACCTGCCTGCTTATTGATCACCAGTATATCTTCGTCTTCGTATAGTATGTCAAGGGCAATATTTTCAGGCATCAAGCTATACTCTGGCTCAGAGGGCCAAAATACACGTATCTGATCGCCGTTCTCCAGACGTTTTGCGGTGTTTGTGCATGTCTTATGATTTAATAACACCTGCTCGTCTGCAATGAGCTTTTGGAAGAAGGCCCTGGACTTATCAGGCCAGTTTTGCGCCAGAGCTCGATCCAGCCGCAGGCCGACTAAACCGGCATCTATCTGCAAGTCGTCAAATTCTATTTCCTGATTATGTGTCATGAGCGCTGTTTAGTTTTTTTCGCTCGACAAAGTGTATGATCAGCCAGGCAAGCAAGCATAGTGGTATGATCCAAAGGCAGGTTATTTGTGCATTGCTAAGCCCCGCCAGACGTTCAGTGTAGTCGCCGCGAGCGAATTCCAGGGCGAAGCGTATGATGCTGTAAAGCAGGACGTAAAGCAGAAATAGCCGACCACGTAATAGATTCTTTTTTTCCAGGAGTAGCACAACAAGGCAGATCGCCAGATTGCACAATGACTCAAGCGCCTGTATAGGAAAAACGGGGGCGCACTCAGTAGCTTCCAGGGGCAGCTGCCCTAAGCTTTTTTGCACATACAGCACTGCATTTCCTGAGTTAGGATAGTGTATGGCGAGAGGCCCATGATAGATAAAGCCGAAGCAACAGCCGTTAATAAGACAGCCTATGCGACCTATGGCGTGCCCCAACGGCAAGGCTGGTGCCATTAAGTCGCCGGCGTCTGCCAGATTCCATTTGCGCAATTTTACCAGCGCTATGCCGGCCAAGGCGGCAGCAATAAAACCACCTTGAAAAACCAGTCCGCCTTCCCAAACTTTGAATACAGACCAAAACCCCCGATTGGCAAATTCTTCGGACCAGAAGCGCAGTACATAGGCCATGCGTGCGCCGATCACTCCAGCCAGCATACAGATGAAAGTCAAGTCAGAAACCATGTCAGCATTAAATGAGTAGCGTTTGGCACGGCGAAGCTGCAAAAAATAGCCTGCCAGCAGACCTATGGCAGTACACACACCGTACCAACGGATGCTTAATGAACCTATCTGCAAAGCAACGGGAGATATCATAACGAAATGGTTAATGTGAAAAAACAATCAACTGATCGGACAGAGCCTGTCCTGTCCACTGCATTCACCGCTTCCGTGGACTGTATCTACTGCTGAGTCAGCCAAGCTGCCAGATCGGGCTCTGCCTTGCGTCTGGGGCATTCGCTGAATTCTACCCGGAGGACATTGACATAGGGGGAGGGCGGATTTATCGGGAGATTGAAAATCGTGAGCTTGCCGGTGTCCGGGTCTTGCTTGAAAGGAAATTCTTCGCCGTTGGCGAGCAGGGTGACTTTGCGTACTGGGGTATCTACCAGTATCTGGGTTGCGACACTGCCCGGCCAGCGGAATATCTGCCAGTATCCGATATTGTCCCTGCGTGTCCAGCCACCTTGGAGGTTCAGATTGACTTCTCCAACTACGGAACTGCCAATTAGTTCACAACGTTGCGAAGAACGGATTGATTCGCCATTATCTTTAAGCCAGGCGCCGATGGCAAGCAGTCTTTGCTGCTCTTCAGGGCGAATTCTTCCATCTGGTTCAGGCCCAACGTTAAGTAGCAGATTGCCTTCCCCTTGGGCAGCTATACAGAGATTCTGCAATAGCTGAGGAACCGTCTTGAGATTCGGGTTGTGGCGCACATAGCCCCAGCCTGTTGAATCTCCAATGGTCATACAGGTTTCCCAACAGCGACCTGATGCCGAAGCCTTGACCATTTGTTCGGGCGTGTCGATGTCCTCATCTGCGCCGGAACGGTTATTGATGATGATCTGAGGCTGCAAGGAACGCACCATCGCATTCAACTCACGGGAACGCCAGAAGGCAACCCAAGATTCGCGGTCTGTTTTTGCTTTGGCATCCCAGCCGCCGTCATATTCCAGCAAGTCAATCGTGCCATAATTGCTCATCAGTTCGCGTACTTGTCCATGCACCTGCTCAAGCAGCGCATCTTTTGATTCGGGAAACTTTTTAGGCTCAAAATAACCCGGGAATCGCCAGTCAAGCAGTGAATAATATAGGCCGACTTTCAAACCGGCACGGCGTAGCGCAGTCACATACTCAGCGACCAGATCGCGACCGGCGGCAGTTTGAGTCGTGCTGAATTTCGAAAATTTGCTGTCAAAGAGGCAGAATCCGTCATGGTGTCGGGTAGTCAGCACTGCATATTTTGCACCGGCGCGGGCGATTGTGTCGGCCCATTGATCTGCACAGTTTGGTTGTGGCAGAAAACGTTCGGCAAGAACAGCGTATTCCTTTGGAGGGATACGTTCCGAATACATGCTCCATTCACCGCGTTCCAGCAGAGAATACAGGCCATAATGAATATAGATTCCAAAACGGCTTTCATGAAACCAGCGTAAACGTTTATTGTTGTCCATTAATTTTACTCTACTCTCTATTACCCTATTGCCAAAACTATTATTTTCAGAAAATTTTGTTGAAAATTTGTCTACCAGATAAACTAGTTTGATAGAACCAGGTACAGTTCATTTTTGCCTTTCGCCGAATATGGCTGAGCCAATGCGCAGCATGGTGGCACCCTCTGCGATGGCCGCTTCAAAGTCACCCGACATGCCCATGGACAGTTCCGGCAGCTCGATGCCGCTGCTTTGTTGCAGCTTGTCACGTAATTTGCGCAGCGTGCCAAAGATGCGGTGCAGTTCTTTTTCCTCTGCTTGATATGGGGCGATGGTCATCAAGCCACGGCATTGCACCGGTCCGCTACGGCATTCTTCAAGCAAGGGTTCTAACTGTCCGGGTTCAAGCCCAAACTTGCTGGTTTCGCCGGAGATGTTGACTTCCAAGAGCACTTCCGCGTTCATTTCCAATTCACCGGCTATGCGTTTGACTCTTTGCAGCAGTCGGAGAGAGTCAATGGAATGAATAAGAGCATTGGTTTGCAAAGCGGCGCGAACTTTATTCTGTTGCAGGTGTCCAATCAAGTGCCATCTGATGTCTTTAGGGAGTACCGGAGTTTTAGCGCAGAGTTCCTGTACCCGGTTCTCAGCGAAGTGACGTTGACCAGCAGTAAAGGCCTCTTGAATGCGCTCGGGCGCAACTGTTTTACTGACCGCCAGCAATTTAATCTGGTTCGGTGACCTGGCACTGCGCTCGGCGGCGGCAAAGATGCGCGCTTTGACGCGCGCTAAATTCTCCTTGATCTCATTCATCACTACTGCTTATGGTTGGGAATTGCCTGCTTACTGCATTATATTACAAGGTTTCGGTCTTCATTTTGCATGAAGAACCACCGCGTTTCGTATAAGATAATGGTTCAATAACGATTCACCATGAATTCAGACCGGGATCATAAGAAGAAAGAAACGGAGTTGTCACCCTGCCTGCCCAGGCAGGATTATGCTCATCGTCATGGTGAAAGACGTAGGCCGAGCCCAAGGGAGTTTCGGCGTGAGCAGGCCTTGGCTGACTGGCTGGGGCCGGAACGCAAAAACGAGGTCTTTGCGGCTCTGAGGCCTAAAGAAAACAGTATGCCTGAACTCGTAGATCGAGTACTAGAGCGTTTCGTTATAGGCGAGGTCGAGTTTCTTGAGCGTTTGCGTAATTCTTGGGAAAGTCTATTTGGTGCCGAGGTGGCGGCTCAATCGAAGCCGGTAGACCTGAAAGACGGTGTCTTGTACGTAGAGGTCAATTCGGCAACTTGGCTTTATTCCTTTGAAACGGAGAAAAAAAGCCAGATACGCGATGCGCTTGTGCAACACAGCCGAGGAAGCGTCACGGACTTGCGCTTCATACAGAGAGGACGTTTCAGTCGTTAGAAGGCTGCCCCGGCAATGGCTTGTGTGGCAACGAATGGCACAGGATCAAATTCATGATGAAAAAATTACTGCTTCTCTTGCTGCTGGTTTTTCATAACAGCTTTTTGGTATTTTCGGCTGAAGAAAGCGTGGCCGAAATGCTTGCAGCTAAAATCAGCTTGCCGCAACCTACTATACGCGAGAAAATAGTCAGCAAGCGTGTTTTCGAGCTGCTTTTTTCCAGCCATTATCAGAAACACAAGATAACCCCGGAGATTTCAGCGCAGTGGTATGAGAACTATTTCAAGCTACTAGACTACAATAAGACTTTTTTTCTCAGTTCCGATCTTGAGGAGTTTCGCAGCTATGAGCGTATCTTGTGGAATTCCAGAGAGCGCAGCGTTAATCTGGAATTGGCTTTCTTGGTATATGGACGCTTTTTGCAACGCATGCAGCAATGGGCTGCCTACTCGATAGCTTGCCTAAATGAGGAATGTGATTTCAGCCTTAAAGAATATTTGCCCATGGAAAGTGATAAAGCGCAGTGGCTGGACAGCATGGATGAATTACAGCAGCTCTGGCGCTTGCGGGTCAAAAACTTACTCTTGATTGATAAACTGCAAAGCCTGGGACGTGAAAACAACGAAGAGATCGAGGAAGATGACTATAAGCCTGCCTGGATGCAGGACAGTTTCGTAGAGCGGCAAGCCAAACGTATTGCGCGCAGTTATAAACGTCGCCTGGAATATGAACCCATACAGATAATCGAAGTCTTTATGAGCGCCTTAGCGCAGCTTTTTGATCCACATTCAGCTTATATGGCACCGGCTACCAAGGACAATTTTGACATAGATATGAGCTTGTCCTTGCAAGGTATAGGCGCAGTCTTGCTCAGTATTGGTCCGTATACAGTAGTGGATAGCATAATCAGTGGTGGTCCGGCGGACAAAGATGGAAAGCTCAGAGAGGGCGACCGTATTGTTGCAGTGGCACAGGACGGAGAAGAACCGGTGGATGTGGTCGATATGCCACTGAATCGGGTGGTAAGCCAAATCCGAGGACCGAAAAATACGCTGGTGCATCTTACTGTTATGCCTGAGGGCAGCAATAGCAAGCAGCTTATCAGTATCTTAAGAGATGAAATCAAACTTAAGGATCAGGAAGCACAAGCCGAAATGCATCTTCTGAAAAATTCGGCCGGCGAGGAGCAACGTGTGCTCTTGCTGCACCTGCCCACCTTTTATAGTGATTTCTCGGCGCGTTCGCGCAAGGAAGAGGATTATACCAGCTCCTCCAGGGATATACATAAGCATCTGATCAAGGCCAAAGAGGAAGGAGAGTTGGATGCAGTTATCCTGGACCTGCGGGGAAATGGCGGCGGCAGCCTGGACGAGGCAGTCAGATTGGCCGGATTGTTCCTGAATGGCGGCCCCATCGTGCAGGTGAAATACTATCGCGGACAAATCGACAAACTCAACGCACCTAATAATGTCGCTGTTTATGATGGCCCGCTTTATGTGCTGGTGGATAAGTTCAGCGCTTCAGCATCTGAAATTGTGGCCGCTGCATTGCAGGATGCCGGACGTGCCATAGTACTGGGCGATAAATCTACCCACGGTAAAGGCACCGTGCAGACAGTCTTTGAACTGGAGCGAGACGCACAAATCAAACTTGCGTCAGCTTTGCTGCAAGGACAAGCCGCAGGCTCGCTGAAGTTCACTATAGGCAAGTTCTATCGTATTAATGGCAGCTCCACTCAAGTCAAAGGCATGGTGCCGGATCTGATTTTCCCTTCTTTTAGCGACCACATGGAGGTGGGCGAGGCGCGCTTGCCACATGTTATGCCCTGGGACGAGATAGCTGCCGCCAAATACGAAATGAGTGCTCACGCTGCGAAAATCCAAACAGCACTGCCCCCCTTGCAAGATTTCGTGCAACAATACATGCATGATTCTGAAGCTTTTGCTGAGTTTCTTGATGATGTGCAATTCTATGCGGATCTGAGACAACAAAAAATGCTTCCCTTGGAATTGGAAGAGCGCAAAGCTTACCAGAGAAAGGAAAAGGAGGCTGCGGCCAAATATCGCAAATTTCAGGCGCAGAGAAAAAACTTAACGCGCAGCAGGCGTGCGCGGCGCAATCAAGAGAGGCAGGATGCCGAGTTGGAGAATTCGTCAGCGCAGGACTTGATTCTAGATGCGACTCTCGCGGTTGTACAAAAAATGTTTGAAGTCCAAGCAAAGCCTGACGAAGTGGATGCGCCATTGCAAGCTCGACGCGAAGTGGGCAAACAAGAGGTGGAGAAATAAGACCTGAAATGCAGCACGCCCGCTAATTTACTGCTGTAGTTGAAAACAAAAATCAAAGGATGTGAATATGGGTACATTAGCTGATAGTTTTTTTCGTCGTGGCAATAATTTTCTTGGCTCCCGGGTACCGCTAATTTGCGGCGCTATGACTTGGATAAGTGAGCCCAATCTGGTCTCGGCTGTCTGTAATGCCGGTGCATTTGCTAGTTTGGCCGGCGGCAATTGCCCACCAAATACATTGGAAGAGCAAATCGAGAATACCCGCAGCTTGACTCAGGCGGCGTTCGGCGTGAATGTTATCACTATCTCGCCGGCATATCATTCACAATTGGAGATGCTGCGGCGCAATCCCGTGCCTGTGGTCATCTTTGCCGGCGGCATACCGCGCGGAGACGAGGTCGAAATGATGAAGGCGGCAGGCAGCAAGGTAATGTGTTTCGCTCCAGCGCTGGCAGTAGCCAAAAGAATGCTCAGCTATGGAGCGGACGCCCTGATCCTGGAAGGCACTGAGGCCGGTGGACATATAGGCCTGGTAGGTCTTAATGTGCTTATACAAGAGGTTTTGTTCAATTTTGACGAAGCGCTCATCTTTGTGGGAGGGGGTATCGCCACCGGCCGCTTATGTGCACATCTTTTTATGATGGGTGCAGCAGGCGTGCAACTGGGAACCAGATTTGCTATCGCCGAAGAAAGCTGCGCTCATTATCAATTTAAACAGGCCATGCTTAGGGCAGATGCCAGAGACGCGGTCTCGCCCGGATCCATTGATGAAAGACTGCCTGTGGTGCCGGTCAGAGCCTTGAAAAACTTAGGCCTGAAGCGATTTGGACAACTGCAATTGGATCTGATCGGCATGCTGGATCAAGAGCATATAGACCTGAAAGACGCGCAAGCCCAAGTGGAGAAATTCTGGGTTGGAGCCTTGCGCCGCGCCGTGCAGGATGGCGATGTGGATAACGGCTCAATGATGGCTGGCCAAGCTGTGGGCCTGCTCAAGAAAATCGAAAGCGTGCAGGAGATCGTTGATGATATCTCGCAGGGCATAGAGCAGGAATTGCAGAGAGTAAAGGCTGCATTGAATGCAGCAGAGGAAGGCATGGCCTGATCACTAGCAAAGACCTGGGGTGTCTGCTCATACTCCGAAAAAGATAACAAGGGCAAAACCATGTCCGGCCTGTTTCCATTTCAGCGCTTTTCCCGCACATATCGGCATTTAGGCCGGATGCGGCGTATTTTGACGGTGCTGTTCAGAAACGGCTTCGGCTTTATGTTTGACAAGCTGCGCGGTTTGGTGCCCGATAGCAAATTCACAGGCAACTGGGAAGAATTGGCCAGTTCGCCGGTCAGTTTGCCGGAGAGACTGCGCAATGTAATGAGCGAATTGGGGCCGACTTTTGTGAAAGCCGGACAGATTTTGGCCGGCAGGCCGGATCTGATCCCGCATGAATACGCCGAGGAATTTGCCAAGCTGCAAGATCAGGCGCCGCCCTTTGCATTCGAAATTGTGCGCCAGATCATTGAAAAGGAACTCGGTGCAGAACTGGAGGAACTTTTCTGCGAGTTTGATGAGGAACCCATCTCCGCCGCATCAATAGCACAGGGACATCGAGCCAAGCTGCATGACGGCAGCGAGGTCTTTGTCAAAGTGCGAAGGCCGGAGATCGAGTCAACTATCAAAGCTGATTTGGAGATACTGGGCTTCTTGGCCGACTATCTCGAAAAACAAAACCCGGAAATGCGCATCTGGCGACCGGTCAAAGTTGTGGAGGAGTTTTCACGGCGCATCGAGGAAGAGCTTGACCTGGATTTGGAGCTTGCCAATATAGAATGTTTCGCCAGGCAGTTCAAGGGACGCGAAGGGCTGTTGGTCCCCAAGGTTTGGCCTAAACTTTCCTCCAGCATGGTGCTCACCATGCAATTTATACGCGGCTGTAAGGCCACCAACTTGGAAGAACTTTCCAAATATGACATAGACCCGCTGAAAGTTAGTCGCTTGGGGGCAGAACTGCTCTTGGAACAGTTCTTCATGCATGGTTTCTTCCATTCAGACCCGCACCCGGGAAATATCTTTTTCTTGCCCGATAATAAGATATGTTATGTCGATTTTGGCCAGGTCGGGCGTGTTTCGGCGAAGGAGCGAGAGACCTTTGCCGGCTTGCTGGGCTGTGCCCTCAGACGCAATTTCCGGAAGGCGGCGCGCCTGTTACTGGAGCTGGTTGAATATGAGCAGGATCCGGAGCTGGAGGCGCTGGAAAGGGATTTGGAGACTTTCACCGATCATTATCTTTACCGCGCCATAGAGGACATTAAAACGCAGAGCGTATTGCATGAATTCTATCGTCTCTGTACTAGGCACCGAATCGGCTTGAAACCGCATATTTATTTGATGCTTAAGGCTATGGGCGAGTTAGACATGCTGGGCAGGCGACTGGACCCCGGTTTTAACATCATCCGACAGTTGCGTCCTTTCCTTTACCGTATCTTTTTGCGTGGTCTTAGTCCAGTGAAAAAAGGCGGGCACATGCTTGAGCACTATGAGGAAATACAAGATTTCTTGCGCCTCATACCTAAACAACAAAAAAACTTTTGGCAACAATGTCTGAATGGCAAGCTCTTGTTTAATTGCCGCCATTTAGGTTTGGACCGTTTGGAGGACTTTCTCAAATACGGTTTAGACCGCATCTGCATTGCGCTCATACAGGCTGGGTTGTTGATCGCTTCTGCCGTTGTCATTCATGCTAATCATCCACCCATGCTTTTTGGGCTGCCTTTGCTTGCCCTGATCGGCATAGGTTGTTCACTGATTCTGTTTGTCCTTATGTATTTAGACATGGTCAGGCGGCGCTGAGCTTTAACATGCCGCTTTTAACCTCTAACACCTGCAAAATAAAATGATGCGATATTCAAAGGTAAGCCTGGCTGATTTTACCTGCGCTTTGCCTGACAACATAGTTAGCTCGGATGAAATAGAGCTGCGCCTGAAACCCCTGTATGAACGTCTACGACTGCCAGAAGGCAGGCTGGAGCTGATGACCGGCATCCGGGAGAGACGCTTTTGGGGCGCCGGCTACAAGCCTAGTGATGGTGCCTTGTTGGCGGGGCGCAAGTTACTGGCACGCTCTGGATTGGAGCCGGAGCAGATCGGTGCCATGGTTTATTGCGCAGTATCCCGCGACTTTGTTGAACCGGCTACTTCCACGGTGCTGCATCGCGAGCTCGGCCTTTCATCTCACTGTCTGAACTTCGATATTTCCAATGCCTGTCTGGGCATGGTCTCCGGCATTCTGACCTTGGCGAATATGATTGAGCTGGGCCAGATTGAAGCCGGCATTGCGCTTTGTGGTGAAAATGCCGGGCCGTTATTGGAAAACACCATTGCCAGCCTTAATGCTGATCTTAGCTTGACGCGCTCCGATGTCAAGACCCATTTCGCTTCCTTGACTATAGGCTCCGCTGCCGCTGCGGCCTTGGTGCGACGCGCCCAACCTGGACAGCAAAGCCGTTTGCTGCTGGCAGCGGCTTCTTATTCGGATTGCAGTAATAATCACCTTTGCCAGGGTGATGCTCGAGGTGGAATGACTGACGCCAGTCAACCGCTTATGCAAACCGATTCACAGGAATTGCTGCAGCAAGGCGTCAAAGTAGCTGCCGGCATGTGGCAAAAATTAAAAAAATGCAGTGCTTGGCAGGCCGAAGATGCTGACTTGATCTGTACCCACCAGGTAGGCAAGTTTCATCGCGCGTTGCTCTATGAAACCTTGGGTTTGCCGCTGGAAAAAGATTACTCCAGTTTTCCCATTCTGGGGAATTGCGGCTCGGCTTCATTGCCGGCTACCTGCGCCCTGGCTTTGGAACAAGGATGTCTAAAGCAAGGCGACAAGCTGCTTATGCTTGGCATAGGAAGCGGCATTAATGCCACCGGATTGGCTGTGCAGTGGTGAAGACAAGGGCCAGTCTCATTAGTCATTTGTCATTGGCTGGTGGTTGGTCAGGGTGTGACATGTCATAGGTAGGATACGGGCGTTTCAGCGTTCCGTGGTGGCGCATGCTTGCGCTGCCTCCTACATCCTAATCTAGACACGGGCGTTTTTGTGTTCTGTGGTGGCGCATACTTGCACCACACTTCCTAATAACCCACATTCTTTGTTAACAACATGAACCTCATTGAAAAGATCATTCATTCGCATTTAGCCGGCGGCGAGTGCCGACCCGGCGCTGAAATCAAATTAGTCATAGACCAGACTCTGTGCCAGGATGCTACTGGCACCATGGCTTTTCTTGAACTTGAGGCCATGGGGATTGACTGCGTTAAGACCGAGCTTTCCGTACAGTATGTCGATCATAACACCGGGCAGATTGGTCCAGAGAATGCCAATGACCATCTTTATCTGGAAAGCGTTTGTGCCGCCAAGGGGGTTTTGTATTCTCGGGCCGGCAATGGTATCTGTCATCAAGTACATCTGGAGCGTTTCGGCATTCCGGGCAAAACATTATTGGGCTCCGATTCGCATACTCCTACCGGTGGTGGCATAGGTATGCTCGCCATAGGCGCAGGTGGCTTGGATGTGGCCTTGGCCATGGCCGGAGAACCTTTCAAGCTGACATATCCTCACATTATCGGCATACATCTGAGCGGCAAGCTGTCGCCTTGGGTGTCCGCCAAAGATGTTATCTTGAAGGTGCTTTCCATTCTGGGCAGCAAAGGCAATGTCGATACTGCCATAGAGTATTTTGGCCCCGGCGTATTATCTCTCAGTGTGCCGGAAAGAGCAACGATCACCAATATGGGTGCTGAACTGGGCGTCACCAGCTCGGTGTTTCCATCGGATCAAAATACCTTGGCATTCTTGAAGGCTCAGGGCAGGGCACAACACTGGGTGGAACTCAAAGCCGATGATGACGCAAAATATGATAGAATCATCGAAATCGATCTGTCAAGCCTGGTGCCACTGGCAGCTTGCCCGTCAAACCCGGGCAATGTTGCGCCGCTGAGTCAATGCGGCGGCATAGAAGTCAACCAAGTGCTTATAGGTTCTTGCACCAATAGCTCGCTGAAAGACTTGCAGACCGTGGCCGCCATGCTGAAAGGGCGCAAACTGCATAGCGGCGTCTCGGTGGGCATCGCCCCCGGCAGCAGGCAGGTACTGCAAATGCTTAGTCGAGACGGCTCTTTGGAGACCATGCTGGCCGCCGGTTGCCGCATCCTGGAGTCGGCCTGCGGCCCTTGCATAGGGCAGGGCTTCAGTCCGGCTTCCGATAGCGTCAGCGTGCGTACTTTTAACCGCAATTTCCTTGGGCGCACCGGCACCAGGAATGACCGTTGCTATTTGGTCAGCCCAGAGACTGCTGTGGCTACCGCTCTGACCGGCAAGCTTTCCGATCCGCGTGTGGTGGCTCAAGAGCTAGGCTTGGAATATCCGCAATGGCGTATGCCGGAAAAATTTATCATTGACGACAGCATGATAGCGTTGCCCGATGAGCCTGGCAAGACCGGCGAGATTATCCGCAAAGAGACTATAGGCGCACCCCCGAAGTGCAGCCCTTTGCCGGAGAATCTGCAAGGCGAGGTACTCTTGCAGCTTGAGGATCGCATCACCACCGACCACATCATGCCGGCTGGTGCCAACCTGAAATTCCGCAGCAACATACCACGTTATGCCGAAGTCGTCTTCGACTGCTTCAACCGTGAGGGTGAACCCACTTTTGCCCAACGCGCCGCAGCCCTGCGTGATAGCGGCAAGGCCGGTGTTATTGTGGCCGGTGAAAGTTACGGACAAGGTTCCTCGCGTGAACATGCCGCTATCTGTCCAATGTACCTGGGTGTGCGTTTAGTGCTTGCTTTCTCAGTAGAACGTATACATGCCGCTAATTTAATCAACTTCGGCATCCTGCCACTGCAAATACGCAAACAGGAAGACTACGATCTGCTCAAGCAAGGCATTGCAGTGGAAATTAATGGTTTGCCACAACAAATTCGGCAGGGCACAGAAATTGAAATGACGCTCAAAGCTGCCGACGGCAAGACGCAGCGCATCACATTGCTGCATAACTTGTCCAAGGATGACCAAGAGCTGGTTATCAAGGGTGGCAAACTGGCGAAGTTTTGAAACTTTTTACGTAAATCGCCGCTTGTCTCATTGCGCGCAGCGTATTGCTTGTAGATTGGCAACCGTCTGCCTTTTTTGCGTGTTTATGGCATTTTCATAGGTGGTTTCATGGCTGAAAAAAAATCTTACCGTGTCACCGGTCTTTTGGCTGAGGGCGGCATGGCACAGCTTTTCAACATAGTTTATGCGGATGGTCACAAGGCGGTTTTGCGAGTATTGCACGGCAACAACAAAGAATCATAATTTTTCTTCTACGACTTGACAAGTTTTCCCCTTGAAAACTTGCCCGTTTTCCATTTTCGGCTCCTAAAAGACGACAAGGTTTTCTTTTAGGGGCTTTTTTTTGCTTT
>JAAZKR010000296.1 GCA_012799725.1 Oligosphaeraceae bacterium | reverse complement strand
GCGTGAAGCGTAAGCCCAGAGACAATATTCGAGTGTCTGAATGTTTCATGACGACCAAAACAATGAGGCGCAACAAAAATGGAAGCTAAGCAAATTTAAAATCTGAACTGTCAAGTTTTATTATTTTATGCCTTCCTCATCACGAAAAAGGCCAGCTTATTTTTGCTCAACCCCAGTTTAACCGCTTGGCAAAAACCGATGAAATTATAAATTGAATATTCTTTCCACCTAAAACGGAGGAGACGCTTTTCCCACGCATAAAAAGAATATTGGAGCGGGTGATGGGAATCGAACCCACGTAGCCGGCTTGGGAAGCCGGTGCATTGCCATTATGCTACACCCGCAAAATGGCGATGAAATTAATGTAATGAAATTACCTTGGTTTGCAAGTGCAGAGCAAAAAAATTCTAAAGAGTCGTGCCTACCACATGGAATTGGCTTGGCCCTCTGTAACGCTGGTTTTTTGAACCTGGGGTTCAGTTGTCTTAATATTTTTATTTCCAAATGGTTGTGGAATTTATGTCGTTCACCATGTTGGTGACAGGGTGTTTCCCGTGCTGCTATTGCTCGATTTCTTCTTGTTATGAAAGGATTTTGCCGGCAACTTTTCCTTAACCGTTGTCATACAATCTCTTTCGAGGTGGCTTCACCCGGCTTCCTCTCTAGCCGATCCGGCAAATTCATCATGAAGCGGCGCCTTCCAGGCGCTGATCTTAGGGGGTGATCCTGCCTCGGGTTCCCTCGCCGTCACCCGAGATTATGCATGGTGCAGCCCTTGGCAGGACTCAGGCGCCTCTTGGCCTCCGGGTTCGGTCACCCGAGTTGCTATGCATGGTGCGGCCCTTGGCAGGGCTAGTCTCCGACTGGTCTGACAAATCCGATTTGGATGCTTTCTGGCGCGCCATGAAAATGGAAGAAGGTTCTGATTGCCGTTCAAGGGGAAAAGTCAACTGTTTTTTAGGATTACCGCTTTAAAGTTCAAAAGTTCCGATCAGCCGGAGCAATCAGATCGATCGGATTACTCTTTGCCTTTAATTTTTCTGATTATCTCGACGAAATTTTCGTCTCCATATTTTATTAATCTTGATCCTCGGGCTATTTTTCCCAGGCTGACTCCCAGTTTACTACTGATTTGTCTATGGGTTTCTCCCTCCTCCAGGGCGCGGAGCAGATGCCAGCGATTGATAATCTCCTCGATTTCTGATGGTGTAAGCAGACCATGCAGGAACAATTCCAGTTCCGCTATATCTTCGAGCTTGCATAATATATTTGCCAATTCTTTTACCAGAGGCACCATTTTGTTTTGCTGTGGCATATTTAGTCCCCTTTTTGTATTGTCGGTCGTATCTTGCCGTGCAAAAAGCGTCCAGCGATGCAGAGCAGATAAGTAACGGCGATGAGTTCGACTATGGTTGCCCCGGCGGGCAGGTCGTATTGGTAACTGAGCAGCAGTCCACTCATGGACGCGCCCAGGCTGATGAGTATCCCGCAAAACATGATAGGCGGCAGGCTGCGACAGAAATTGGCTGCGCTTGCTGCCGGCAGAATAAGCAAGGCCAAACAGAGCAGTACCCCGACCAGTTGTGAGAGCATGACTACAGTTAGCGAAATCAGCGCATAGAGCAGAAAATTAAACAAACCGACGTGACAGCCGCGCAAACGGAGCCACTCCTCGCTGAAGCAGAGACAGAGAAAACGCTTGTGAAAAAGCGACACAAATATCAAGATGATGATGTTTAGAACAGCCATCCAAAGCAGGTCTTGCCGACTTACCAGTAATATGTTGCCGAAGAGGTATCCCTGCAAGTCCTGCGGATGCCCCGGTGTGGCGTAGATAAAGCTCAAGCCAGTGGCCATGCCCATAGCCCAAATAGCGCTGAGTACGCTGTCTTCACGTTGACGCTTACGCAGAGTCAAAAAACTGATAACAGCTGCTACCAGCAGCGCTACCAGAATTGCACCCAGCATAGGGCTGAACCAAGCCCAGCCTTTTTGCAATTGGCAAAACCGCGCCAACCCTATACCCCCCAGCAAAGAATGTGAGACTGCGCCAACCACATAGCTGCAACGCTTGGCTACTACATAGCTGCCGATGATGCCGCAGACTATTGAGCACAAAAGTATGGCAATTATACTGAGACGCAAAAGACTGCCGGGTGATTGTAAATCCCGTAGAAAAAATGCAAGCATGTGTTATTTGTTAATGGTCAATGGTAGGTGGTGTTTGGGTGTTTTTGATGTGCAGTGGACGTAGGCCTTGAGCTTAAATCTGGAATGTTAGGATGCGAATCTGTAGACGAGACGAATCGTTTTACGACTGATCCGACTGATTGTAGCGCCTTTATAGGGCACTGTCTTTGAGGAGATGTCTCTCCCTGGACTTTAGTCCAAGGCTAAGCATGGTTAAATGATTGCAGCGCAAATTCTAAGGCGGGTTGTCTGTTCGATTCCTGGTCTTGAAAATCTGCGTAACCCGTGTAATCTACGGATAAAGGTGCACCCTAAGAGTTTAACAGGCAGGTGCAGCGCTACTGCAATTGTTTTAGCGCATATCACTGAGACAGCGCATTTCAGCGGTATGGTTGACATAGGCGACATGGCTGGCGTATGACTCCAGCGTATCAAGATTATGCGAGGCCATCACTATGGTCAACTCTCGATTCAGTTTACGCAGCAATTCGTGCACGGTCTGCGTACCGGCTGCATCCAAGTTGGCATTAGGCTCATCAAGTAGCAGTAGCTTAGGTTGACCTGCCAAAGCCCGAGCGATCAGAACGCGCTGTCGTTGCCCACCAGATAGAGCTGAGAAATGCCTTTTGGCAAGTTCGTGCAGGCCGACTTGCTCCAGGCAGTCAAGGGCGATGCGGCGGTCCTCCGCTCTATACGGGCCAAACAGGCTTCTTTCTACCCTGCCCATAAGCACTACGTCAAGGACATTGGCCGGGAAGGCGGAATCAAATTGCAGCGATTGTGGCACATATCCCAGCAGAGGGCTAGTCTTGCGTGGGCTATGCCCCAGTACCCGGATTTTGCCAAAGCCAGGCCTAAGCAGCCCTAGTATCAAGCGTATCAGAGTGGTTTTACCACCGCCATTGGGACCGGTCAAGATAACGAAGTCCCCCTGATAGACTTGCAGGTTGATTCCGTGCAGGATTTCCTGCTGGGCATAATGGAAGCAGACATTCTGCACGTCTATAACCGGTTCCTGACAGCGGGCGCGCATGACTTCACCTTTGTGGTTGATTTGCTGCATCGTTAAGCGTCAGTCCGCGCAGCAGATTTTGCGCCATTTCATATAAGTCCTGACAGTAGACTTCAGGCAATGGGTCCAAGCTGATAATCTCGGCCTGCATTCTTTGTTTCAGAGCCCGTGCGGGTTTATCGCTGAATTGCGGCTGGACAAAAATGACAGCTATGTTTTCTTCCTTTGCCTGGGTTAGCAGTCGGCTTAGATGTCTGGCACCGGGTTCCTTGCCGCCGCTTTCTATGGCTATTTGGCTGATGCCGTATGGGTCTAGAAAGTAGCCAAAGGCCGGATGTTGTGTAAGTATAGTTTTTCCTTGAAACTTGTCTTTAAGCAGCAAGTCTATCATTTCTTTGAGATTTTGCAGTTCCAGGCAATATGCTTGGTAACGCTCTTGATAGAGTGCTGCATTTTCAGGCCGCAAGGCACTGAGCATTTCTGCTACATGTTTAGCATGAATCATCATATTGTCCGGACTCAGCCAGACATGTGGGTCGGCATGAGTTTTATCCTCATGTTCATGGTTTTCCATTTGCCGCAATTTCATGCCTATGCGGCAATCACGCAGAGTTCCTGGTTGCAGTCGGTTTTCTAGGCGTGGTCGCAGCATGGTCTCGAAGCCGAGACCGATCAGGAAGATGGCGTCGGCTCCACTTAGGGCGGCTATCTGTTTGGCTGTAGGGCTAAAGTTTTCCGGATTCGCGCCGGGTGGTAGCAGCAGCTCAATGCTGGCGGAATCCTTGGCTATTTTGCGTACTGACTCCAGCTGCGGCGGCACCATAACGAAGAGTCTAAGCTCGGAAGCACAGCATAACGTGCCCAATAGAATAAGGGCGGAAGCTATTTTGAAAATATAGCGCATTTTTAGCTTTCCTTTTGCGTTATTTCGCTCTGAGCTAGCGGTTAGAGGCGTTTTCACTCTTGGGTTGTATCCAGCAAGTCCTTGAAGTTTTGCTTGGCCAGTGCATTTTGGTATTGGGCATAGAATTGTTCAAAGCTACGATTTACCTGTTCTGGCAGATGGCGGCTGAAAATTACGGCATCTTCCTGGCTGGTTTTGCGGAAGGCTTCTTCTACCATAGCCAGGTTCAGGTCTTCGGGCATTCTCCCCGGCAGATAGCTTTGTTCTTCTTTATTATCTTTAAAGACGGGTATTATAAGCCCCGCGCCTTGCAGTACTTCCAGCGCATATCGCATGACTCTGGTGGGTATGTCATTTTCGCGAGCGTATTCTAGCGCTTCCCATCCGCCGGCACCTTCTTGCAGGCTGCGGCTACATTTAAGCAGCACCAGGATACCAAGGATATTTGCGGCCCAAGGCGAGGTGTGCTCAGAGACTTTTTCCCAATGCATGGTGCGATAGTTTTGCACTGCAAAACTGATTTCCGCTCCTATCAGGATAATGCTCCAATTCGCATAAAGCCAGCCCAGAAAGAAAGGGAACGCGGCAAAAGTGCCGTAGATGGTGTTGTATTTAGTCAAGCCCACTTGCAGCACTATATAGGCCCAGTATACTGCAAACCACAATGCGCCGGCGACCAGACCGGCGGCCAGCGCCGGAAAGGGCTTGACCTTGGTATTGGGCATGAAGATATAAAAGAAAGAAAAACCACCTACCACAAATAAAGCCAACAGCAGCACGCAGGCCTTGCGGATTATCCAAGCCAGGCTGGGAGTATGCTCAGCAAGATAAAAAAGAATTTTATTGGAGGAAATCACCGCGTTGAGGCTGGAAATTGCTAGAAAAACGATGGGCATTAAAATCAAAACCACTAAATACTCGCTGATCTTACGTGGCAAAGGACGGCTATGACGTTGCCCCCAGATGGTGTTGAAATTGCTCTCAAGCTTGGACATGGAGATGATTACCGTGCCTAACAGCGTAAGCGAGCCGACTAGTCCCAGGGTGGCAAAGCTGGTCTTTTCCACATAGCTGAAAATATTTACCAGAACTTGTTGCATGGGTTTAGGCAGGTTGCTGGCCAGCAAGCTTTGCCCCTTGTTTTGACTTGCTCCGGGTCGGGTCAAATGTGGTATGTCGGGATCGGTTTCGGAGACTACAACCTTGGTTTCAGATGCAGCGTCTGCTGCTTTGTCTTGCATGTTTTCGATGGTGGTTTCCTCTTGCTCAATGATCTGAAATTTAGTGGTTTTGACTTCTTGGCCATCTATGAACTCTATATGTACTACCTGTTCCAGACCTAAGCTATTCATAAGCCGGTTCTGCATGCCCAGCCCTTTGCTGAAAGCGAACATGATGGCCAGAATAGGCACCATTGAGATCAGGGTGATATAGGTCAGTGCTGATGCTTGCAGACTACATTTGTTGCGCTGGAAATCCCTGCCCACGATCATACCAATACGACACAAGGAAAAGACGAAACGGCGCAGTGCCGGCAGGGTTTGCAAGTCGCTGGCCCAAAGTTCATCCAGAAAAAAGCGCTTGCCGTCAGTAATAGCGCTGCTGATGTTTTTTACAATGCTCATAAGGTTGCTCCGGAGCGGTATGTTGACATTATTTTTGCTGCGCAGGCAGTTTCTTATAGCGGGATCATGTATAAAAGGCAGGCCATGAGTGCCGAGGCGAAAAGTAGCCATACCATATTGCATTTCCAGCGCCACTGGGCAATGAGGACGAAGGCAAAGATAAGCGTTGCGCGCCAATTTAATCCGAAAGATTCTCCGCTTCTGCTCCAAAGCTGCCGCAGGGGCGCGCTAAAAACCGAGGTGTCGGCAAAGAAGATGACGGCGGAGGCTATTAGCCCCAGGGTTGCCGGTCTAATGCCTTGCAGTGTTGCCTTGACCAGTTTGTTCTCCTTGAAGGCGCCCATGAAGATAGCTACACCCAGTCCGAAAGTCAGCGACGGTGTAGTCACTCCCAGTGTGCCGGCCACTGCGCCCCACATTCCGCTCTGTTGAAAGCCTATATAAGTAGCTGCATTCAGGCCTACGGGGCCCGGGGTCACTTGTGCCAAGGCCACCATGTTGGCGAATTCTTCGGCATTGAGCAGCTGGTAGTTCTGCACCAATTCCTGATAGAAGAACGGGATCATGGCGAACCCGCCGCCGAAAGTAAAGAAGCCTATCTTGGCAAAGAGCAAGTATAGATACAGGCTGTTCATTTGTCAGTACCCGCAGTGTGTTGTCGTGCCAAGTTAAGTGACTGCCAGGCGTGGCGTCCCAATCCGGCCAGAATGCCCAGTACAATCAGCCAGATGGCATTGACATTAAAAAAGATGGCAGCAATAAAACAGGCGGAGGCCAGTACCCATTCAAAGCGGCTTTTGAGTATCTGTTTTCCGAGTTCAATGACCGCCAACAAAATCAGGGCGCAGACTCCGGCACGCACTCCAAGAAAGGCATGGTTGAGCAGGGCGCTATCTTGCAGGGACATAATAAGGGTGGCCAAAAGCACTATGGCTAGAAAGGGTGGCATGAAGCCGCCAATCACTGCTGCTACTGCACCGGCCACGCCGGCCACCCGGTAGCCTAAGAGCACTCCCATATTCATGGCAATGATGCCAGGCATGGCCTGCATGAGTGCCACGGTATCAATCATGTCAGCATCGCTAAGCCATTGCCTGCGCTGCACAAACTCACAGCGCAACAGCGGCAGCATGGCAAGGCCGCCTCCTAAAGTGACAGCCGAAACATAAAAGAAAATTTTGAACAAGGCATAGAGCCTGGAATTTTTGTCAGACATGTGGCCGCTCCTTGGCGGTAATATATTGCAGCAGCGTAAAAGCATTACTTTAACATAAAGCTGCCGAATTAGCAAACAAAGCGTCAAATATGAATCCGCAGATTACGCAGATTATGCAGTGTGTCAGTCTTCTGTAGTGCTGGCTTAATTGCTTGGTGTCCTCGGCGTTCTTGGCGTCTTGGCGGTTAACCTAACTTCCCCAAATTCGGTTGATTTTTGAGCGGTGGCTCCCCTTGAAATTGTAGCAACTAATATTTTCTTGTTTCGACTTGCATTCTGTGGAAACCATGCTATTTTATGTAGCATTATGTT
>JAAZKR010000295.1 GCA_012799725.1 Oligosphaeraceae bacterium | reverse complement strand
TAATCTGAGTAAATCTGCGGATAAAGTAAAAATCGAAAATGGCCTTTTTGGAAAAACGGTTTTGTTAAGCGTGAAATTGAACCAATTATGCCGTTTTTTACCGCTTATGGGATGACTGTGAAAACAAATCACGTATATGGTAATGCAGAATTGATAGAATTCCATCGCTTTTTTGATGAATTAGATGAACTTTATGATCATGATAAAAGAAAAATAGAATGGCATTTATTCGGAAAAAAAGAAAGAAAGCCTGTTTTTTTTGTTTTTTTTATCTTTGAATTTTTGCATTCGAGGAACAGGAAAGCGATCCGTCAGGTTTTCTCAAAGGCCGAATTTATGTCGGAAATCCAGTGGTGCCAGAGCCCGATATTTTTTGAATATTCTGGAAAAATGGAATGCGTCATCAAAGCCGCAGAGCCTAGCGATTTCGTTGACTCTCAAGGAGTCGGAGATTAGGAGCTTTTCGGCTTTCAGCAGGCGGCATTCAAGCAGATATCGCCCCGGCGGCATTGTGGTAAACAACTGAAAAAGCCGCCGGAAATGCACATAGGACAGGCACATTTTACTGGCCTCTTGCTGGAAATCCCAATTTTTTTCCGGTGTTTTCGCCAGTTGTTCGCGAAGTGCATTCATGGATTCCCCGTATAAATGGAAGATTTTATCAGGCAATTCCGGCTGCTCATGTATTTCAAGCAACATTTCCTCGAGCAGGAGGACTGCCCTTGCGTGGCTCAGCGGGCCTGGTTGTCGCAGCTGGTCAAGAAGTCGCATGGCCATCTGGTAAAATTTTGTGCCGTCGGTGATCCGGGTAAACAGGCGCTGTTTACGCAGTTGCAGCACTCCCCCGTCAATATATTTTTGTACACGAGGGCCACGGAAGCAGATAAAAATCAGGCTGTGCGCCTGGTCGCCGACCGCCCCATAATTGAATTCTACACCTGGATAGGTGATGAAAACATGCGGTCCGTCGATGACTTCCTTTTTTTGTTTCCCCAGCCAAAGCTCCATGCTGCCTGAATAGTTGAACTGTATTCCGTAGTATCCGGCGAAATACCTGCCTTCGGCCCGGGCACGCGTGTGCCTGGCATCTCCAAAATGAACAAATTGCAGGTCATCGTAAAAGTTCATGGCTGCTGATTAGGGGAAGGCAGTTCCAGAAGGATATGCGCGCCCCAAGCATGGCAGTCTGAGCGCGGTTGGACAAATTCCTCGGGCAGGGTTTTCAACCCTTGTTCGGGCAGCGACTCCCATTTTTGCAGGCGTTTTGCCGCGAGTTCTGTCAGGCCTGCGCAGCGACAAGCCTCGAGATAATAGAAGGAAAAGTAAATGCTGCATTCGATCAGGGTTTCACAGGCAAGGGCTTCTTTCACCGGTGCTGCGGGGTCTGCCAGCAATGCCAGCACTTGGGCATGTTCCGAGAAACTTTGGTGCTGGAGATCATCCGCATACAGCCCCCGTTCCGGAACGTAATAATGCTCATGGATGCGAGCTTGCAACTGTTTCGCAGCCTGCAACCATTCTTCGGCTTCGGTGATTTTCGCAAGCGCCCTCAAAGCCAAAACGCCAAACCACTGCAAAGGGCAATTTTCCGCCCCGGCTGGCGGAACTCCGTTATCCCATTCGGCAGTCCAGTCGATGAAATTCCAATCAGGGAAGCGCAGCAGGCCATCCGCTCCCCGGTGTCTGAGAATATAGGCGCCGATTTTTTCCGCCCGGGGGAGTATTTCCAGAATCAGGGAGTTCTTTCCATGTACTTTGAAATAATCTTGCAGCATCAGCAGATAGATCAGGGTGAAGGAGGGGATTTTCTGCATTCCCTTGCTTGGATAGTGCGAGCGGAGGGAACCATCCTCTTGTTGCGAAAGGCTGAAAATCCGCAGAGCTTTTTCGGGCAGGCGGTGATCTTGGAACAAATGGTAGACGATCCGGGCGGTGATCCGACTGTCTCCGATATACATCAGCTGTTCGTACCAAGGGCAATCGAGGAATGTTTCCATCGAGCAACATTGCAGCGTATGCAGGGCCATTCGATGCAATTCCGAGTCCAGCTTCAGTGGCGGGAAGGGATAGCCGGTCTGGTAAAAGCGGGCATCAACCGAGACTCCCTCATCGGCGATGATTTCCACATGGCATCCGGCATGCCACCAAAAATCATGCCAAACCAGCTCGCCGTCCACCTCGAATTCATCATGATTCCCGACGATGAAAGCGCCATCCCGCCGCCCTTTTTCTCCTTTAAGCCATACATCGTCAAATTCTTCTGTGCAATAGGGTGCTTCGAACCAGCGAATCTTCACCTGTCCGCTTCCGGTAAATTTATAAGAGGCCCATGCGCAGGCATACGTCGAAAAGGTATGGATGGAACCGGATTTTGCGACAGGCTGGATCGCTTCGCGACGCATCAGCGGCAGATCCGGTGCAAAAAGCTTGCGTTCATCGTTGAAGAATTCCACAGGCTGCCAATTGCCCGAGCGTCCCTCGAGCATCTCTTTATTGTAACTGGTTCCGACTGAGATTCTTGGGAAAGTACCCCAATCCGGGAATGGCTTGCGGAATTCGCAACCTTCGAGCAGCTGGTATTCCCAGGTTTGCAGTATGCCGTCGGGGTCTTCAAAATAGAAGCCATGCTGGATCGACATCTGCCCGTAAGCGGTCCATTCTTTGCCGAAACAAAGTACTCTTGCTACCAGGACATGTTCTCCTGGAGCTACGTCCATGCTTCCCTGCTGATAATACCAGCGTTGGGGAATGCCCCGCTCCGGTCCGGAAAGCAACCATTTGCCATCCAAAAACAACTGACAGCACTCGTCGGCACTGAAACGAAATGGAATGCTCGAGGCATGCGCGACCGAAAAGCGGCAGCGAAAAGCCACAATATAAGGAGGTTCGGGGGCACCAGCGGGACGCATCCAAAGTTTCATCGTTTCTCTTCCTTGCGTTGTATTCAGAAAAATGATCTTCAATAAAATGCAATTTATTCCTGAATCAGTGAAGTAAAAATCGCAGTGCTGTTTTCACGGATTCAGGTCTTATATTTAGTATATACGGTAACAAGGCAATTTCTTGATTATTGGGACGATTATTAGTATATTTGAGCCAAAAATTTTAATAAAAACCACAGCCATCCCATAGACTATGATGTAATGTACAGATTGGCGACCTTGGCGGTGAAAGAAAAAAATAACCGCAAAGGACGCAAAGAACACGAAGAACTTGGCGCGGACTGATCATCCACAACCCAGTTGAAAGACTCAATCCACAGATTACACAGATTACACAGATTATACAGACGCTGCAGATTTTTTAGGGCTTACTTTGAAAATGCGCTCCTAAGATAAGAAAACTGCGCCCTAAAAAATCTGCTCTAATCTGAGTAAATCTGCGGATAAAGTAAAAATCGAAAATGGCCTTTTTGGAAAAACGTTTTTGTTAAGCGTTAAATTGAACCAATTATGCCGTTTTTTACCGCTTATGGGATGACTGTGCTTTTTGTCCTGTTTCGACTGAAGCTATACAATACATTTCACACATTGGCAATATTTCTGGTTTTATTGCCCTAAAATTAAGATAATTTTCAGTGTGTCCCGGGCAAAACGGCAGCAGGGGTCCGGAGTGCCTTGATAATGCACCGCATGCAGCTCGTATTGTGGCGGGAAACTCAAGTCCGGTTGTACTGCTGTGGGCAGTGTTTTGTTTACGACTACCGGCACTCGGAGGCTGAGCCCGCTAGGCAGCTCTATCTTGTGCCCGGTTCCCATAATGCCCAGGCTGGGAGTTCCCATGGCGAGCAGTAGCTTTTCAGATTGTGCTCTCTGTAGCAGAGACTCAGGAGTGCCTGCGGTTTCCCCATTCATTAGAGCGATAATAGGTACGGCCAACGCTTTTAGAAATTGGTAGCAGTTTTCTTCTGCGACAACGGAGAATCCCCAGGAACTACGCAAGTCCAGTACCAAGGCCTGCCCCTGCTCAGCCTTGAATTGTTCCAGCAGCACGCCGGAGCCAGACAGCAGAGGCTCGTCTTGAAAGTTGACCAAGCGCAGATAGAAGATGCCGTCCCGTTCTGAGAATTGCTCCAGCACGGGATTTGAACACTCTTCTTCCGTTTTCGGCCTGAGCGCCTCAAAAAATATGGGTACTTGCATGGTGTCGGCCAGTTTCCGCAGTGCCTCCATTTCTTGCTGCTTGTTCATTTCAGGAAGCAGGTCGGCTTTTCCTAGTCCTTGAAACAGGTGCAGCAGGTCCAATTGCAGGCTTGATTGTACAGCGCTGTCCGCCATTGCAGCCGCATTAGCTTTAGCGCTGCCCAAGAGCATGAGACCCAGCATGAAGGCTAGTCGCAGCATATTCATAGTTGCAGCTCCTGATCGTCCGCAATGACCTTTGCTCGTCTCTGACGGCGGTCTTCGGCCAGTCTATTTGCCAGATCACTATCATGCAAGGCCAGCATTTGGGCGGCCAGCAACGCCGCATTGGTAGCGCCACCACTGCCTACTCCAACGCAGGCTACTGCAATGCCGCCGGGCATTTGTACGGTGGAGAGCAGGGCGTCTAAGCCTTTGAAAGCACCGTTTTCTACCGGTATGCCGATGACCGGCAGCAGGCTATGCGCTGCTACCACACCGGCCAGATGCGCAGCGCCGCCAGCCGCAGCGATAATCACGCCAAAGCCCTTGTCAGCAGCGGTAGCGGCAAATTCAGCCACGATTTCCGGAGTGCGGTGTGCGGACATGATGCGCACCTCATGTTTTATCTCAAGCTTTGCCAGGCAGTCCAGGCAATTTTGCAACTTGGGCAGGTCTGACTTGCTGCCCATTAAAACGGCGACTTTTTTGGATGTCATAGCATTCCTCTGATCATTGTCTTCAAGAAACAGCGAAAAGGTATTATATTACAACGTTGCAACTAAGTCAAGAAAAACACAGCGAATTTGCTCGATCCGGGGCTTTTTGTGGTGTTGATTCGTGAGGAGAGCATATGTCCGTTAATGAACCCCTACCCGGTACCTCCGATATCTGGGAACCGGAATTGTCAGATTGGGTGCTACTTGAAAACAAGGCGCGGGAGATATTTTCGCGTTATGCCTACAGCGAATTGCGCACCCCCATCTTTGAACGCAGCGAGGTATTTGTACGCAATCTTGGCAGCGAAACCGATGTGGTACAAAAAGAAATGTACAGCTTTAATGATAGGGGCGGGCGCAACCTGACTCTGAGGCCGGAAGGCACTGCCGGAGTTATGCGAGCCATAGCTAATCGCGGCTTGAACCAGGGCGAGGAGGCCAGGGTCTTCTATTTCGGCCCTATGTTCAGAGGTGAAAGACCGGCCGCCGGCAGACGTCGCCAATTCCATCAAGTCGGTGTAGAGGCAGTGGGATCAGACTCGCCTTGGATGGATGCAGAATGCATCGCTATGCTGACGCATTTTCTGCGTGAACTTGGCGTTAGCGGCAGCAAAGTGCTGATCAATAGCCGTGGATTACCTGAAGACAGGGAGGCGGTAAGCCATGCCCTGAAAGAATATTTCAGGCCAAAACTGCCTGAACTTTGCGAAGACTGCCAACGGCGCCTGGAAAATAATGTCTGGCGCATGCTGGACTGTAAGAATCCGGCATGTGGGCAAATTGCGCTCGGAGCTCCGAAAATATTGGATCTGCTGTCGGAGACCAGCCAGGACTTTTTTAAGCGCACCTGCGACGGCTTGGCTGAGTTGGGAGTCGACTACGAGGTGGCTCCGCGCATGGTGCGAGGCCTGGACTATTACATACATACAGTTTTTGAAGTCACTCATAGTGGACTGGGAGCGCAAGATGCCCTGGCTGGTGGTGGGCGTTACCGCATTACTCTGCCGGGCGATAAAAGATGCCATGAAGGCATAGGTTTTGCCGCCGGTATGGAACGCTTGCTGCTGGCCAGAGAAAGCTTGGGGCTGCAAAGCGGCGCTAAACCGGAAACAGATACCTATATAGTCAGCTTGGGCGAAGCAGCTGTCGCTGCCGGCTTGCGCCTGGCCGGTGAATTGCGCCAATTAGGGTTGGGCGGCAGAGTCAAGGCGGACCTGAGTGCACGCAGCATGAAAGCGCAGATGCGCAGTGCTAATCGCGAAGGCGCAGGCATAGTGCTTATCTTGGGTGAGGACGAGATCGCCAGAGCCCAGGTGAGCTGCCGCAATATGCGGAGCGGCGAGCAAGTGTTGTTGCCAAGAGTGGAACTGCATGACTGGCTGAAAAAACAGTAAGGCAAATCAGGGCAGTTGATAACAACAGGCTTGGCCTGAGTATGTATGAGGCATAATGTCGGGTGCGCGCCGGTGCGCGGCAGCATCCAACAAGTAATAACTGACAACCGATAACTAATTTGGGGTTTTATGTCATTTTCTTCCATATATCGCACGCATCATTGTAATGAACTGGGGAGCGAACATCTAGGGCAGAGTGTACGGCTCAGCGGTTGGGTTAACTCCAGCCGTAATCTTGGTGGACTTATTTTCATAGACCTGCGTGATCGCGAGGGTATTACCCAGCTTTTCATTGATCCGGAGCTTAGCCCTGAGCTGGCCGCTAAAGCTAAGGAAATACGTGAGGAATGGGTGCTTGCGGTGGCCGGCACGGTGCGGGCCCGTCCGCCCGAGATGATTAACAGCAGTCGCAAGACCGGCGCTATCGAGCTGGAGTTGACCGAACTTGAGATACTAAACCGCGCTAAGGCCATGCCCTATCACCTTGAAGACCCTAGCAGCAGCGAGGACCTGCGTCTGAAATACCGCTATCTGGATATGCGCAGATCAGGCTTGTTGGACAATCTGAGGCTGCGTCACAAGGTCAGCAAAATTATACGCGATGTCTTTGATGCAAATGGCTTTATTGAGGTGGAAACACCCATATTAAGCAAAAGCACGCCCGAGGGAGCCAGGGACTATCTGGTGCCCAGCAGAGTGCACCCGGGCTGCTTCTACGCTTTGCCGCAGGCACCACAGCAGTATAAACAACTTCTTATGGTGGGCGGAGCAGAAAAATATTTTCAAATTGCCAGATGCTTTAGGGATGAGGACTTACGTGCTGATAGGCAACCAGAATTCACTCAAGTAGACTTGGAAATGAGTTTTGTGGAGCAGGATCAGATCATCGATATCGTTGAACAGTTGCTCAGCGCCGTCATGGAGAATGTGTTAAACATAGAAGTGCCGCGTCCTTTCCGGCGTATGACTTGGAAAGAGGCCATGTGTAAATATGGTTCTGATAAGCCTGACTTGCGCTTTGCTCTTGAACTTCAAGATATAAGCGATATTTTTAAGCATAGCCAATTTAAGGCATTCAGCTCGGCGCTGGAACAAGGCGGCGTTATCATGGCGCTAAAAGCGGAAGGACAAGCGCAGAATTGCAGCCGCAAAATGCTTGATCAGTTTACCGAAACTGCTCGCCTTTACGGTGCAAAAGGGTTGGTCTGGCTGAAGGTTGAAGTCGATATGAGCCTGTCAGGTTCTGCGGCTAAATTCATTGGTGACGAAGAACGTGCCGAGCTGCTCCGGCAACTTCAGGCCAATGGTGGTGATCTTATCCTCATCGTGGCAGATACTTGGAAAGTCGCTTGTGAATCACTGGGACGAGTGAGAATACAACTGGCTGAATTCGCCGGCCTTATTAGGGAAAAAGAGTTTAACTTTCTTTGGGTGACGGAGTTTCCATTGTTGGAATGGGATGAGGACAATCAGCGTTTTGCAGCTGTGCACCACCCTTTTACCAGTCCTATGGATGAAGACAGGCAGCTGTTGCAAAGCAAGCCCGGCGAAGTGCGTGCCAAGGCATATGATATCGTGCTCAATGGCGTCGAGCTGGGGGGAGGATCAATCAGAATTCACAATCCTGAGCTGCAAGCACAGATGTTCAACTGCTTGGGAATAAGCGACCAGGAAGCGCAACTGCTTTTCGGACATATCCTGGAGGCATTTAGCTTTGGTGCGCCACCACATGGCGGACTAGCCATAGGACTGGATCGTTTGGTCATGCTGCTCAGCGGCGCTAAATCCATTCGAGATGTTATCGCTTTCCCCAAAACTACCAAGGCTAGTTGCTTGATGAGCAACTCTCCTTCAGTCGTGAATCCGACCCAACTTGCGGAGCTGGGGCTGCGTCTGGCCACGCCAGCCCAAAATCCCGAAGATTCCTGACAAAGGCCTGCCGGCTTTGGGTTGCAGCCGGAGATGCCAAGAACCCTATTGAGATTAGCAATGTCGGAAAACCACCCCCAGACTACTGCTGCCGGCAGCAAGGGCATGGCCTCCTCAGCCTGGGAATGTGCTCAGGATTATAAATTGGTGTTGCTGGCCTATCTGGTATGTGTCTGGCATCTGTACCCCGCCAAGGCACGCAAGCTGCTGGGCACATTTTTTAGTAACAAGGTGATCCGCATCCGTCTGGCCGAAGAGAGTCGTCGGGCAGGCAATTGCTATCGTGTGATACTACAGCAGGCTCTGGATATGTTTCTGATAAACATCAGCAGCGTTTCCGAAATACAAATATCGGTGCTTAAAGAGCTGGAAAGAACGCATGCCAATCAGTTTTTTAACCAATCCTGGGCCAAATACACTATCACAGAAGCCTTGCGTCGGGTTCGGTTTTCTTGTACAGAGCAAGACGAGCTTTTTCTCTATGATACCTTGCTGGCTGACTTTGCCCGCATACCTTATTCCGAGCGCAAGGCGCGTCGCCCCATGCGCGAAATGTATCAGGCCTCAGAAAAAGCAAAGCTGGAGTTTAGCGCACAGATGGAAGCTGTGCTCCTGCGCACCATTTCCGATTCGCGGCTGGTAATGCAGGAATGGCAGGAATTGCATCATATTCTGCCTGATCTTATTGCTTTGGACCCGGAAATGGCTACTCAGCAGGACTTAGCCATAGAAGACATGAAAGTCTTTTGGCTGGAACTGCTGAAGGAAAACTTGCTGGACGGCACCCATAGCTTCTGGAGCATTATTCATAATCCTCAAAGCACGCTGGAAGACTTGCGACGAGCGCATGCCTGCGCAAAGAGGCAGCGTGATATTCATCGGCTGCCAGCCGAGCTTAGCGAAGCGCTTATCTATGTTTGCCTGGCAGCGGAATTCTTGAAAAGCGGTGAAAATACCTTCGGAGTCAGCACCAGAATGCTAGGCAGAGGGTTTTTCTGGCTGTCTAAACAAAAGTGGTTGGATCCCAGTAGCCGGGAACTGGCCGAAAAAGCTGAAATTCAGCTGCAAGATATGACTCAAATTGTTAATGATTAATCAGAGCTGCCATACAGATTGTAAACATAATGGATAGAGCGGACAGGCAGGGATCGGCTAGCTTTTTCCTAGATAATATTGGAATCTGGTTAATCATTCCCTTCTCGTCGGTTTAATTCTTGTAAAAAGCCTATTCTGTCTTATATTTATGAGATTCCCTTCTTTTATTTGCCGGGTCGTCCAAGGCCTGGCCTTAGAATTAAATTTTCAAGGAGTAAACAATGGCAAAAATGGTCACCATTGACGGCAACACCGCTGCATCTCACGTAGCTTATGCATTTAGCGAGGTAGCCGCCATTTATCCGATCACCCCTTCGTCAGTGATGGGAGAGTTGGCGGACTCTTGGGCAGCCCAGGGCCGTCTGAATATGTTTGGTCGTCCATTAAGCATCATCGAGATGCAATCCGAGGCCGGCGCGGCCGGCGCTCTGCATGGCTCACTGGTAGCCGGTGCTTTGACTACCACTTATACTGCTTCCCAGGGGCTGCTTTTAATGATCCCCAACATGTACAAGATCGCTGGCGAGATGCTGCCCACTGTTTTCCACGTCTCGGCACGTTCCTTGGCAGCTCAAAGCCTGGCAATTTTTGGCGATCATGCTGACGTTATGGCATGCCGTGCCACCGGCTTTGCCATGCTGGCTTCAAGCTCTGTGCAGGAAGCTCAGGACATGGCGGTTGTCGCACATCTGGCCACCCTGGAATCAAATATACCTTTCCTGCATTTCTTCGATGGCTTCCGTACTTCGCATGAAATACAAAAGATGGAATTGCTTGACTATGATGAAATGCGTGCCATGGTTGATATGAAGTATGTCGAGGCTTTCCGCGAGCGCGCCTTGCGTCCGGAAAAACCCCAGCTCAACGTAGCTGCGCAAAACCCCGACGTCTACTTCCAAGGCAGGGAAACCAGCAATCTGCATTATGCTGCATTGCCCGGGGTAGTGCAGAAAACCATGGACAAATTTGCCAAGGCAACTGGGCGCCAGTACCATCTTTTCGATTATGTTGGCGCTCCTGATGCTGAAAAGGTCATTGTGGTTATGGGTTCCGGCGCTGAGACCGTCGCTCTGGCAGTAGAATATCTCAACTCCAAGGGCGCCAAGCTCGGCATGATCAATGTGCGTTTCTTCCTGCCCTTTGACAATGCCGCCTTCCTGGCAGCCTTGCCCAAGACCGTGCAGAAGATTGCCGTGTTGGATCGCACCAAGGAGCCCGGAGCCGCCGGTGAGCCGCTCTACCTGTCGGTGGTCAACGCCGTCAAGGGCAGCGCCTTCGAAAAAGCTCAAGTCATTGGTGGACGTTACGGCCTGGCCTCCAAGGAATTTACTCCGGCGATGGTGAAGGCTGTCTTTGATCATCTTGACGGCAAGGCTTTCCATGGCTTTACGGTTGGTATCAACGATGACGTCAGCCATAAATCCCTGAGCATTGGCGCTGAATTTGACTGTGAGCCCGAAGGCACAATCAGCTGCACATTCTGGGGGCTGGGTTCCGACGGCACAGTTGGCGCAAATAAAGATTCAATCAAATTGATTGGCGACGAGACTGACCTTTACGCCCAGGGCTACTTCTCCTATGACTCAAAAAAATCCGGCGGTGTTACGGTATCGCATCTGCGCTTCGGCAAGAAGCCCATTACCAGCCCCTACCTGATCAGTCGTCCCAACTTTGTGGCCTGCCACAATCCAGCTTATATCGGGCGTTACGATATGATCTCCGGACTGAGCGAGGGCGGTGTGTTTCTGCTTAACTCTGAATTCTCCAACCAAGAGGTTTTCTCGCGGCTTACACGCGAGATGCAGGAGACCATCGTTGAGCGCAAAATCCGTTTCTACAATATCGATGCCCTGAAAATCGCCACCGAGGCAGGTCTGGGCAAGCGCATCAACTCGGTTATGCAGACTGCTTTCTTCCTTATCTCCAAGGTCATCGATAAGGACTTGGCCATTAAGATGCTGAAGGATTCCATAGAGAAGCGCTTCAAACGGAAGGGCATGGATATAGTGAAGATGAACTGGGTCTGTGTTGACAACACAGCGGCAGCTCTCGAAGAGATCAAAGTACCCGGTTCCTTGGATGGCATAGACAGCTTTGAGCCGACTGCCTTGCTGCCGGCGGATGCTGACGACTTCGCCAAAAAGGTTATCTTGCCGGCCATGTTGCAGAAGGGAGATGATATCCCGGTGTCGGCCATGTCTTTGGACGGCAAACTGCCCACCGGCACTGCCGCCCTTGAGAAACGCGGCATTGCACCGCGCATCCCGGTCTGGGTATCGGAAAACTGCATACAGTGCAATATTTGCAGCATGGTCTGCCCGCATGCCGCCATTCGCAGCAAGCTTATTCCCAATGAAGAGCTGGCCAATGCCCCCGCCGATTTCGGCGCAGTTGATGTACGTCCCAAAGCTGACCCTGGCTTGAAGTTCAAAGTACAGGTTTACTGCGAAGATTGCCAAGGCTGTGGCGTCTGCGTACAATCTTGCCCCGTAGCAAATAGAGACAACAAGGCTTTGGTCTGGGGTACCTTGGAAGAAGCCAGACAGAATGGCGAAGTCGAGAAGGTAAGCTTTTTCGAGAACAGCAGCGACAATATTCTTGGCAACAACCGTCCTGACAGCGTCAAGGGCAGCCAGTTCAAGAAGCCCTTGTTTGAGTTCTCCGGTGCTTGTGCCGGCTGTGGTGAGACTCCCTACGTGAAGTTGATCACGCAGTTGTTCGGCGAGAATATGGTAGTAGCCAATGCTACCGGCTGTTCCTCCATCTACGGCGGAACTTTCCCGACCATTCCTTACTGCAAGAATAAGGAAGGACGCGGGCCGGCCTGGGCCAACAGCCTGTTTGAGGACAACGCCGAGTTCGGCCTGGGCATGCGCTTGGCCATTAACGCCAACCGCGAACAGCTCAAGCTCAATGTCGATCAGATACTTGCAGCCGAGCAGGCACCCGCAGACCTGAAAGCAGCCTTGCAGCTCTGCATGAACCTGTGGAAAGATAAAGGGCCGGAGGCGGTTGCCGCCCAGACTGCGGTCAAGCCGCTGCTTGCAAAAGCCGCTCCGCATTGCGCCTATGCCGCTAAGGCATACGAACTGTCGGATTACTTCGTGGATAAGTCAGTGTGGATCATCGGCGGCGACGGCTGGGCCTATGACATCGGTTATGGCGGCTTGGATCACGTTATGGCTTCCGGGCTTGACGTCAATATCCTGGTGCTTGACACCGAGGTTTACTCCAATACCGGTGGTCAAGCCTCTAAAGCCACCCAGATCGGTGCGGTCGCCCAATTTGCTGCCAATGGTAAACGCTTGGGCAAAAAGAACATGGGCATCATGGCCATGAGTTATGGCTATGTCTATGTAGCCAGCTGCTCCATGGGCGCAAACCGCCAACAAACCTTGAATGCCTTTATCGAGGCCGAAGCTTACGAAGGCCCCTCTCTGGTCATGGCATATTCGCCTTGTATCAACCATGGCATCAATATGATGTATCATCAAGAGGAGCAGAAGAAGGCAGTTGAATGCGGATATGTGCCCCTGTACCGCTACAATCCGGCCGGCGGCGATAAGCGCTTCAGCTGGGATTGCAAGGAACCCAACGATCAGTTCCAAGCCTTCCTGGCGTCTCAGGGACGCTATCGCTCGCTGCGCAATACTCCGGCAGCACCTGAAGCTGATGAACTCTTCAAGCTATGCGAAGAGGATGCCCGCAGGCGTAACGCCTTGCATAAGAACTTCGGCGAGCTGATCTAAAACGAAATCAAGGCTCCGGCAGTCTTACAAAATAAGGTGGCCGGAGCCTTTTTCTACCTCACGCTGGTCTTCTTCATGTCTGTCTTGAGCATTCCAACGCTGTATCTGTCATGAAGATTGCAGTGAAGATAGACGCATGGCGTTCTTTTATTTGCAATCTGCTTAAAGCGATATAAATTTCGGTTAGGAAGGGCAGGTATCTCAGAGTCGTCACGCCGGATGACAAGATCGGTATAAGGCGTATTACAATTTTTACGGCAAGCACATGCAAGCATCTCGCATTCTAGTTACCGGCGGCGCCGGTTTTATCGGCAGCAATTTAGTTGAATCGCTTTTAGCCGATGGGCATAAAGTGACGGTTCTGGATAATTTTTCCACCGGCAAACGCGAGAACTTGGCAAGTTTCGAAGCGCATCCCGACTTCAAGCTTATTGAGGGCGATATACGTGATTTAGCCTGCTGCCGCGATGTCTGCGCCGGGCAGGATTATATTTCCCACCAAGCTGCCTTAGGCTCAGTGCCGCGTTCGATCAACGACCCGATGACCAGCACTGAGGTTAACGTCTGTGGTTTTGTCAATATGCTGTATGCTGCCCAGGAGGCCAGCGTGAAGTGCTTCGTTTACGCAGCCAGCAGCTCTACCTATGGCGATAGTAAGACATTGCCCAAAATCGAGGATCATATAGGTTTGCCCCTGTCGCCATATGCCATCACCAAATATGTCAACGAGTTATACGCCAAAAATTTTCACGATTTGTACGGTATTAACTGCATAGGGCTGCGTTACTTCAATGTGTTCGGACGGCGTCAGAGACCGGACGGCGCCTATGCCGCTGTTATTCCCAAGTTTGTCAGTAGCCTAATCAAACTGGAGAGTCCGATAATCAATGGGGACGGCAGTTATTCACGTGACTTTACCTATATTGACAATGTTATCTTGGCTAACAAACTTGCCATGCAAGCAGAAAACCCGGAGGCGCTGAATCAAGTCTACAATGTTGCTTGTGGTCAGCGTACTGATCTTAACGAGTTGTTTTGCCGGTTGCGCCAAAACCTCAGCCAATATGATCCGGCCATTGCCGCCGTACAGCCTCAATATGGGCCGCCGCGTCCAGGCGATGTTCCGCATTCCCTGGCCAGCATAGAGAAGATCAGCCGACTTCTAGGTTACAAAGTGCTTTTTGATACTGAAGCCGGATTAAAAGCTGCCAGCCACTGGTACTACGAAAATCTCAAGAACGCTTGAGTAAGCGGAGTCCTGTGAGTTACAGGACAACTAACGCTAAGGATTGTTGCATTATGTCCGCAAAAAAATGTGCTTTTATCACCGGAATTACCGGGCAGGATGGTTCATATCTCTGTGAGCTTTTACTTTCCAAGGGTTATGAAGTGCACGGCTTGATACGCCGTTCCAGCAGTTTCAACACAGGGCGCATTGACCACCTCTACCAAGACCGGCATGAGGAAAACGTGCGTCTTTTCCTGCATTACGGCGACTTGACCGATTCGAGTAACCTGAATCGTTTGCTTGAGAAGATAGCTCCCGATGAAATCTACAATCTTGGTGCACAGTCGCATGTCAAGGTCTCCTTTGAAGTGCCTGAATATACTGCTGAGACTGATGCCATAGGCGTGCTGCGCCTGCTGGATGCTTTGCGTGACACCGGCTTGCCTGCTCGTTTTTATCAGGCCTCCACCTCTGAGATGTTCGGCAAAGTGCAGGAAGTGCCACAGAGCGAGAACACTCCATTCTATCCCCGTTCACCATATGCCGCCGCTAAGGTCTATGCCTACTGGATCACCAGAAATTACCGTGAGGCTTATGGGCTGCATGCCTCCAATGGCATACTTTTCAATCATGAATCACCACGGCGTGGCGAGACCTTTGTTACGCGCAAAGTTACTATGGCCGCTGCACGCATTCATCTGGGGCTTCAAGAATGCCTTTATATGGGCAATATCGACGCTTTGCGCGACTGGGGATATGCTCCTGAATATGTTGAGGCCATGTGGCAAATGCTGCAGCAACCTGAACCCGATGACTATGTCATAGCCACCGGAAAAATGCATAGTGTGCGTGAGTTCATCGAGTTAAGCTTTGCTTATTTGGGTATGGAAATTGAATGGGAAGGCTGCGGCATAGATGAGGTCGGCATCGAGACCAAAAGCGGCAAGACCATAGTGCGCATAGACCCGCGCTACTTCCGACCTGCCGAAGTAGAACAACTGCAAGGAAACCCGAAAAAAGCGGCACAGAAGCTAGGTTGGCGGGCAAAAACTTCGTTGCCGGAACTGGTGCGTATTATGACAGAAGCTGATCTTGCATTGCTGCAAAAACAAAGCGCTGGAACCACAAAAACGGGGCAGATACCATGAACCAAGATGCTCGCATCTATGTTGCCGGGCATCTGGGCATGGTAGGCAGCGCCTGTTTAAGACGCCTGAAGTTGGCCGGACATAGAAATCTGCTATTGCGCAGCCGAGCCGAATTGGACTTGCGCAACAAAGAAGCAGTGCATGATTTTTTTGCTGCTGAGCGTCCCGACTACGTCATTCTGGCTGCCGCTAAAGTGGGTGGCATACTCGCCAACAGTGAGCAACAAGCCGAATTCCTGCTTGAAAACCTTGAGATTCAAAACAATGTGATTATGGCTGCACATAAGCAGGGAGTTAAAAAATTCTGTTTTTTAGGTTCCAGTTGTGTCTATCCGCGTCTTTCGCCTCAACCCATACGCGAAGAATATTTACTTAGCGGTGCTTTGGAACCCACCAATGAGGCCTATGCCTTGGCAAAGATTTCCGGACTCAAGCTGGTCTCCTATTTGCACAAACAGTATGGCTTTCCCGGTTTCAGTCTGATGCCATGCAATTTATACGGTACTAACGACAATTATCATCCGGAGCATAGCCATGTCTTTGCGGCATTTATCCGGCGCTTTTGTCTGGCGGTGCGAGATGCTGCCGAACATATTACGCTCTGGGGTAGTGGCAGCCCGCTGCGCGAATTTATGCATGTGGATGATCTGGCAGAGGCAGTATACTATTTTATTCAACTTGACAATCTGCCGCAGCTGCCGCTTAATGTAGGTGCCGGCAAAGAAATCAGCATTAAACAACTGGCTGAACTGATCGCTGTCGAAACCGGATTTACCGGCAAAATAAATTGGGATCCGAGCAAACCCGACGGCATGCCGCGTAAACTTATGGACTCCGGACGGGCAAATGCCTTGGGCTGGTCGGCCAAAATATCGCTGCAAGAAGGCATACGGCGCAGCATCGAGGAATTCAGGGAGCTCAATAAACTATAAGGGGCGCTTGAATCGGGTGCAAAAGGATGTGGCGCAAGTATGCGCCGCCCACAGAACTGGGGCCGCCCACAGAACACGACATTTTTGAGAGAAAAATGTATGACATGAAGTTTTTAGCAGTTCAGTTTGACGTGGCGCTTGACTAGTTGCCTCTGAGCAGTGTCTTTGCAAGGCACTGTCGCTGGATGGGGACTCTTTCCCCGGGTTAAAACCCGGGGTTAGGCATGGTTAAGCGCTTACAGCGCAAAAACCCCCAGGCAAAACATCTTTTCCGCTTTGGTTGGCAAAACCTTGTCGAGCAGCGTAATCGTTCCGACCATGCTTCCGATTCAGAGTGGCTGCCGTTACGGCGCTACGCACTATCGCTGTTTGAGCATTCTGGCGGCGCTACGCACTGGCTGGCAGAGCTTCACGTCGGCGGAGCAGAAATGATAGGCGACGCATTAGGCACGCATATTAATTTATGCCTTGTTTTTTACTTTGGTTTGGCATTATATTACCTGTTCGTCATTTTGGTAAATACTGGGGTTTGCTTTTATGAAGATATATAAGGTGGGTATTCTTGGGTTTGGTTTCATCGGTAAAGTACATGCCTACGGGTATCAAAATATACCGTTGTACTATGATCAACAAGATTTCCGTACTAGCATCAGCAAGGTCTGTACTTCTCGTCTCGAGACAGCGCGCAAAGCTGCGAATCTACTCGGAAGCGCCCAGCCAGTATTGGATTACCGCGAAATCACTGAGGATCCGGAAATCGATATAGTCAATATCTGCACTCCGAATCACTTGCATCATGCGGCGCTGCTTTCGGCTATCAAACATCAGAAGCACATATATTGCGATAAGCCGTTAACTGCCACTTGGGAAGAAGCTAAAGAAATCAAAGAGGCGTTAAAAGAATATCGTGGCATCTCGCAAATGACCTTGCAGAACCGCTTTTTCCCGGCGGTAATGCGAGCCAAACAACTGATAGAGGAGGGGTGCATCGGGCGAGTGCTCGAATTTAGGGCTTCGTATCTACACTCCGGCAGTTCAGACCCGAAAGCTCCGCTAAAGTGGAAGCTTTCCGCTGAAGCTGGCGGCGGCGTAGTGGCTGATTTAGGCAGCCATGTCATAGACCTGATGCATTACTTGCTTGGTGACTTCAGCGAGCTTAGCGCAGCCACCAGCATAGCCTACGCGCAAAGACCATCTGCTGATGACCCCGGCAAGATGCTAAACGTGGAAGCCGAAGACAATATGCTGCTTACAGTGCGCCTGCCTAATGGTGCATTTGGGCAAATAAGCGCTTCCAAGATCGCTACCGGCACAGAGGACGAAGTGGCTTTTGAAATACATGGCAACAAGGGAGCTGTCAGACTCATGCCCATGCAGTGGCATCGCCTGCACTATTATAATTGCGCCGCACCGACTGCACCACAGGGTGGACTGCGTGGCTGGACTGCTATAGATTGTGGCCACCGCTATGATAAGCCCGGCGGCTTTCCGACTCCAAAAGCGGTTATAGGCTGGATGCGGGGTCATATGCATTGCCTCTATAATTTCCTGGCTAATGTACATGCTGGCAAACAGAGCGAACCTGATCTGAAGCATGGGGTCTACATACAATACCTGCTTGAAAAGGTCAAAGAGTCGGCTAAGACAAAGAGCTGGCTGAGCTTGCAGGCCAGCAAGTGAAAACTTCTGCAAGCCAAGTTTTGAGCGTTTCCCACAATCTTCTTTTTGTAGAGCCATAAATGCCACTTCCTGCCGAATTATTTTTAGCCTTGCGTTATCTCCGCCCCAAACGCACCCTGGTTTCGGTAATCAGCCTGCTTTCGGTGCTAGGTCCCACTCTAGGCGTTGCAATTATGCTTATCGTCAGTTCGGTGATGAGCGGATTTGATCGCGATATCCGCGAGGGTATCATGAGCATGCAGGCGCATCTGAACGTCTATCCACGTTTTTCGGAGAGCTTTGAGGACCCCTTAAGTTTGGTGGCGCAATTTGAGCTTTACGGTGTGAAAAGCACTCCGGTAATTGAGGGCAATGCTCTGATCCAGGTGCGCAAGTTAGTCTTGCCCAAGGTAGTACGTGGTATTATACCGGAGCTGGAGAAGCAGGTCACAGCCATTCAGCGCAACTATTTTCATCCCGGCCATGTGCTACAAGAAGGCGAAGTGGTCATAGGTGGCCGCCTTGCCAGTAGTATTGGCTTGCGTGTCGGTGATGAAATACTCATACATTCGCCGGCCAGGCTGACCAAAAACGTCGTCTGGAAAGATGACGGCACGGTAGCGTTCAAAGAGGATGAGGAAGTCTATCTGCCAGAAGAGGTCAAGGTGGCCGGGCTTTATTCCATGGGCGTAGCCGACTACGATGATAATGTTATTATCATGCATCTGGATCAGGCTGCAGAACTCATGGGGCTGGACTGGGGCAGCGCCACATCCATACAAATCGCCGTACCTGATCCCATGCAGATGCAGCAGCTGCAAGACACGCTTAAAAAGAATTTTCCTTTGTGTCATTTTGTTTCCTGGCAGGAAAAGAACAAGCTGCTCTTTGGCACTTTGCAGGTAGAGAAAAACTTGATGACCTTTTTGATGACTTTCATTGTGCTGGTAGCCTCTTTCTGTATTGCGACCACCTTGATTACAGTGGTAGTGCAGAAGACCAGAGAAATTGGCGTGCTCAAAGCTGTAGGAATGTCCAATGGCAGGATTGCTCGCATCTTTCTCCTGCAGGGTGGTTTTATCGGACTTATGGGCACTGGTTTAGGAGTAGCGCTGGGGTTGCTGGTACTCGCCTTTCGCGACCGCATCGCCAATATACTGAGCCTGATTATGGGACACGAGGTGTTCCCGGCTGAACTCTACCATCTGATGAAGATACCCGCCCTGACCACCTGCTCGGATCTGCTTTTAATTGTGACGCTGTCGCTAGGTATCTGTATCTTAGCCGCCTTAATACCGGCCTTGTACGCCGCCAGTCTGCAACCGGCCAAAGCTTTGCAGGAAGAATAGTGAAAATGCCCGGAAATAATGAAATGCCGCAAAATGATGCTGTTTTATATAGAATGCTTGACT
>JAAZKR010000294.1 GCA_012799725.1 Oligosphaeraceae bacterium | reverse complement strand
CAATTTGCATTCCGCAATTTCTTCCCCCACAGCTCCGACGAGTTGATGTCCCATTCTCGCTGTGGGGGAAATTGCGGGAATGCAAATAACATATAAGGGTGAGGGAACCCGAGGCAGGATCACCCCCCAAAATCAGCGCCTGGAAGGCGCCACTTCATCAGGGCGAACAGCACAAATCCTACAACTATTTGAGAATAAAGCCATTAGAACCAAACCTCAGCTTTGACTGCTTTTCTTAGGTTAAATTATTGGTCAATAGATGAAGAAAAAAATAGCGCTCGTTTTTTTTGAACCTGAGCTTCAGTTGTCTGAAATTTAAAATCGAAAATAGCCTTTTGGAAAAACGGTCTGGTCAAGCGTGAAATTGAATTAAATATGCCGTTTTTACTGCTTATGGTATGACTGTGAAAAGCAAGCGCTATTCCATCACGGCCAAGGCTGCGTTCACGTTCCCCAGCGGCGCGCTCACTTGCACACCTGCAACCATGCCGCGCAGCTGCTCGATTGCTTCGCGCGCGATTTGAATGCCACAGGCCAATTGCTCTTCACGGGTCTGCGCTTTTTCTATGCGCGCCACTACGCTATCGGGCACCAGCACACCGGGCACCTCATTTTTCATGAATAGGGCATTACGCAGGCTGGCCAGTGGCCAAACACCGGCAATAACCGGTACTTTCCAATCTTCTATCACTTGCATAAACTTGTGAAAGGGCTCTATATCAAAGACCGGTTGCGTAATAATAAACTCGGCGCCGGCATCGATCTTGGCTTTCAGTCTTTCAATTTCCCGATTAAAATCGATGGCATTGGGGTCAGCCCCCACGCCTATGACTGCGGCAGTTGGCGGTTGTATTTGTTGTCCACCCAAATCTACACCCTGGTTCAGATGCTTCTGCAAAGCCACCAAGCCTATGGAATCGGTGTCAAATACTCCGCTGGCATAGCCGTAACCACCCAATTTCGGCGGATCGCCGGTGATAAACAAGAAATTGCGCAGGCCAAAAGCAGCGCCGCCCAAAAGATCGGCTTGCAGAGCCAGATAGTTGCGGTCACGGCTGCAAACATGCAGCACCGCCTCTATGCCTGCCTCCTGTTGGATTTTCAAGGCCGTTACCAGGGCTGAGAGTCGAGGCGCCGCACGCGGTCCATCCGGAATATTGATAGCATCAACTCCATGCTGCCGGCACAACTTGGCGTTATTGACAATGCGCTCAGTATTCCAGCCTCTAGGCGGAGTAATCTCCACCGTCTTGATCCATTCTCCATTCGCCAGTTTTCGTCCCAGCTGCGATCTTTCCGCCAGCGCAGTTTCTTTGGCAGTGACGACCTCTTGCTTTGCGCTTGCGCTCACTGTAATACTGCTGAAGCTTTGGCTTAGTCTTTTTAAGCTGCGTGCCAATTCGCTTATATGTTCCGGACTAGTGCCGCAACAGCCGCCCACACCCCTGGCGCCCAGATTGACATAACGCTGAGCATAGGTGCTAAGATATTCCGGCGAACAGAGGTAAAGCTGCCGGTTTTCTACTTTGCGGGGGGTGCCGGCATTAGGCTGCACGATGATGGGCAGCTCAGTCAGCTTTCTGGCAGCCTCGAGCGCCTCGAGCATGCGGGCCGGGCCCAGGCCGCAATTCAACCCCAATGCAAAAGGGATGGGCAAGTCATTTTGCATGGGCTGCAAGCGGTGCGCCAATATTCCGGGCAGGTCTTCACCATCCGGCAAAGCATGTGATAATACAAAGGGCACTATCTGCGTCAGTTTAGCCATAGCCAAGCTGGCTTGCATCGCGGCCTCGCGGTCAGGCATGGTCTCGAAGATAAGAAAATCCACGCCGGACTCGGCCAAAACCTCAGCTTGTTCGACCAGGACCTGTACGGCCTCTTCGCGCGACATTTTCTGTTGCAAACCCGGTTCCAGAGGGCCTATGGAACCGGCCAGATATATGGGCCGCTCCGGCGACAAGCGCTCGATGCTGCTGCGCATTAGCTCTACCGCCTTGCTATTGATGGCCTCAACCTGATCGGCCAATCCAAACTTTTGCAGCACACTACGATTTGCGCCATAGCTGTTACTGGTAAGCACATCTGCGCCGGCGCGCAAGTAATCCATGTGCACTTCCATCACCAGCTTCGGGTCTGAGAGGCAAATCTCGTCATAGCTACGATTAGTGAAGACATGGCGCTTGTAAAGCTCCGTGCCCATGGCACCGTCAAAAATCAATAATTGTTCCCGGATCAGCTCCGAGATATTTTTCTTTTTCATTGACACCTTACTTTACCATACTGAGGATCATCTGCATGGTGATTTGTCTTGTCTGTGCAACTGCTGCGATGGTATTTCGCCATTGCGCCGTTCTAGTACGCTTATGGACCGAATCTTTCGACCATGCTTTTGCTGATTTGTTGGAAAAACGGTATGAGCAGTTTAAAGTCTTCTGCTCCCAATGCGCAAGTAAATATTGCCTGTTTTCCTTGCAGTGAGCTTTCCATCGTTTGCAGCATTGGCAACTCGGCACCCAGTTGCTGCGTAATATACATGCGCAGCATACCCATGATGAAACCGTCTATGATCATGGCCTTGCCTGAGGCGGCGTTGTTCTCATTGTTAAATTCCATGCTCAGCTGCAAATTCAATTTTTCCGCCGCCTGCAACGAGAAGCATACTGTATTCAATTCTTCCATCATTTGAGTCGCCGGCACGTCCGGGGCCTGTTCCTGTATAGCGGCCTGGAAGTTATCATCGGGCAACAGCAGCATGTAAAATTGCCTGTCAGCGGGGACCTGTGCCTTGGCTTCGAGCAATTTTTCCGACACGGCGGCGACAGGCAGGCCATTACGCACTCGAACAATGATATTTGACAGTAGTTCAGGCGGTGCCAGCATAAGCAATTCAGCATCATCAAAGAAGGCGACGCCAAGTACAGAAGCGTCTGGCTCCTTATTGTCAGCGATGCGCAGCATATTCAGCTCACCATCGAAAACACATTCCAGTCCCATCTGCTTGATGAGTTCCGCCTCTTTTCCTATAAAAGCGGCTATATCTTGGGCAGGCAGCAAACGATCCAATTCCAGAACTGCCAGATACCTCAAGTTTTTTTTCAGCGCAGCGGGATTTGCCAGCACACCAGCCCAGTCTATGCTCAGCTGGCTACGCTTGACAACAGGCAACTCCATGGCCTCGGCCTTTTTCAGCATATTGAACAAGGCAGCCATAGAGGACGGTAATGAATACAAACCATCAGAGCTTTTTTCGGCGCTCATTAAAGAGGAAAGCAATGGATTGGCGCGCAAAGCGGCATCGTCACTGTAAAAATACTGCTGAGCACCGGGCAGAATTGCGGTCTGGAAAAGTTGTTCAGCTGTGGTGGCAGCAGATAAAGAGAGCGCTAGCAGTGACAGACAGAAAAAGAAATTGCGCATCGTGTACCTCGTAAACACCAAAATGAAATAAAAATCTCCCTTAAATCAAACCGGAAGTCATCTTATTAAATTATTGCAATTTTGCCATTATGCAACCAACAAGAGGGACCTTGTCAAGGCAAAACTTCGCACAGCAACTAATTTTTGAATAGCTCCTTGTCTCTGGCCTGTCTTGCCGGTTTATATTACGTTGTTTGTCTTAGGGTCTTATTTTATAGAGGAGTGGTCATGGACTGCGAAAGTCTCAGCGGCTTTCATTTACAGGTTGCCTATGATGGCAGCGCTTATTCCGGCTGGCAGGTACAGCCCGGTGTAAAAACCGTGCAGGGAGAATTGCTGCACCGTTTGCGCCGCATGCTGCGTGATCCGGAACTGCGCATTTATGGTTGCAGCCGCACTGATGCCGGGGTGCACGCTTTGGATCAGCAGGTCAGTTTTGCGGTGCGTCTGCCTGAAGACCTGAATCCGGAGCAACTTGTCATCAAGCTCAATCGCTGGCTGCCCGATGATATTCTGATTACCGGTTGGCGTTCGTGCCCACCTGATTTCAACGCACGTTACGATAATTTCGGCAAAGCCTACATTTATTGTTTGGCTCCCGGGCTCAAGGTCAATCCGTTATTATCCCGCTACGTTTGGCGCACACCACGCGCCTTGGACCTTGTGGCCATGCGCCTGGCCGCCACCAAGCTCTGTGGCAAGCATGACTTCGCCTCATTTGCGGTCAGCCCCGGCAAAGGCAAAGAAGTCGAGGACACAGTGCGCCATGTATATCGCATAGAGGTGCACGCCAAAGACGGACTGGTATACGTGGTGGTTGTAGGCGAAAGCTTCCTCTATAAGATGGTGCGCAGCCTGACCGGATATCTGGCGCATGTGGGCATGGGTAACAGGCAGGCAGCAGAAACCACAGCAGTCCTGGCGGGCAAGAACCGTAGTTTGGCGGCTGAGAGCGCACCGGCGCAAGGCTTATTTCTGGCCAAGGTCTTTATGCAGGAGAATCAATGGCAGGCCTATGAGCCGCAATTACCCCCCTTCGCACTCTAGGCCAATGCTCATTACTTAAGATTTTTTAACCACGGGAAATACAGGAAGCGCGGAAAATTTGTAGGGTTGTTGCTTTGACGGCTGGAATGGCAAGCGGGATTCCGCCCTGTTTTGTTGTTTTCTCCGATTCCTTTGCGCTCTTTGCGCCCTTTGCGTCCTTTGCGGTTATCTTTGCGCCCTTTGCGGTTATCCCCTTTCTTTGCCTTCTTTGCGCCCTTTGCGCTCTTTGCGCTCTTTGCGGTTATCTTTGCGCCCTTTGCGCTCTTTGCGGTTATCCCCTTTCTTTGCCTTCTTTGCGTCCT
>JAAZKR010000293.1 GCA_012799725.1 Oligosphaeraceae bacterium | reverse complement strand
CATAAGAAATCATGCGGGAACATAGAAAATCCCACAAAGTCCTGCAATTCCCAATCCTGGAAATCTGCGTTCATCTGCGTAATCTGCGGATAAAATGGGCGCGGAACCCTTTTTGGACGGGGTTTAAGTGGGCTGTGTCCAAGGGAGCTGTTCAAAAATTAAGTTTACATTTCCGGTTTCTTTTGGCGGCCTTTTTCCTGTTCTGTTAGTCGCGCATGCGCATACGCTCTTTGCAGAACTGGAGAAAAACAGCTCAAAATAATTCCAGAACTGGCTGCCTTAATTTTTAAACAACTCCTAAGCAGAATCCAAACCGGCTTGTGTTACAATTCGTATTTGCAGTCAGGTATTTCTTCTGGTTTTTTGTATTCTTCAAGTGGTATGAATTCAAGGTAATCATAATAGACCGATTCCTCAGGCGTGATTGGTGTATCCAGCCAAAACATGCCAGTGGCTTCTGGATTGACGAAATCCAAGCTGCCGAGTACAACCCAGCGATATTTGTCGTTATTATTTTTCAGTGATTCTACTCCCATGACTCCACGGTTCAAATTGATGCTTTTGTTGCCATGGTGGAAAGGATGAAACGAAAACAAGCTTCTTGGTTCTTGTGTGTCTTTCAAATCTGCGCGGATTCGCATGCGTAGAACGTATGTTTTCCCAGGAATCAAACAGTCGATGAAATGTCTGTAATTCCACTGGACTCCCCAAGGTTGTTTTCCGAAATGCCTTGTCGCCTTGCCATCGAGCGCGTCAGGATCATCGATATACTCTGACATCCCGTCAACGGTCAGTGGTTTCCAGACAATAAAGCTGTTGGCGGAATATTGTTCAGGCTCAGGTTCCCGCGTTGACCACTCGAGTTTCTTTTGCCAACGTTCAGGGAGTTTTTGTGAAAGTACATTTGCGTTCCATGGCAGGTAAGGCAGGCATTCCAGCGCTCTTGCATAATCAGCTGTATACTGTTCCATGCCGGTGACGACAGGATTTCCAGCCAGCATTTTGGTAAGGAAAACAATGTATTCCCTTGCTATTCTTCCATGCAAAACATCATCTTGTGCTGAATCCTTCCAGGCCTTTTCAAACAACTTCCTCATCTTAGAAAGTTCATCGGCGGTGTAAACCAGCGTTATACCTTGTCCCGGAGTCTTGTCATACTCGGTTTTGAATCTGCGCCAAGCTTTGCGAATGATGGAGACATATTCTGCTATTTCATTCGCGGAACTGCCGTAATATGCTTTGATAAATTCATCGATGAGCGCTTCCATATCCAGGCTTGGATTCCATAGCAAATGCGCAAATACCCATTTTTTCAATGGAGCCAGTGATACGCCGCCACAAGTGCAGTCGGCAAAATATCCACTGATATTTTGTTCAGCCAGCCAACGGACGGTTTGGGCAAACTGATCAAATGTCGGATAGGGCAGCCTCGAATCATCCAAATAATCCCAGTAAATAACCTCCTTTGCAGCTTTGCGTGCGTTTATGAGTGGAGAAGTGACACCCGGAAGCTCACTGATCGGAATCAGCATGCTAATTTGATTATATCTGGTATTTATAGGCGCCACAAAGGGTACGACACAAGGGTGGGCGTAGACACCTGCCTTGGTTACATCATCCGAACTGTAAACCAGTGTGGTCAAACGAATATCAGGATAATCTCCAACCAATAGCTCAGCTATTTTATTGACTAATACAAGTTGTACTCCCGCAAGCGTATGCTTGTTGATCAACACAGAACATTCTGGACACTCGCAGCTTCCACCGCCATCATTGCAGGAAACGGAGAAATAGCGTGCGCCTGGCTCCGCCAGAATGGCTTCGCGGACGCCTTCAGTCATAATTCCAGGTACAGCAGGATTGCTGTAGCAAACCGCACCAAATGTGTTTTTTTGCGGAACTCGTTTCCCATGGCGCATAGCAAAGTATTCCGGATGTTCTGCAAAGTATTTTTTAGCTGGGAGAAGTCTTGCGTAGGTGTGGATAAAAAGGTGTGAGTTATGTACGCTTCCACTATCCTCAGGAAGAAAAGAATGATATGAAATAGGCGCCAGGCGCAGGAACATTGTTAATTCGCGATTGGCATTGGCGCCATACATGTAAAGAATTTCTCGTATCGAGAAAGGCGGGGTATATCTGCGGGGAGATAAAGATAAGGTTTTGCCGCGATGACTTGGGGTCACTTCAAGTCCAGGGTCATAGTGTTCTTTAGTTGGCCTGAGTTCGTGTGCATACCATCGACAGCCTAAATCTTCCTCCAGCAAAGAAATTGCGCCAAAAAGCAGGCCGGGGTTGCCGCCACGCAAAAAATAGTTGTCTCCGGATGCTTCGAGAATATAGCCATTAGCATCCGGCATGTCTATGAATCCGCATTGTTTCGCCAGTGTTGTCTCACCGATGCTGATGACAGGATCAGCCGGCACTGCCGGTTCTTGCAGCAATGCAATGTCTGTTTCTGCACATTTTCCCAGATACTCTTTTAGTAAGTTTGCAGTATAACGCTCGTCTGTAGAAGGATTTGAGGACAGCAGAACGGTATATTTCTCGATTGTTGCCGCAGCAAACAACGTAGTGGCTGCAAAGAGCAAGAATGCAAGCAGTTTCATTGTGGGTATTGTTCCTTATGAAAAGTGAAAGTGAGAACCGGTCACAGTAATTCGCGCGGATAACGTTTTACCAGTTGCAATGCCTCCTTCATGCTCACAGTTGCTGTGCCAATGCAACGGTCGCAGATGCCATAATAAAAACGTAGCGTATCATCATCTAACGGGAGTATAGCGCATGGGAAGATGCAGCCCGGATATGGTCCCCCGTGAAGCTCCAGCTCGCCTTCAGGCTCCATGACCGGATTCGGTGTGCGGCAAAGAACCTTTCTGGGGTCTTCGCGGTCGAGCAATGCCAGGCCGATACGATATGTACCTTGGCGGTCTACAGCATGGTAGAACATCAGCCAACCATCATCCGTAGCAATCGGTACGCCGGAAGGTCCGGTTTTGAGGGTCTCCCAACTCTGTTCAGGTGCCAACAGCATATAATCGTCCGGGATGTCTATGCCATCAACCATCTCCCAATCCATGGCAATTTTATCCGAGCACCAATGATCAATACAATCAGTAAAGAGAATCCATGTCTTGCCGGGTTCATAATGCAGAGGCAAAAGCCAAGCCGGAGCCGCAGTCGGACGATGCAAATAGACATATTTCCCATTTATTTGCTCGGGGAAAAGAACTACATTCGCATCATTCAGATATGGGCTTGATAGTGCGCCCATTCGTTCAAAATGATGAAAATCAGTCGTTTTAGCCAAGCCGACACGGCGGTTGTTGCAAATCCAGGAAGCTGCCACATCCCCATTTGGCCCCAAGCGTATGCCGCCTTCCGCCCATGACAGCATATTGGTATAACGTGCGGCGTATGTGATGTAATGAATGCCATCGATGGTTGTTATTCTGGGGTCTTCCACCGTGCCGTGATCAAAAGCAAATTTATCCGGATTAGGTTCGAAACGTGGTTTTTCATCCCAGGTGAAATTGAGTCCATCCGTGCTTTCCGCATATCCCAGGCAGTATCTTCCGCTGCCGTCCGTGGCGGTGAAAAGCATGCGAAAGAGACCATTTTCGTATACAACACCAGGATTCATTACGGTTTGGCGTGCCCAAGGGTAATCCTTGCTCGGTTCAAGCACGGGGCGGTGATGACGATTGATTTTCAGCATGTTGATAATAACTTTTGTTAAGGAAGGTCTTTTAGAAGAAAAGCAAAATGTTTGTCCTGTAGAAATTCTCCTTGGGACAGGCTGGCGACGTGTCCATCTACGAAGCCGCTGTTACAGCGTCCCATATGCCTGGCGTAGGCTGAACCCCATAGTTTGCCAGTCATGATTTCTGGGGTTTTTTGAAATGTGGGCGCACCGGTAATGGCAGTACAGTCCGGATGCCAGTCGGCCCAATAAATCAGGCCGGGGTTAAGCGCACTTATCTTGGTTTTGGTTCTGGGTTCTGATTTCAGCTTTGAGGTTGCTGCATAATAATGGTTCCAGCCACTTTTCAGGGGAGCCGCAGGGCAATACCAGATTTTTGAATCCTTAGGGATGAAGACTAATTGATCGTATACAGCATAACCCGGCATGAGTCGGGCACCGGATAAGTAATCGCGCGCATTTAAGCTGTTAAAATTGGCCGGTGGCAGGATGTCATCGTAGTTATCCGCATAGAGGTAAACACTAAACATGACTTCCCGGACATTGTTGACACAGCTAATTTGATGTGCTTTTGCGCGCGCTTTGCTCAAAGCCGGCAGTAACATGGACGCAAGGATGGCGATGATGGCGATAACTACAAGCAGTTCAATTAAGGTGAACAAACGTTGTTTTTTCATGCAGCATTCCTTTATTTAAGTCTGGTGAAAAATACAGAAGTAACCTTTCATTGGTTGACAATATCAATAGCAAAAAAATTGGATTTCAATTTTATCTTTGTCATTATTATACCATTAAAATTTCAAAAAAACATAGCGTAATTAACCAAAACATATCTAAAATTCCCAAATTCAAGATATCATCAGGAGGGCATCTTTTCGGGTTCGAGTACGTTTTTGCCTGTAAAAGACAATTTCCATGTCATATTAAAGGTGCATATTTTCGTTAGTGTGTCACAAGAATGGATGCAAGCATCTTGATACAACCATGTCTACCCACCGGCAATATTTATCCGACATACTGCAAGTAAGCCAAATTGGCCCATATGGCGCTCTGGCTAACGAAGGGGATGATATTCAGATACGTTTTTTTGATATGAATCATAATGTGGTCGTTGCAGACGGAGTTTACAGGTTACACACCCACTTGCAATATGAAATAATCTTTGTAGATCAGGGAATATATTCGTGCCTGGTTGACGGTCAGCAATTACAGCTGCAACAGTGGGATATGCTGATCGTGCAACCGGGGCAGCGACACAAAGATTTTCTATCAAAAGGCACCTCTTATTATGCTTTTCACTTTAATTTCTATCCCAAAGCAAAGGATGCGCTTCCTGTAATCCTGTTTGCTCCGGGACTGCAACCGCGTGAGCAAATCATTACAATTGAAAACCCTGAGTATTTTATGAACCTGATAGAACTCATAGAACAAGAAGACCAATTGGATACGGAGGGAGGATTTGCCAGCTATCGCATACACAGCGCAATATTCAATATTATTTTCTATAAGGCGCTTTCTCTTTATTCCAGCGGGAAAATCTATCGACTTTTCAGCCAAAAGATGTATATCAGTCAGGAGGCCAATCGCTTATATGCTATTTTCACCAAGCATTTGCAGGAAATGCCTACTTTGCAGCAACTGTGCGCGGATTCTCATCTAAGCAAAAGTGCGCTTCACCGTCTTTGCCGGGAACTTTTCAACAAACCACCCTGCCAGGCATTTATGACATTCAAAATTATGCACATTCATGAATATATGAAATCATATCCGGAGTTAAGTATAAAAATGGTTAGCGCTAAGTTTGGCTTTAAAAACCCGTTTCATTTTTCCAGAGTGTTTCGAAAAGTAATGGGATTCTGTCCAAAGCGAATTCGTGAACTGGAACGCCATGATCGGAAAAGCAATCTGAAAAATTCAGCTCAGCTTTTAGGGAAATAAAGGCTGGTTTTTAATCCACGGAAAACACTGAAAACGCGGGAAAAATTTTCGTAATGCTATCTCCCAACTTCTTGTTTTTTAGGAAGGATTTTTATTTTATCCGCAGATTTGCTCAGATTTTTTAGGACGCAGCTTTCTTGTCTTAGGAGCGCATTTTCAAAAGTGAGCCCTAAAAAATCTGCGGCATCTGCATAATCTGTGTAATCTGCGGCTT
>JAAZKR010000292.1 GCA_012799725.1 Oligosphaeraceae bacterium | reverse complement strand
CCTTTGCGGTTATCTTTGCGTTCTTTGCATTCTTTGCGTCCTTTGCGGTTATCTTTGCGTCCTTTGCGGTTATCTTTTTTCTCTCACCGCCAAGGTCGCCAATCTGTACATTACATCATAGTCCATGGGATGGCTGTGCATTTTAAACAACAAAAAAGTGCCTATAACAGCAAATTGATTTGACAACACGCAAATTATGATGTATAGATTGATTTCATACAATAACTACATGCGAATTTCATTTTTGATCTGTTCTTGACTCAGCAGATTATTTCAGAAAGGAAAACGACATGAGTGAATTTCCTGAAAACCGCGTTTATAGCAAGCGCCATGTCTGGGCGCTTGCCAATCCTAAGAAATGCACCGCCAGCATAGGTCTGACTGAATTCTTCGCCGAGAATCTGGGCGAAATTGAAAGCATAGACCTGCCCTTAGCCGGCGATGAGCTGGAGATGGACTCTTTCTGCGTACAGCTGCATGTGCGCAACCACATACGTCATGTGCGCGCCCCACTCTCCGGCAGAGTAACGGAGATCAACAAAGAGGTTGAGGACAATCCCAACCTGATACATCTCAATCCTCATCGTAATTGGCTCTTCCGCATGGAGTACGATGATCAGGATGAGCTTGATCTGCTCATGACAGCCGCAAAATACACCCGTTTTATTGACCGGCTGTGAACAACTCCGACCACATACCCGAAGTAGCTTCGCCATTTCCGGCTTCGGATCTTATGCCGTTGCTGCTTATGACGATAGCCTTATTTTTGGCCTCCTGGCTGGGCGTACCCATTGTACTGCAAGCAAAGCTGCGTTTTTTCTACTCCTATCGGCAATGCTTGCCGGTCTTCCTCGCTTTCATGGCAACTTTGCTATGGGATCAAAAAGCCTTGAGCGACAAATCTGGGCATCCCCGATTATTGCTGGCCGGCTTCGCGCTCTTGACCCTGGCGCCCTTCCCTACTTGGAACATACGCAGCAACAGCAATCTCTATATGGAGTTCTGTAGTCTAGGTGCCATAGCCGCTGCATTCTGGTTGCAGATCGAACTGAGCCTGCGCTTACAAAAGATCGCTGAACGCTGCCGTGAGCCAATGCTGGCGCTGATGGCCAAGAAAACTCGCTTTCTTGTGCTTTGTCTGGAAATCATACCGGTGTGCGCCTTGTATGTTGCCGCTCTGATCACCTGCTTGAATATGCCTAACCGCAACCTGATGGAGATTTTCCAAGTCTGGAAATATGGTCGTATCAGTCTGACCCTGCGCATATGCATCTTCTGGAGCCTGCTTAACTGCCTCAGCTTATGCCTCTATGCCTGTTGCAAGGCCTTGCGAGATATGGACACCAAGGTAAAAAAAGAAAAGCCACAGCAGAGCGCCACAGCTACAAATCAGCAAGAGCAGGAAGGCCACCAAGAAACAAAGTGCTGAAAACTGATACGTTCAACCAGTTCTATTTGTCTGGGCGACCACCGGGCGCCCTTTTGCCGCACATATTTGAGGAGTATTGATGAACAAGACCCAATTGATCGCCGCTTTAGACTTAGACTCCGCCGAAGCTGCCTTCGCGCTGGTAGACAGAATAGGCGCTGCCCTGCAATGGTATAAGGTGGGCAAACAACTTTTCACTATGAATGGCCCGGAATTGGTACGCGGGCTGAAAAAACGCGGCAAGAAAGTTTTTCTGGACCTGAAGTATCATGACATACCCAATACGGTTGCACAAGCGGTACGCGCTGCGGGCGCCCTAGGTGCAGATATGGTCAACGTGCATGCCAGTGGCGGCTCGACCATGCTGAACGCCGCAGCTAAGGCCGCCAGCGAAACAGGCGTCTGCCTGATAGCCGTAACAGTGCTTACCAGCTTAGATGCGCAGGAAATGACTGCTATAGGAATAAGCAGCAGCCCGGCAGAACAGGCCCTGCGTCTGGCACGTCTGAGCCAACAAGCCGGTTTGGCTGGCGTGGTCTGCTCAGCACATGAAATCAAAACCATCAAAGAAGCCTGTGGTAAATCATTTTTAACCGTAGCACCGGGCATTAGACCGGCAGGAAGTGCAGCCGGCGATCAGAAACGCATCATGACCCCGGCACAGGCCGCTAAAGCCGGCGCTGACTTCATTGTAGTTGGCAGACCTATTTTGGCCGCCGAAAATCCGGCCTTGGCCGCACAAAAAATTCAAGAAGAGCTAGGTAGCATACTGTAGTTTTCAAGCGCTTGGTGCCTTGATGATCAAGCAGTACTGTGGACAGAGTGGACAGAGTGGACAGAGTGGACAGAGTGGACGTAGACCGGCCGGATCACTCAGAGAAAAACAAAATTTTGGTGATGGCAGCATGAAAATCCTTTTAGTTGGTTCTGGCGGACGTGAGCATGCCTTAGCTTGGAAGATCTCGCAAAGTAAACATTGCAGCCAGCTTTTCTGCGCACCCGGCAATCCCGGCATACGTAATGCGACACCAGTATTGGCAAACACACCTGAAGACCTCGCTAACTTTGCCAGACTCAATAAGATCGACTTGACCATGGTAGGACCGGAAGCCCTGCTCTGCGCCGGTATCGTGGATCATTTCTGCGAGCTGGGTCTGCGTATTGTGGGTCCAGACAAAAGAGCTGCACAACTCGAAGGCAGTAAATCTTTTGCCAAAGACTTTATGCACCGTCATGGCCTGCCTACCGCTAAAGCAGAGGTTTTTGACGAAGAAAAACCGGCTCTGAAATATCTGCGCAAACAAAGCCTGCCGATAGTAATTAAAGCTGATGGCCTGGCAGCCGGTAAAGGCGTTATTGTGGCCGAAAGCATGGCTCAAGCCGAACAAGCGGTGCGTGGCTGTTTTGCGGGCAGCTTTGGCGAAGCCGGATATAGGGTGCTTATCGAAGAACACTTGATAGGCGAAGAAGTTTCCATATTGGCGCTTTGTGACAGCGAAAGCATCCTGCCACTGGCCTCTTCACAGGATCACAAGCGCGCTGAAGACGGTGATCTGGGGCCAAATACCGGTGGCATGGGGGCATATTCACCAGCTCCCATCGTAGACCAAGCCATGGCGCAAACCATAGACCGCCAAATCTTACAGCCTTTCCTGCGAGGCGTGCAAAAAGACCTGTTGTATTTTCGCGGCATTATCTATGCCGGCCTGATGCTCACCGCCGAGGGGCCAAAACTGCTGGAATTCAACGTGCGCTTCGGTGACCCGGAAACACAGGCCATACTGCCCAGACTTAATAGCGACCTGCTTGAAGCGCTTTGGGCTACCGCAGATGGTAGACTGCATGAAATCAAGCTGGACTGGAAAGAAGAACCGGCTGTGTGCGTTGTGATGGCATCCAAAGGCTATCCGGGCAAATTTGAGCGTGGCTTCGAAATCAGCGGCATAGAAGCAGCCGAAGCCAAGGGTGCACTGGTATTTCATGCTGGCACAAAGGCACAAGACGGTAAACTCTACACTGCCGGCGGCAGAGTGCTGGGCGTGACTGCCCTGGGAAAAACCTTGGCCGATGCGGTGGAAAATACCTATGCGGCAGTGCGGGAAATATCTTGGCAAGGAGCTAATTACCGAAAGGATATTGCACACCGAGCCTTGAAAAGATAATAAAGTTCAAAGCAGCCGGATCTGTCAGATTGCTTTTTCCACCGGCCCTGCATGCTGTATTGCAACCGAAAATATATTAAGTCCAATATCTTGCGTTGCAAACGCTTTACCATGCTTAGCCCCGTACTGGATTCCGGGGAAGTTCTCCCCCAAAAGACAGTGCCTTGTAAAAGCACTACAATCAACCGTATCGCTCTGATCAGCCCGAAAATTATTTCGTATTTCCTAAACTCCAGTATTTAGTCCAAGGTGCCTGCCCTTGGCGCCAAAGCTCATTCAATAGCTGGTATTCGCGCGGATTATCCATACACTGCCAGAACCCCTCGTGCCTATAGGCCTGCATTTCGCCGTCCTTAACGATTTTATCTATGGGTTGACTCTCAAAAAACTGGTCTTCTGTCGCAGAAATATATTTTTCTATCATAGATTTTTTAGCGACCATAAAACCGCCATTGATATAACCTTGTGCATGAGCCGGCTTCTCCTCAAATCTCAGCACTCGGTTGCCTTGCAAAGCCAGCTCACCAAAACGTGCTGCTGGTTGCACAGCACTGCAACTGAGCATTTTTCCATGGCTTAAATGGAAGTCAAACAACTTCCTCATATTCAAGTCGGCTACGCCATCGCCATAAGTCAAGAAAAAGTCATGGTCTTCTGCATTAAGATATTTTGCTGCCTTTCTTATTCTACCGCCGGTTTTTGTTTCCAACCCGGTATTTGCCAAGGTCACTTGCCAGTCCTCATTGCCAGCCTCCCCATGTATCTCCAGACTTTGTTCGCCACCTAGACTCACGGTAACGTCATTGACACGGCTGCGATAATTTAAGAAGTAGTCAATAAACTCTTCGCGCTTATAGCCCAAGCATAGAATGAAACGCTTGATGCCAAAAGCGGCATAGCATTTCATAATGTGCCAGACAATGGGAAACTCCCCTATGGGGACCAAAGGCTTGGGCAAAAGCTCGGTAACATCGCGCAAGCGTGTTCCCATGCCACCACATAAAATCATGGCTGGCGGCAGCTTTTTTGCATGAGTGGAGCTTGTCATGATTATTCCTCATCAACTTTATTGTCGTTGAAATTCAATAGTTCTTCTTCGGTCACTAACGGTCGCTGCCTCACCTGTGTCCATATTGCACCCAGATATTCCCCAATAATGCCGGTAAAGATGAGCTGCACACCCGCGAAAAAAAACAGGCCTGTCAGCAGTGGTGCCAGTCCTAGAGCAAAAGTGTGCCAGTGTGTAAGTTTATAGACCAGATAGACGATGGCGGTCAGAAAGCTGAACAAGGCCAAGATAAAACCGCAGAACATGGCCAAGCGCAACGGGAGCTTGCTGTGATTGACAAAGCCGGTCATGGCCATGTCATATAGGGTGAAAAAATTATTTTTGCTGCTGCCACCCTGCCGCGCCTCCTGTACGAAAGGGATTTCCTCCACCTGAAAGCCAATTTCGCTGACCAATCCACGAAAGTATGGATATGGGTCTTTATAGCGTTTGAGTTCCTGCATAAAGCAGCGGTCATACAAGCCAAAGCCAGTAAAATTACGTATGATATTTCCTGAATCTGCAAATTTGCTCAACAGATTATAGTAGGCTCTACGTCCTAATTCAAGAAAAAAACTTGCTTTGGTTTTTTCGCGTACTGCGGCTACCACTTTTGCGCCCTGCTCCCACTTGCGCAGAAAATCATGTATGAGTTCAGGAGGCTCCTGCAAGTCTGAACAGAGCACTATCACCGCCGCTCCCTGTGCTTTTAGCAAGGCGTTGAAAGGTGAACGTATATGGCCAAAATTGCGGCTGTTGAAGATCACCTTTAAACGCTTATCCTGAGCAGCTAAATCGCGCAGGATCTCACGACTGCCGTCATCGGAAAAATTATCAGCAATAATAAACTCAAAATCGTATTGCGGTTCTTTTGCAAACACCTTTTGCAGGCGCTCCCAGAGTTCGTGGAGATTATACGCCTCATTATAACAGCTCGAAACTACGCTGATTTTCTTTTTGCCTGACATCATGAATATTTTCCGGGGTTCAAATTAAAAGCACAATCCATAAAGTAATTGCGCTTTGCAAAAACACAACACAGCTGCCCCTTAGTCAAACTCCCCTACTTCTCGCAAAGAAGTAAGGTGTCAGTCCTCTGTAGCATTTCTGAAACATTGGTTTAACGTGGCAATACATGGAACCTATGGAGCCAACACTCTTATTTTGACGCTTTGCAATCACAACGGCGACGCCAAGCAATCAAGTCAGCACTACAGAAGACTGACACATTGCGCAAAGAATAAAAAACACCGCATAATTCCATTTCGGCTTGTATTTTTGCGAAAAAGCAGTATTTTATAGCTTGTCATAAGATCAGCGTACCTGTAGCTCAGCTGGATAGAGCGTCTGGCTACGGACCAGAAGGTCAGGAGTTCGAATCTCTTCAGGTACGCCATTTCTTTAGGTGGCGGGGTAGCTCAGTTGGTAGAGCAGAGGACTGAAAATCCTTGTGTCGCCGGTTCGATTCCGGCCCTTGCCACCACCTTTTAAGCCTCTAATCCTCAATGGGTTAGAGGCTTTTTTGTTGGCTTTTTTCCAGAGCCTCGAAAAAAACCTGTTTCCCTTTGTTTTTCATTGTTTTTGTACAGCATAATGAGACAAAGTGTGACTAAAGAGGAAATACTTTTTCCTACCTGCAAAAAAAACTACAGCCAGGCGAAGGAAAGCACCAAAGAGGGAGAACACCGCCACCAAAGGGGGAACGCACCTCTATTATTTTTTCCGGCGGTCAGCAAGAAGTGCCCTGGCAAAGTCTTTAGTGGAAATTTTGTGGTGTTCCTCAACCGATGGTACCCTTGGGCTTTTTCGACCACGCGTTCCCGAGCCAGGCGGATAAAGAATATGCCTTAGACGACGCAGCCGGTCATTAGTATTGCGGATGGAAGCACGAATCTCTGTCTCGGAAGTTATCTTCCCCTCCACCACCCAATCGCGATCGCCGTTGCAAGGACAGCGATCACAGCGGCATTCTAGACAACCATGCTTCGCTGGCTCTCCTTCAACACAAACCATGATTTTGACTCGCGCTTGCCACCCACCCTTTTCCTTTTAACGTACACGGATGCAAAAAGTGCTCAGGGATGCTCCTAATGTCTCTGTCTTCGACAGAATGATTGGGAGTCTGTGGGTCAACGCCCTTTTTAAGGTTTTCAAATTTAGCAATCAACAAGTCGAGCAAGGATTTAGGTGATTCATACGGAAAATTTTGTTGAATAAGCTTTTGTTCAAAATTAAGGATGCGTTTACTTTTGTAACTGGAAAAGTTAAACGCACGCTTTTTGT
>JAAZKR010000291.1 GCA_012799725.1 Oligosphaeraceae bacterium | reverse complement strand
TGTTTATTTTTTCATGATTTGATCGTAGTATACTTCTGCCGGTGGTTGCGGCAGTGCTTCTTTTTCCCGCATGGCTTCTTTGAGTTCCGCTTCGGCGTCCTCTTCATACCACCAATACGCGCTGCTCTCGCCGCTGTATTTGCCAATTACAGTAGGCGGCACGCCGAATTTATTCCAGTACAAAATACGGGTATAATTCAAATTCCAGAGCAATACATAGGGGTGTTGCTCGAAAATCAAGCGGTCTATCTGACGCACGGTCTGATGGCGCTGCGCCACATCAAAAATACCTTTCTGCTCCTCGATGAGGCGGTCAACCTGGCTATCTGCAAAACCACAGATATTGGAACTGCCCTTGCGATTAGCCTCTTTAGAGGACCATAGGCTCTCGGGGTCCTTGAACAATCCTGCGCCCCAAGCGGCCCAAGTCATATCGAAATTGAATGCGTCCATGTCCTTGGCCCAGGCCGACCAATCCTTGTTCTGAATATTCATCTGTATGCCCAAAGATTTCAGCGCTTCCTGAAAGGGCAGCAGGAATTTTTCGGTGGAGCTTTCTCTGGAAAGAAAATTGAAACTGAACTGCCTGCCATTTTTCTCCAACCAGCCATTTTGCGGATTAATTTTCCAGCCAGCTTGTGCCAACAATTCAGCAGCCTGGTTACGGTCGAATTCGACCAACTCATTCGGGCATGGGTTGTTGTCGTCATAGAGGTCTTCATAATATGAGCGATGCAGGAAGTATTGTCCGTACATCATGGTCTGATTAAGCGTATTGCGGTCCATCAGGCAGGCCATGGCTCGGCGAACAAGCAAGTCGTCAAAGGGTGGGCGTCGCATATTCATGGCAAAGCCTTGAAAACCTATCGGTTTATGATTATAGATGGCCTGTTTGACGATCCAGTTGTTGCGTACCGCACTAAGCTTCTCTTCCAGTTTGTACCATTGGCTGGCCGTATATACCGGAAAGACGTCGATTTCCCCCTTTTTGAATGCTTCAAATGCATTTTCGCGATCTTCAAAAAAACGGTAGCGTATATAATCGAAATTGTGAATGCCCTTTTGTGAAGGCCAGTGCCGCCGCCACCAGTCTTGACGTCTTTCCAAAAGCAGGTATTGCCCCTCCTGCATCTCTTTGAGGCTATAGGGGCCGGAGACTACCGGAAAAGAGAAATTGATCTTATTGAAGTCTTCGTTAGCAAACACATGTTTGGGCATAATGGAAAAACCGCCGGCCGCAGCCAGATTCCTCCAATGCAGCTCTTTAGCGCGGAAACGCACTGCCTTGCCCTCATCAACGATCTCTGGAATATGCAAGCGCTCCAGGCTGAGTTTATGCGGCCCGGTCATATTGGCCGGATTAACAATGGCCTCATAAGTCCAAACGACATCTTCGGCAGTGACCGGCTTACCATCGCTCCAGCGCGCATTGCGGTCTAACCAGAAAGTAAAGCTCATCTTATCATCGGATATGCTCCATTTCTCAGCCAGAGCGCGGTCGTACTCCAAGTTTTGCGGGTTCATTTCGATAAGCGATTCATAGAAGCTGCCAAAAACCTGTGCGCTCATCATATTATTATCCAGATAATAATTCAGGCTTTTTGGTGAAGGCCCCAGGTGTTCGCAGATGCTGCCGCCGCTAATAGCATAAGGGCTGGCTATAGGATCAGGCAGGTCAACGTAGGATTGTTTTGGATAGAACTCGTCGGCAAAGCAAGTAAAAACAGCCGGTAGAAATAGTATAGCAAGAAAGACTTTAAGCATGAGGTTGTTCAAAAGTTAGTAGTTGTATGTTTTCAATGGCAAACCCATGTCAAGCCATCAGTAGCAAAGCTCGGGGCTGATATAGTAGAGTTTTCCGGCCTCCGGAGTGAAGCGTTTTGGTGGCAGCATGTTCTGCAATGGGGAGGGCATATTTTGCTGCACGCTGAAGAAAAAGTCCACAAAAGAAGGCATGGAAGAGAATCTTACCAAGCTGGCTTTGGGCGCATCAGCAAGCTCGCGTGCCTTGCGCAAGGCATCCTCAAAATATCCCAGCTCATCCACCAAGCCCAAGCGCAAAGCATCTTTACCGGACAGCACCCTGCCATCAGCAAATTCGGACTGCGCCACCGCCTCGGCATCCTCGTAGGCTTTACGTCCTTCAGCTACGACTTGGCAGAATTCACGGAAGCTGTTTTGCACCATGCTTTGCACGTACTCACGTTCCTCAGCACTGCGTGGGCGACCGGGATTAAGCATGTCTTTCATATCACCGGAGCGATAGACTTCGGACTGTACGCCGACCTTTTCCAGCAATCCATGTATCTGGTATGAGCTGATAATCACACCAATGCTGCCGGTAAAGGTCATTCGATTAGCCACGATCCAATCAGCGGCAGCAGCAATAAAGTAGCCGCCGCTGGCGCCCAGAGAACGCATGCATACCAGCACCGGCTTACCGGCCTCTTTACAGGCCAGCACCTGATGACGGATTTCATCGCTGGCCACCACTTCACCGCCGGGGCTGTCCATATCCAGAATAATTGCTTTAACCGCTGGATCCTTGCGTGCAGCGCGCAATTCCTTGCTGATGCGTCGAGCCGAAGCATAGTAGTGCCGATTGTCAAAGACTATGACCCCCTTGACCTCGATGAGGGCAATTTCTCGACTCTCATCCGGGCTTATGCACTCTATTGTCTTCTTGCTGACTTTCTCTTCAGATTCACTGAAACCACTAGAGAAGCTGCTGCTGGAATCGGCCAATTCGCCCACCATCTTTACACAGCCTTTGCCCAGCATGAAAAGCATGAACATCAGCAACGAGAAAAAGATGAAAATGCTGGCAAACGCCGTCAAGCAGCCGCACATGAAAGAAGAGGAACGCCTCGTAGTACCCGGAGTGCCGCGCGATGGTGCTGTAACTTGCTGACCAACTTGATATTCGCGTGAATTGAAGTCAGAATTCATTTTTTTCTTCTTGTATTAGTAGTTAAAAAGATCGTTAATGCGCAAAGTTTTGTGACAAGCTGAGGATGAGCCTGAGGCTCACAACCCGTTTTTTGTCCATGGAAATCCAAGGGCTGCCGACCAAGTATGGCCGGCCACAGAACATTCACTTTCGTACTGCACGCTACAGACGACAGGGCTTTGATGTAGCCGAGTGCCTATAATCTATTTTTTTCCACGGAGAGCTTCCAGGCGGCGTTGAACAACCGGATCATTCATATCGGCATAACAATTTGTGCTTCAAGAGCTTAACTATGCTTAAAAGAGACCTGCCCAAAGACGGCGCCTTGTAAAAGCACTACTCACAGGCCACTATCCGCGCGCCAGTTCAAAGGCTGTGTTCTTGCTTGTTGTGATAGGCTGAACAAGTATTGCCCTCTTTTATGGGCGCTTCAAGTGATAATCGGTGCCTTCATTGGCCAATCTGGCATGGCTGATATGCAGGTATCCGGTCTGTTTGCTAAGGCTGGGCGTGCCGCCCTCCGGGACATAGTAACGTTGTTGCCGCAGTTGCAAATTTGAACCCACAAAGCTGTAGATCAGATAAGAATACAACCTTGGGCGTACTTGAATCAGCACGTGCACGGAGCTACTGCCATCTATATCCATTTGCGGCGTGGTTCCGGCAATATATGGTCCCAGGCGATGCACAGCATAGATATGCTCGTCGTCCTCGGCACGCAAGCAGTAAAGTTTTTCGTTGACATCCGGAAAGAGAAGCAGGATCAAGCGCATGCTTTTAATAATATCGCTGCTGCTCTGTGAAGGCAAACCCACGCTGCGTTCAAGGATTCGGCTGCCCTCAATCACCTCTACGTTAATGGTATTGGAAAGGTGCGTCCTTGGCAGGCGGCTATGGTTCAGATAGGCGGTGATCGAATAGACTCCCTCTTTTTGCATGTCGTGCAGCATATTGATGCTGATCTGCAACTCGCGGCTTTCACCGGGGGCAAGAATCAAGTCGGCGATCGGATTGGCCTGGGCATCTATGGCTCTGGCAACCTTGCCGGAGTGTTCGTTAACCGCAAAGAAAAGTCTGCCGCCACCAGCCCCCTCCTGGTCGCTGAAAATCAGAGTATTACCGCTGGAATTATTTATAATCAACCGCAGGTTAATGATCTCATAGCGCAGATAGCGAGCATTTTCAGCCTTGAGTTGCATAGTCACTTGTGCACCGGACTTCAAGCCCAATAAAAGCAGCGTAACCATAAAGCATATACGCCGGAAAAATGAAAATGATGACATGATTTTACCTCTTTGAGTTTATCACCTTTGTGATGGGGCCGGCAGACTAATGCAAACGGCTTTGCTATTCCTGGCCTTTTCTTTCTGTAGCGGTGGTTACCACATCGCCGCTATGCCGGCTTTCAGCTGCCCAACGGCATTTTTTCCATAATCGCCATGGCCACATCTTTTGCACAGCTGCCTTCGGCACAGGCACCGACATGTCTGGGACAATCTCTAAGAAAACAAGGAGATTTATGGCAGTGACTCCTAAAAACCCGGTGTTGCTCCCCATAAGGGCCGGTGAGCACCGGGTCTGTGGCACCGAAAAGCGCCACACAGGGCACTTGCAAGGCAGCAGCAATATGCATGGGGCCGCTATCGTTGGTGAGCAGGACATGCGATTTTTTCAGCAAGCCCACCAACCCACCCAGGCTGCTGCTGCCAGCCAAATTTACAACTTGCGGCAGGTCGATGCGCCGACGCAATTCTTCGCCGGCGGCTCTTTCAGAGTTATCACCCAGCAGCCAGCACTTGCATTGCGGAAGTACAGCGAGCACTTCGCGCAGTACCGCTGCAAAGAAATCGGAAGGCCAGTTTTTACTGGGCCAACGCGACGAGTAAGCCACCGCCAAAACCGGCTCTTGCTCGGTTTGCAGCAGGCGTTGCGCTTCTTCCAGCCAAGCATTTTTCACACGCAGCTCCGGTTGCTTAAACTCAGCTTCGTCAAGCTGAAAATAACTGCGCACCAGAAACATGTTTTTTTCTACCGCATGCCTGATGTCCGCCGGCACCTTGATCTTGTGATGATAGAAAAAGGCTGCACCTTCGCGGGCAGCGGCAAAACCAACCCGGGTCTTGGCCAAGCTGAATTTACTTATCAGGGCGCTGCGCAGCAATCCTTGAAAATCCAACACTAAATCATAGGGTCGGGCCTGCAAGTCCAAACGAAAACGCCGCAAGGCAGCCCTCCCTTTGAAAAACCCGATTTCATGGCGGGGGAAAGGTATAACGCGCTCTATGCCGGGCAGCATCTCGACGATCTCTGCCAGCGTGCTGTTAGCCACCCAGCTCAAATGCATCTGCGAAAAAGCTTGCTGTAAGGCATAAACTGCCGGAAATGTATGAAGTATGTCACCCAAACTGCTGGGTTTGACGATTAAAACGCGCACAAAGACAATCCCATAAAACTAAGACCGAGACAAGCCGGAACCAGCAACGAAAAACATATCTTCAGGCCGTGCCTAATATGCCGAAGATATTTCCCTGTTTTCCGGCTCCGGAATCCGCAGATTACGCGGATAGACACAGGCTCTTCAAGGAGGAATGAATACCATGGCAGTTATCTGTGACAATCTGTGCAATCTGCAGAAAAAACCATGGGTATTCTAATGCCAGTGCAGAAGAAAAAAATGATTCTTTGTTGAGCCGGGGCAAGAAGCAAAAAACGCCGCTAGCGCCCGACAGCCAGACGCTCCGCCAGGCGGCTCGGCAAACCGGCGGCCAGTATCTTTTTCTGGCTGCTTTCAACATCGTACTCTACTCTTTGCAAGGTCACTTCGCCGGCCTCTACATCATAGACAGCAAAAGCGGCACGCGGGTCCCGGTCTCTGGGCTGTCCCACGCTGCCTACATTGATCAGGTACTTATGATTAGGCTCGAGTTTCAGTGTATCATAGATGCCACCCGTCACGGTATCAGTTTTAATAAAAGCCAGTGGAGTATGCGTATGGCCAAAAAAGCAGAGCGGGGTCCACTGGTATTGCATGGAAGCTGCCGCAGTGAAACGATCGAAGATATAGCCCCACATGTTCGGGTTGTCCATAGTTGAATGCACGATGCTGAATCTTACCGATGGCGAACCAAGAAAGACTTCCTCTTTCATGGGCAGCTTACGTAACCAATCCAGTTCCTCCTCACTGAGCTGCTCACGCGTCCACTCCACCGCTTTAGCAGCCTGCAAATTAAAGCCGACCAATTCACGCATATTGCCGGTATAGGAGTCATGGTTGCCCATAACTACGGCGAGCAGGTCCAAACTGCGTACGATCTCCAAACATTCGTGCGGATTGGCATTATAGCCCACTATATCGCCTATGCATACATATTTATCGCAACCAAGCTGCTTGGTTTTCTCCAGCACGGCGGTTAAAGCTTCCAAATTAGAGTGTATATCACCTAAGACAGCTATTCTCATGCAAATTCTAAGTCCACATAAAGCCAAATCAGCAAATATGCCAATCAGCGGAAAAAATCAGTGCAGAAAACAGTAAAATATTGCCGTTTTAAAAAGTTGCAAACCTATTGAGTAAAAAAGCACTGAAAAAGCGCTGAAGGATGGGTACGATGATGCGGAATCATTTTTTGCAACATTGATACCGTAGGATATATTAAGCAATGAGCTTAGCGGTAATCAACCTAAAAAAAGCAATCAAGGCTGGATTTTTATCCTAATATCTTTATTCAAATGGTATGGAATCCATACCAGGCACCGTATTGGTGATTAGGGTCATTTTCCGCGTTTCCCGTGGCTACAAAATCTTTTTTGGACGTTTTCCGGGACGTCATGAAAATAGAAGAAAGTTCTGATTGCCGGACAAGAGGAAAGAACCAACTGCTTTTTTAGGATTAATGCTTCGACAACCACAAATCAAATCTCTCGTCCATAACAACTCCCAGTTAATCCGACCATGAATATTATGCTCGTTACCCTAGGCGCCACTTGGGCTATACTGCCGGAATTGCTTGGCTTCACCAATCCCGAACAATTTCATTTTTATCAAAATCATCCCGACAAAGAACGTTTTTTGCAAACCCGTGAAAACTATGGCATTAAAAATGTGGATGAAATTTGGCTGCTTATAATCGACAACAATAAAAGCAGAGAGACGGTCGAGAAGTGCAAAATTTGGCTTGACTATCAACAAAAAAATATACCACTTAAAGTTTTTTACATCGAACATTTAGAAGATGTCCGCAGCGCAGAGGACTGCCGCAAACTAAAAGAGCTGATCTACCGTGCCACCCTAAAGGCGGAATCGAATAGCAGAGATGGGTTGCTGTTGATCTCAATGGCGGGAGGCTACAGAACCATGGGTTCTGATATGCAGAGCAGTGCCAGCATCTTTGGCTGCCACGCTTTGATGTATGTATTGCTCACACGCCTTAATTCACCGCCACTTATACCCGAAAACTCCTGCTCTCCTGATGCTGAAGCGATCAAGGATATCATCCCGATTGTGGTCGCCAGTAAACAACCGAAAGCTACGTATCTTTATGATGACTCAACAATCACGACTGCGAATTTCCCGTTAAAAGAAGGTGCCAACGCAATTGAAAGTTGCCAGTTATTAGAAAAAATAGAACAGCTGCAAAAACAAAGCGGTGTTATTTTGACAAATTTTACCGGAGACCGTGGCATTGAGCGAAATTTTCGCGCCTTCACTGCACTGCATCCGCAAATAATTGAAAAGCTCAAAGACGAGCGTATTGGCTGCAGCAAGGAACAAGAAAATGAGGATTTAAAATGGCTGCGAAAACTGCCTAAAGCCGAGTTACACTGCCATTTTGGCGGCATTTTAGACCCCGAAGATATGATTCAAGTAGCTTTTACCGAGGAGGAAGAAGTCGAGAAACTGGCACAGAAACATGAGGAATTTGCTACTTGGCGCAAAGATATAAGCAATTTGGTGGACGCCGGAAAGCTTGACGATTTGCGCAAGCTCGCCGCTGCCAAAGACGATTTGCGCCGCCCTTTTAAGTTTGTTAAAGAGCCTTTCGGGGTTTGTGCCTTCCTCATGGCATTTAAAGAACACAAAGATTTACTGGAAAAGGTTATTTACGGTGAATATCTTGACCCGTGCAAATTTGCCGGTATTGGCATAGAAGAATATGAAAAGCTCGGAGATTTGCAAGGCTCCGCCCTGATGCAAAGTAAGCGTTGCATAGAAAGCGCCTGCAAAATACTACGCGAAAAATGTCGGAAAGAAAACATTAAATATTTAGAATTGCGCTGCTCACCCGTTAACTACACCCGCGGAGGACTCACAGGCAGCGATGTGGTGCGTATACTTTTTGAAAATTTGCGGGACGAGGTCTGCTCTGATTGCATTTTCGCCTTCATTTTCATAGCAAGTCGGCACGGCAAGATGAGCCAAGTATATCGGCATATTGAACTGGCAGAGGAATTGTTGGACGGCGATGAAAAGCATCAAGTCCAGTCCTTTCCGCAGCGTTTTGTCGGCTTTGACTTAGCTGGAACAGAATCTGCACGCAGCCCTCGCAAACTTCGTTACGCTTTCGAGGCTCTTCATGAGCGCTGCATCAAACTTACCATACATGCAGGCGAGACGGCTTCCGCTGATAGTATTTGGCAAGCGGTCTATGACTTGAATGCCGACCGCATAGGGCATGGACTGAAGCTTTTGGATAATCCAGACTTGCTTGACAGATTTGTTGATCGCCGTATCGGTGTAGAAATGTGCCCTTCGAGCAATTTTCAGATTTGTCATTACAAGGATTTTATACTGCCAAGCAATGATAATTCAAAGGAGAATGAGGACTATCCGCTAAGGGATTATCTGGACAAGCATTTATTAGTCAGCATCAATACCGACAACCCAGGAATTTCGCGAAGCAGTCTGAGCAGGGAATTTCTCAAGGCCGCACAGATGTCGAAAGGTGGGCTTTCGCGGCTGGACATCATGCAACTTTTGCACAATTCCTTCAATAGCGCCTTTACAACTCCGCAAGAACGCTTTCAATTAATACAAAATTCAGAGAAGCAAATCATAGAACTACTTAAGGAACTCTATGCATAACATTGAAAAGGTGCTCTGCATAAAAAGAGAGCACATACCTGCAAGCTATTTGCATGAATGCACAGCCCAACCTCTTACCGAACATACTTTACGAGCCTGGCTGGGAAATTGTCCTTTTGAATTCCGCAGCCGCAATATAGTGGAAGCGGATAGTGCTTACAAGCAGATAATTCCTTACGTACTTGTCTTCAATGAACTGAAGCAGCTGTTGATTCATAGCCGCCAGGGTGGCGAAAGCAGATTACACGGCCTCTGGTCGCTTGGAGTGGGAGGACATGTCAACCATGAAGATGCAGTTGAACCCAGTCTGTTTACTTGTATTTTGCATGGCACGCAACGAGAATGTCGAGAAGAGATATCAGCGACATGTGAAAATTTTCAGCTTTTAGGAATCATCAACGAAGAGAAGACTGCTGTTGGAAAAACACATCTTGGAATTGTTTTTAAAATCTGCCTGCCAACCTGTAGCGTAAAAAAAACTCAGGAATTAGCAAACTCACGCTTTATTTCTTTGACCGATTGCGACAAATTTCGCTTCGAGCTCTGGTCAGAGTTGGCACTTTTACTACTGTCGCAAAGCGATATCTGTTAAACTCCCAGTAAATAGACTGCCTCCTCTGCCTACAAAACAAAAAACGTAGATACGTATAGATTAACCTGACCAGCGCTGACGATTAGAACTATCAGACCGATTGTGGCTATCCTTCACATTTTCGGTTCCATACTTATTTAGACTCTTTCATGCTTCTCCCTTCCACCTTTCTTCGTCTTTCTCTTATATCTCTTAAAAGATTGATTTTCCACTGATTTGGGATTACATTATTCGTTTGTCATTTCAACCAAATTATTTTCCGGCCGGAATTTTTTCGGCCCAGTGAGGTACTGCTTACATGTCGGATAATCATACGCCCTACTCTCCTGCTCAAATCGAGCCAAAATGGCAGGATTATTGGCGGGTCAACAAAACCTTTAAGGCCATAGACTGCGATTACAGCCGTCCCAAATTATATGTCCTGGATATGTTTCCTTATCCTTCCGGCGACGGTTTACATGTAGGGCATCCCGAAGGCTACACTGCCTCGGATATCTGGTGTCGCTATAAGCGCATGCGCGGCTACAACGTACTGCACGCCATGGGTTGGGACGCATTCGGCCTGCCGGCAGAACAGTATGCCGTCAGAACCGGCACGCACCCGGCTGAGACCACCGCGAAAAACGTGGATACCTTTCGCAGGCAGCTGGAATCCTTCGGCTTTAGCTTTGATTGGGACCGGGAGATCAACACCACCGACCCAAAATACTACAAGTGGACGCAGTGGATTTTCGCCAAGCTTTATGAAAAAGGGCTGGCTTATGAATCGAAGCAACCGGTGAATTGGTGTCCGGAGCTGGGCACGGTGTTGGCCAATGAAGAGGTCATCAACGGTCGTTCCGAGGTGGGCAACTATCCGGTGATCCGCAAGCCCATGCGTCAATGGGTGTTGAAGATCACCGAATATGCCGAACGCCTGCTAGCCGGCATTGACGATCTGGATTGGCCCGAAGGCACCAAGGAAATGCAGAAAAACTGGATAGGCAAGTCCACCGGTGCGGAGCTGTTTTTCCAGGTGCAGGATAGTGAGGAGCAGATCAAGGTATATACCACCAGGCCGGACACCTTGTTTGGTGCCACTTATATGGTACTTGCGCCGGAGCATCCCTTGGTGGACAAGCTCTGCGCATCGGAACGCAAGGCCGCGATCCGAGCCTATCAGGAGGCCGCTGCCGCCAAATCAGAGCTGGACCGCAGTGAGCTGAACAAGGATAAAACCGGTGAATTCATCGGAGCTTACGCCATTAATCCGGTAAATTCACAGCCCATTCCTATTTGGATTTCTGACTACGTGCTCATCAGCTACGGCAGCGGCGCCATTATGGCGGTGCCGGCACATGATAGCCGCGATTTTGAATTCGCCAGCAAATTTGGCCTGCCCATCAAATGCATCCTGCGTCCCAGCGAAGAGGATTGCCAAGCTGCCGGCCTCGAACTTGCCGATGTACTGGCCGGCAAGGCCTGCTGGGAAGGCGAAGGCGAACTGTTTGATTCAGCCAACGCGGAGATCAGCATCAATGGTCTGCCGGTGCCAGAAGCCAAGAAAAAAATCAGCGACTGGCTTGAAAGCAAGGGCATAGGCAAGGCCAGCGTCAACTACAAGCTGCGCGACTGGCTTTTCTCCAGACAGCGCTATTGGGGCGAGCCTTTCCCGTTGGTGCATTACGAGGACGGCTCGGTAGGGCTGGTTCCCGAAGATGAACTGCCCGTACTGCTGCCGGAATTGGAAGACTATAAACCCACGGCGGACGGCGAGCCGCCCTTGGCCAGAGCCAAGCAATGGTTGCAATACCAACACCCGACAACTGGCAAACGCGGTCTGCGCGAGACCAACACCATGCCGCAATGGGCCGGCTCATGCTGGTACTACCTGCGTTATTTAGACCCGCACAACGATGAACGGGGCTGGGATCCGGAAAAAGAGAAATACTGGATGCCGGTGGACTTGTATATAGGCGGCTCCGAACACGCCGTACTGCATCTGCTTTATTCGCGCTTCTGGCACATGGTACTCTATGATTTGGGGCATGTCAGCCACCCTGAACCCTGGAAACGGCTTATACACCAAGGCATGATCCTGGGCATCTCCTACAAAGATCAACGCGGTGTGTTGGTAGCCAATGATATGGTCGAGCATCGCGACGGCAAGCATTTCCACAAGGAAAGCGGCGAGGAGCTCACCATGCTGCCCGCTAAAATGTCCAAGTCACTGAAAAACGTGGTCAACCCTGATGAAATCATCGAGCGCTACGGTGCGGACGCCTTCAGGCTCTACGAGATGTTCATGGGACCGCTCACTGAAGTAAAACCCTGGAATACTGATGGTGTCGAGGGAGTATATCGTTTTCTGCACAAGGCTTGGAGAATGATCATAGATACGCAAAGCGGGGAATTGGCCGCCGAAATCAGCGACGAGGCGCCTGGCGATGAGGCCGAGCGTCTACTGCATCAGACCATCAAAAAGGTAAGTGAGGACATAGAGTCCTTGAGCTATAATACCGCTATCAGCCAGCTGATGATCTATGTCAATGAAACTAGCCGCAGTGCCAAACGCAATCTGGAGCACATGAAGACTTTCGTGCTGCTGCTTAGCCCTCTTGCACCGCATATAGCTGAGGAACTCTGGCAACGTCTGGGACATAAAGAAACCTTGGCCTACGAGCCCTGGCCGAAATATGACGAGAGCAAACTAAAAGTGGCCGAAGTAGAAATACTGGTGCAGATCAATGGTAAACCACGCGGTAGAATCATGCTGCCAATGGAAGCCGACAAAGACGAAATGATCAGTCTAGTACAAAAAGACGAACAAATCGCCAAGCTTCTAACCGGCAAAAATATCATCAAAAGCGTGGCAGTCCCCGGAAGACTGGTCAATATCGTGGTCAAATAAACCTAAAAAAACAGTTGACTTTTCCCCTTGACCGACAATAGAGCTTCTTCCGATGCGGACTGAAGCCGAAAGGCGACTGAGCCCTGACAAGGGCGGCACCATGCTTATCCTGTTATGAAAAAGTCAAGTGGTGTTGTGAACTAAAAGGTCTGATTCCTGAAGTTTTCTTCTAAAGTATGTCGTCCAGTTTTG
>JAAZKR010000290.1 GCA_012799725.1 Oligosphaeraceae bacterium | reverse complement strand
TCTTTGCGGTTATCTTTTTTCATCCCCTTTCTTTGCTTTCTTTGCTTTCTTTGCGGTTATCTTTTTTCATCCCCTTTCTTTGCTTTCTTTGCTTTCTTTGCGGTTATCTTTTTTCATCCCCTTTCTTTGCTTTCTTTGCTTTCTTTGCTTTCTTTGCGGTTATCTTTTTTCATCCCCTTTCTTTGCTTTCTTTGCTTTCTTTGCTTTCTTTGCGGTTATCTTTTTTCATCCCCATTAAACAAATAGTTGCTACAAATTTGAGCGGTGCCAACGCTCAAAAAGCAACCATTTTTGGGGAAGTTGGGTTATTGCGCAAAGTCAGCTTGTATTTCTTGCCGGAACTGCGGATTAACAATGTAGGTATAGGCGATATCTGCCATACTGATAGCGGCAGCAATCATGTTTTTGAAGCCTAAGTCGCTGTTGGCCGCATCGCGGAGCTGCTTGGAATGCCCCGGTATATCGACATCGGAGATGGAGAAGTACGGATGTATACCAGGGCATACTTGTGAGAAGTCACCAAAATCGCTGGAGCCACGCCCTGCTTTGTTTTCAACAAGCTGCAGACCCTGTGCCTGCATGGCGGCAGCATAATGTTCGTTCATGGGGTGATTGGGCTTGCGTGCCTTGTAGGGCTGGGCACGAGGAGTGGATTTATAAGTGCAACCAGTCATTTTGGCGGCACCTTCAATCATGTCAGCAAAACGTAGGTTCATTTGCTCCAGTGTCTCGTTTTCCGGTGAACGCAGGAAGAAATAGCAGCTGGCATAATCCGGAATGATATTAGGGCGTACGCCGCCGTTTTCGATAATGCCATGAATCCTGGCGGATTCGGGCAACTGTTGTCGCCAGTATGAGACACCGTTAAAGAGCATGATCACTGCATCCAAGGCGTTGATTCCTTGTTCCGGCGTGCTGGCGGCATGCACTGATTTGCCAAAGAATTCTACATTGACGCGGTTAATGGCAGTAGAACCGAAGTCCCTGTAGGAGGACGAGCTCGGGTGCACCATCATTACTGCGCCGACACCGGCCAAACAGTTATGCTTGAGCATCAATACTTTGCCGCCTATACTCTCCTCGCCAGGCGTGCCCAACACGAGTACTTGTCCAGGTTTACTGTTTTCTTGCAGCATTTGCTGCGTCAGCCTTCCGGCTAGCAGTGCGGCTGCCGCGATCAGATTATGGCCGCAGCCATGGTCTATCTCTGGCAGCGCGTCGTATTCCGAGACAATGGCGAAAATCGGTTCCCCGCTGCCCCATTGTGCACGGAACGCGGTTTCCAAACCGGCAAATGGACTGACGACCTCAAAGCCGAATTCACGCAGAAGAGCGACTTGGCGTTGGCAGGCGTAGTGCTCTTGCAAACCCAACTCCGGACGCGACCAGATATCGCTGCTTAATTGTCGGAAAGTACCTTCTTGAGCTGCCGCCATCTCACGAAACTTGCGCAATCTGTTTTTCAATTGATTTTCCCCCTTTGCCTGTGTTTACAGCTGATGATTTTATATCTATAAATTTAGTTGGAATGTAAATGAAAATATAACCATATCCGAACAAAAAACCAGCCGACGGAAAAGGTGTATGCCTAAGACAAGCCGGGAAGATTGGGTGGAATGCAAATGTCGGTTTGACTTGTTTTGATTCGATGGGTGCAAAACATGGAGGGTTGAGCTTTAGTATCGCGCGTCATTTTCTTTTTCGTTGAACTATTTTCGCTTGATTGGATTGCAGTTTTGCTATGCTTGATTAACTTATCATGTTTACACTGTTTTTTTTGATTGCCATTTATATAGGGAGTTAAGCAATGCGAAATGCGCTTGTATTGAGAAGGCTAGGGGTCTCCGTTTGCGCTTTGTTTTTCAGTGTCGTTTTATCGGCTGCGCCGGTAGGTCGCATCTCGGTGGAAGTCAGCAGCGGCAAGGTACTCTTGGGAGCCTTGGAAGAGCTGGTTTTTTCCACTATACAAACCCGCAAGGGAGCCGAATTTTCGCCGGCGACACTCTCAGAGGATATTGCCGCACTCTATCGCACAGGCAGTTTCAGCGATGTACAGACTAGTAGCACTAGCGCCAGTGACGGCAGCGTAGACCTTTTGTTTGTGGTCACTCCGAAAAAGGTTGTCAGCAAAATCCTGATTGAAGGCAACAATCATTTTACGGACAAGAAATTGCTGCGTTTAGTGAAGCATCCGCTGAACACGCCTTTGGATGATGTCAAGGTAGCCGCCGACCGCAAGGCTATCTTTGAAAAATACCGCAATGCCGGTTACTATGGCAGCAGTGTAACTTATCGCTTGCAGGACGATGATGGTGACGGTAGTAGTGCTGAGCTTGTCTACGTTATCAATGAATGTCCACGCGCAAAACTGCAACAGGTCATTTTTGAAGGAAATACGGTTTTCACTACGGCTGAATTACGTGAAAAGCTAATGACCAAGCGGCAGTGGTGGCGTTATATTTTCCGCTTTGGCAACTATTTTAACGAACAGCTTTTGCACTACGACCGGGACAAATTGCGCGAACTTTATGCCACCAAGGGCTATCTGGCCTTTGCGGTCGAGGATGTGGAATTGCGTTATAATGAGAAAGGCAACTGGGTCAGCCCGGTATTCAAGCTTAGCGAAGGCAAGCCTTATAACGTGGGCGAGGTCTCGGTCACGGGTCAGAAACTGTTCACAGCAGAAGAGCTTTTAGCCAAAACCACTAGCAAAAAAGGTGAGGTATATAATTCTATTATAGCGGCTAAAGACCTGGCTGACATGCGCCGGGAGTACGAGCAACTCGGATATATGGACCTCAGGTTCATATCACAAGAAGTACTTGATCATGAAAAGCTTATCGTTGACATCGAATATCGCGTTGAAGAGGGGCTGCCTTCGCGAATAAGAGACATACATATAACCGGCAATGACATAACGCAAGATAAAGTCATACGCCGTGAACTGGCCATATTGCCGGGCGATCTCGGCGATATCGGTAAAGTCAATATCTCCAAACAAAGACTGCAAAACCTGGACTATTTTGAAAGCGTGGAAATATTCCCGCTGCCTACCACTGTGCCAGATATGAAAGACCTGCGCATCGATCTGAAAGAGAAGCGTACCGGCTCGGTGTCCCTAGGTGCAGGCTTTTCAAGTGAAGACTCAGTGATGGGCTTCCTGGAATTTTCCGAGACCAACTTCGACTTGCAACGCTTCCTTAGCTTAAACTGGCCGCCCAAAGGCGCTGGACAGCGTTTCCGCACCTACGTGGGCATAGGCTCCGAAGTGCATAATATCAGCATCTCGCTTGTTGAACCGGCCTTGTTTGACCGTGATTTGGAGCTGAGCGGCGACTTCTTCCTGAGCACACGTTACGAGGATAACTATGACGAACGCCATACAGGCGGCGGTTTGATGCTAAGCTGGCCCTTGGCCTTTAGTCTGCCTGGAACCAAACATGTGGAATACTGGCGCATGGGGCTGGGACTGCGCATCGAACAAGTGCGTATCTCAGATGTGGATGATGATCCCTATGATGATACCATGGACTATAGCCGGGATGCAATCATGTACGACATCAACGATGATGAGGGCAGCCATTTTGCTAACCGCTTTATCCTGCGGTTAACTCGTGATACCAGAGACCGCTTTAGCTTCCCGACTAAGGGCTCGCGGGTTACCTTGGAATCCGAGCTGATTACCGCCGTCCTGGGCAGCTACAGCAACTACGCCCGTTTCCATGCCGCCGGTGACAAGTACTTCGCGTTGCCACAAGGCCTCACGATGAAGTTGGGCCTAGCCGGCTGGGCGGCAAGCCATATCAGTGGCGATGATATTCGTATATTCGACCGTTATTTTGGCGGCGGCTACGGTACCATACGAGGATTCAAGCGCCATGATATCAGCCCGGTGAACTACAATGAGAACCCGATAGGCGGTTTGACCATGCTTATGGGTACCGCCGAGATTTTCAAGCCGGTGAAGGATTTCATGTATGTCAGCGTATTCACCGATATCGGCAATACCTGGTGGGATAGTTTTGACGTCGACCCAGGTGAGCTGAACATGAGTGTCGGCATCGGTATACAGTTCGTCGCCCTGCCTATCAGGCTGGATTATGGCTATCCGATTAAAACTCACGGCGAGCATCTGGACGGCAAGGGCGGTAGGTTCCATTTCAACATAAGATACGGCTTCTAGGCTATACCATACCCTGGCCGAGTATCAGTCCTGTTTTTCCGCTCTGTTTCTGTGAAGACATTCAATTGCTACATAGCCAAGAATTTGCTGATTAATCTCGGCATGGCATTGGGTATCTTAGTCTTTGTTATGCTGGGCACGCATTTTTTTCGTGCCTTTGATCTCTTGGCGCGCGGCGTATCACCCCTGTTTTTAGGGCGCATGCTCTTGTTTTTGCTGCCCGATGTACTGCGTTTCGCCCTGCCATTGTCACTGCTGGTGTCTTGCGTACTGGTTTTCAGCCGTATGTCAGCGGATAATGAGGTGATCGCTTTGCAAGCCGGCGGCGTCAGCCTCTGGCAGATTATTTCGCCCTGCCTGCTTATCAGCGTTGTCATCAGCCTGATTTGTCTCTACTTGAATATGTCCGCAGCACCGGATTGCCGCTACAAGGCCAGGCAGATGCGTTGGGAGGCCTTGATGGGCAATCCTTTGGCTATGCTGGAGCCAGGCATGGAACTCAAGCTTGCAGACAATAGTGTTTTGCATATAGGCCAAAAACGTGCTAATGTAATTTACGATTTGCATCTTTTCGAAAAAGACCCTGGTTCAGGTAAACTGCGTGACATTACCGCCACCAAAGGCCTTATCATACCCAGTTCCGATAGCGGAAGCATGGAGTTGCTGCTGCAAGGCTTCAGCTTGGCTGAGTACGATTTGTCGGAATCACAGCAGCGGCGCAGCGACAGCCTGCCTTTCGTGCAGGCAGATAGCCTGAGCCTGCCGCTCGACTTTGCGCGGGCACATGAACAGCGACCCTTGTCACGCCGTCTAAAGATGATGAATGTGAAGATGCTGTTCGGTGACTGGAGTCGAAGCGAGACCAGCGGCGAAAGCGGCTCCAAACATCTGTTTGAGTTCCATTATCGCTTGGTCCTGGCCATGTCGCCATTCGCATTTTTGATCCTAGGGGTTCCTTTCGGCATACGCAATAAGCGTTCAGAGACCTCAATAGGCTTGCTGCTTTGCGTAGTTATGGCGCTCGTATTCTATGCCTTCCTGCTGCTCTCTGACAGCCTGCGTGACTATCCCGGACTGCATCCCGAACTCATCTTGTGGATACCTAACTTGGCCTATCAGATAGGCGGACTGCTGGTGATAAGAAAAATGGGCCGTAGTGCCGCCTGAAAGAACAAAAGAAAGGAATACTGCTAAAACATACTCATGTCAGACCCGATCAATAACATCAGAAATTTTTGTATTATAGCGCATATTGACCATGGTAAGTCAAGCTTGGCGGATCGTTTTCTATTGCATACCGAAACCATAGAAGAGCGAGTTTTTCAAGACCAGGTGCTAGACGACATGGACTTGGAGCGCGAGCGTGGCATTACGATTAAATCGCATCCGGTGCGCATGCTTTTCAAGTCCAAGGACGGTCAAGATTACATCATTAACCTGATTGACACGCCCGGACACGTAGACTTCAGTTATGAAGTAAGTCGCAGTCTAGCTGCCTGTGAGGGGGCTATTCTAGTCATTGATGCTGCTCAAGGCGTACAGGCTCAAACCATGGCCAACGTCAATCTGGCCATTGCTCAGAAGCTGACTATCATTCCGGTGCTCAACAAGATAGACCTGCCCGCCGCCGATATAGAGATGTGCCTGGTTCAACTTGAGGAGCTGCTCGCCATACCCCGCGAGGAGGCATTGCTGGTTTCTGCCAAGGCCGATATAGGCATAGAGGAGTTATTGGAGGCCGCAGTCGAGCGCATACCGGCACCAACACGTTCAGAAGAAAACCTGCAAGCATTGGTTTTTGACTCGGTTTTTGACGTTTATCGCGGCGTAGTCAGCTATGTGCGGGTTTTTAACGGCAGCCTGCGCGATCGTGAACAGATACGCTTGTTCAGCTCCGGTCTGAGCAGCGAAGTCAAGGAAGTGGGCTTTTTTGGCCCTGAGATGCAAGCCTGTGAAAGCTTGGAGGCTGGCGAGGTCGGCTATGTTATCACTACGATTAAATCGCCGCATGACATCAAAGTCGGCGACACTTTGACTCACGATGAGCGCCCATGCAAGCACCCCTTGCCGGGTTTTCAGCAGATCAGCCCTATGGTTTTCAGCGGTGTCTACCCCATAGATACAGCCGATTACGAAGCCCTGAAATTCAGTATTGCCAAGCTGCGTTTAAACGACAGCGCCTTTTTTGCGCAACCTGAGAGCTCGGTGGCTCTGGGTGCCGGCTTCCGCTGCGGCTTTTTGGGATTATTGCACATGGAGATCGTGCAGGAACGCCTGCGTCGCGAATATAACATGGACATTCTGCTGACCTACCCTAGTGTGATCTACAGGGTTTATATGCGCAATGGTGAAATGAAGGAAGTAGATAACCCGTTGCATATGCCGGAACCCAGCGAGATAGCGTATATAGAAGAACCCATGATCAAGGCGCAGATCATCTCGCCTACCAGCTATATGGGCGCAATCATGAACCTGGTTATGGAAAAGCGCGGCATCTGTTTGAAAACCGATAACGTGGACCAAAATCACGTTATGATTACTTGCCGCCTGCCTTTGCATGAAATCGTGCTCGATTTTTATGACAAGCTCAAGACGGTGACCCGGGGTTACGGCAGCATGGATTACTCGCCGGATGGTTATGAGCGCGGCCCCATGGTGAAGCTGGAGATACTGGTTAATGGCGAGGCGGTTGACGCATTCGCCTCCATAGTACACAGTGACCGTGCTGTAGCCCGGGCGCGCGCGGTCTGTGAAAGGCTCAAAGAGGCTATACCGCCGCAGATGTTCAAGGTTGCCATACAAGGTGCCGTGGGCGGTAAGATCATTGCGCGCGAAGACGTGCGCCAGCTGCGGAAGAACGTGCTCGCCAAATGCTACGGCGGCGATATCTCACGCAAGCGCAAGCTGCTTGATAAACAGAAAGAGGGCAAAAAGCGCATGAAAGAGATAGGCAATGTCAATATTCCCCAGGAAGCATTCGTGGCAGTGCTCAGGTCTTCCGACAAGGATTGAACCAGATAGCTGCTCTTAAGGCACACAAAGAGGAAAAGAAAGTGCCGGAAACATTCATTAAATGACGGTTTGCTTAAGGATAAAGTGCACGCTTTCAATTACTACTGACGACTTAAAGGATTGACGATGCCGATTTGGCTGATCATCATCTTAGACCTGGCGGTCTTTTATTTCTTTTTTGGCAATACGGTGCTGCGGCTGCTGCAAAGCAAGCCCATGCGACGTCGTTCGAACCTGAAAGATATATTAAAGCGTCTTCGACAGCGCCTTTTGCGCGATGAGGACATTCTTGAGGCTGAGCATCGAGGCGCCTTGCAAACCGCCATTGCCGAGTTGGAGGAGCAGCTCGCCAGCAAAGATGCTGCCGAGCAGGAAAAGTGTTTGCGCAGATATGAAAGCGGCACGCATAAATTAAATCTGCCTCCGCCGCCTACGTTTCGTTGGCTGCGTGACAACTTGGAAGTGCTTGTGGTCGCCTTGGGTTTGGCTTTTGGCATACGTGCGCTGTTTGTGCAGCCTTTCAAGATACCTACCGGCAGCATGCAACCCACTCTATACGGCATACATTTTAGTGCCACAGAAAAAACCTATGCCGGCAACGCATTGCAGAAATTTTTCTCTTTCCTGAATTACTCTGAAAGGCATCTGGACCTGACCGTAAAAGAAGCTGGACGGCTGAATTTCAGCGGCATCAAAGCCTTGCCCGCTATGCCTTTCTTTCCCAAATCGTTGGTACAGATCGGCAGTCATGGTTACGAGCTGCCCGGCTCGGTCAATGATATACAACGTATGCTGTATGAAAAATACGGAAAGTCGCTTTTTGGCGACCAACGCTATTTCCGTGCTAATGAAATTGTGCTGCGCGGTGCTATCAAGTCGGGCGACCATCTCTTCGTCAATCGACTGACCTACTGCTTCAGAGAGCCTAAACGCGGTGACGTAATCGTCTTTGTCACCGACGGCTTAGACAAACCGCCTGAAGGCGATTTTGGCGGACGCTATTATATTAAGCGTCTAGTTGGGCTGCCCGGAGATGAGCTGCTTATCAAGGAGCATCAGCTCTACATTAAGACGCCCGGTGCCAAAGAGTTCAGGCTTTTAGACGCCAATGATTCGCCCGGTTTTGCTCGTATGCATAGTCATACCGGCGGCTTTCGCGGTTATGCCCATATGCCCGGCGCCAGATATCTGCGCCACAGCTTTGACAGCTTTAAAGTGCCAAAGGGGCATTATTTCATGCTCGGCGACAATTCCGAGAACAGTTTGGATAGCCGTTACTGGGGCACTGTGCCGCGCGACAATCTGGTCGGCACTGCGCTCTGGGTCTGGTGGCCCTTTTCACGGCGCTGGGGTCTGGTGGACCGGGTGGCACCGCTACCCCATGAAACATTGCCCAATCTGCCTTCGTTACCAAGATAAACACAAGGTTGCGCTTGTGTGTAGTTCTCTTTTTCCACATAGGAGGAAATTGTGCCTAAGACTCGTTTGGTCGCCTATGTAGACCCTGCTGGCCGGGTAGGCGTCAAGGAAGAAAAGATACCGCAGCTTGCCGAGAACGAGGTTCTTATTAAAGTGCACGCCTCGTTGATCAGCCCCGGCACTGAGATGAATATACTGCGTATGCGTCGCGCTCAGCAGCAGCCTGGCCCCGAGGCTGAAGATACTTACTTCGGTTATGCTAATGCTGGCGAGATCATTGCTGTGCAGGGTGATGTGAAGGGACCGGAGCCGGGCATGCGTGTAGCCGCCATGGGCGGCGGTGCCAAACATTGCAGCTATGCCTGTGTGCCGGTAAATCTGGTGGTGCCCATACCCGAAGAGCTCAGCTATGAACCGGCCGCTTTCGCGTGCTTGGGAGCGACCGCACTGCAAGGAGTACGCCGCACCATGCCGCAGCTCGGAGATTACGGCGCAGTGCTGGGATTGGGTATCGTGGGTAACCTGGCCTGCCAGCTTTATGAACTTTCTGGCGCAAGAGTGTTGGGCTGGGAAGGACTGGCATCGCGCATAGAAATAGCTAAGGCCTGCGGTATTAACAATACAGTTAATTTTATCGCTACGGATGCCTTGGCTGCAAGCAAAGAATTTGCCGCGCCGTATGGCCTGGATTTTGCCATGCTGGCCTTTGGTGGAGAGGCGACCGGCGTGATGCAAGAAATTATGCAGGCTATGAAAGTTTCTGCCGACGGACATGCCATGGGCAAAATTATCCTTATCGGCGGCTGTAAGGTGGAAATCGGCGGTGGAGCTTGCTCCGGCAACCTGGACTTTTTGGCTTCCTCACGCACCGGCCCGGGCTATCATGACAGCGACTGGGAATACGGGGCGGACTATCCCAATGTCTTCGTGCAGTTTACTACCCAGCGCAATTTGCGGGAAATAGTGCGCTTAATGCATGAGAAGCGCTTGCTGGTGGAGCCCATGATAACTCATAGAATGCCTTTGCAGGAAGTAGGCAAGGCCGCAGATATGCTCCTGGCGCAGCCTGATAAAGCGATGGGTGTTATCTTGCAGATGCAACACTGAGAGGGATATTGACGCTGGGCGCGTCCCTTAATCAGCTCATAAACTGCTGACAGAGAACCTGACCATGATAAATTCTTCTACATTCGAGCGTGGCGCAGAATTTCAAATAAGCGCTTGCGACTTGTTCTTTATGCCTTGCACCATGCGCGTGCCCCTGAAATTCGGCGCAGAAACCATAGACTCCATCATCAATGCCCGCGTTTGTTTGCATGTACGTTCGGCTTCGGGTCAGACCTTGCGCGGGTGGGGTGAAACTCCTCTTAGCGTGGCTTGGGCCTGGCCCGGCAGCGCCGCTTTCAAGGCTAGAGAGGAACGTATGACCGCATTTTGTGAACGCTTGGCTGAGGCTTGGCGCGCGCTTAGCTTTTGCGGGCATGCCTTGGAATTGGGTTGGTGCTTTCTCGAAGAGCAGCTGGATACCCTTAGAGATGAGCACAATCGGGGTGAGGAATTGCAGCTGCCGTATCTGGCGGCACTGATCTGCAACTCCGCCTTCGATATAGCCCTGCACGATGCCTATGGCAAGCTGTTGGGCAAGCCCATTTATGAGACCTACAATCGTGAATATTTGAGCAAGGACTTGGCCTGGTACTTTCGTGATGAAGGCTTCGCCGGTAAATATCCCGAGGACTACCTGCTCAAACCCCGGATGAACAAGCTGCCGGTATGGCATTTGGTTGGTGGCAAGGACTTGCTTTATGATAGCGAACGTGGCGGCAATGAACCCAATGACGGCTATCCGGTGACCCTGACCGAATGGATAGAGCGTGACGGGCTTAATTGCCTTAAAATTAAGCTGACTGGAATAGATGCCGAATGGGATTTCCAACGTTGCAAAGACATAGGGCAGATCGCTATGCGCTACAACTGCCAAGCTCTGTCGCTGGATTTGAATTGCCAAGTAAAAGACCCGGAATATGTCAATGCGCTCTTGGATAGATTGAAAAATGAGTGCCCGGATATTTACAAGCTCATTCTCTATGTAGAACAACCTTTCCCCTACGATTTGGAGGCCAACCCCATTGAAGTGCATTCGGTCTCGATGCGCAAGCCTCTGTTCATGGACGAGAGCGCACATGACTGGCGTTTGGTGCGAATGGGCAAAGAGTTGGGCTGGAATGGTGTAGCCCTGAAAGTATGCAAAACTCAGACCGGCGCTTTGCTGTCGGCTTGCTGGGCTAAGCAGAAGGGCATGCAGTTGATGGTGCAAGACCTCACCAACCCGCGCCTGGCTCTGATTCCGCACGTGCTGCTCGCTGCGCAGGTGGGAACCATAATGGGCGTGGAATGCAACGCAGCGCAATTCTATCCGGAAGCCTCCAAAAAAGAGGCTGAAAGCCATCCGGGACTGTACGAGAGACGTAATGGGGAGCTGGACCTGAGCACTATACAGGGTAATGGCTTCGGGTACAATCTGCCTGAGCTGGAGTAAGGGCTGGGCAAAAGAACAACTACGGCGTCTTAAGAAATTGACTGTTGATAACTTAGAGCTACTGCGGAGAATATACTGAATGGGTTTTTTCTTTACATCCAAAGCAGAGTCCTTGGATGAGGCCGGAACGCACAATTTTCGCTACCGCCGTCTTATCATCCTGGCATTTTGCCTGCTGCTTTGCTTGTCGCTGGTGAAATATCATCCGGAGGATATGGACTATTTGGCTGGCGGCATCAGTGGGCTGGCCTATCCGCGCAACCTGCTTGGCATAGTAGGTGCGCGCATAGGTTGGTTTATGGTCATGACTTTTGGACTGGGCAGCTATGTTATAGTTGCCATTTTGCTGCTGTGCAGCTTGCGTCGCTTAGTCTGGCGCAGAGGCCTGCGACCCGGCGGCATAGAGTACTTGATCAGCATTGTCCTGCTGGCTTTGGGGGTCTCGCTTACTTTCGGCTTGTTTCCTAATGCCCTGGCTGGTTTGAGTGCACGCCTGAATATTAGCGGTTTCCCAGGCGGCGTGCTCGGACATTTTTTCTGTGCCGCTAACAGCGGCTGGTTATATTTGCTCCTGAATTGGACCGGTTCACTGTTGGTCGCGCTCGCCTTGGTGCTGGTACCCTTGGCAGTGATTTGGCATTTTGATTGGCAGGGAATATTCAGCTTATTGGCGGCAAGACGAAAAAATGCAAGTGAAACGGCACCGGCCGAGGAACAAAGCGATGAAAATAACGTAGCTGATGAAGGCGGCAAGCTGCAAATATCCGTGAGTCGAAGCAAGGCCGCCGAACCCGTAGAGCCGAAGCAAGCGGAAGAAAAAGAAGAACCTGCTGCACCTTTACGTAAACGCCCAGCGCCGGCAGTGCAGCCTGCCAACGGTTCGCCATCCCTGTTTAGACAGCAGCAAAACAACAGTGCCGCCGTGACGGGAGAACTGCCTTTTGAACCAACGCTGCCGGCTCCAACTAAGCCGACTGCCAGAGCCGTCCCAGTGGCTAGCGCCGCTTCACTGATTGAAAAGATCAGCGCCGATACCCCCTATCAATTGCCTGAGCTAAGCCTGCTGAGCCGGCCACAGCGGGTCAATAATGAAGATTTGCGTGCCGAAGCCGAGTCAACCATGCGCAAGCTGCAGGAGACCTTGGATAATTTCGGCATGGATGCCGAGGTAGTCGGCAATATTATAGGCCCACAAGTCACCCTCTTTGAAATATCGCCGGCCGCCGGGTTGAATATAGACCGTTTTGCCAATATTCAGAATACTATTTGCATGGCTTTGGAAGCGGTCAGTATCAGAATGCTGCTGCCTATTCCCGGGCGTAATCTTGTAGGCATAGAGGTGCCAAACCGTGTACGCAGCATAGTCTCTGCCTACGAGCTGCTTGCCGATAACAAATGGAAAGAGAATCGTATGGAGATACCCTTGCTGCTGGGTAAGAATATTAGTGGTGAGACCAAGCTGCTGGACTTAGCCAGGGCACCGCATCTGCTTATCGCCGGAGCTACCGGCTCAGGCAAGTCAGTGTGCATGAACCTGCTTATTACCTCTATGCTCTATAAATTCAAGCCCGATGAGCTCAGGCTGATTATGGCAGACCCTAAAGTCGTTGAATTCCAGCCATATAGCAAGCTCCCACACCTGATAGTGCCGGTCATAACCGAGGCCGAAAAAGTTAGCTTGGCCTTGCGCTGGGCCATCAATGAGATGGAAAGGCGTTACCGTTTGCTGGGCGCAGTCAACGTGCGTACTCTGAAAGAGTTCAACAATCGTAAAAAGAGTGATGAAGAGCAGCTTGACCAGGCTGGTAATCCAATCCCGGAAAAACTGCCCTTTATTGTCATCATCATTGATGAGATTGCTGACGTTATGATGTACGCCCAAAAAGATGTGGAAAAATGCCTGGCGACCATCGTGGCAAAGTCGCGTGCAGTGGGCATACATACCATTATCGCTACCCAACGCCCGGATACTAAAGTGCTTACCGGTACCATCAAGAACAATTATCCGGTGCGTATCGCTTTTCAGGTGCCGTCGCAGATAGATGCGCGCACCATCATGGACACCAAAGGCGCTGAGTCGCTGCTGGGCAGCGGCGACATGCTTTATAAGGGCATAGGCATGAATCCAGAGCGCATTCAGGGCGGCTGGGTAGATACACCGGAAGTGGAAAATATTGTCAGCTTTATTTCGGCATTTGCGGAACCGCAGTTCGATGAAGCCGTGTTCCGTAAAATGGAGGAAGAGGCCGGAGTAGGGGCGGATGAAGAATTTGATCTGAACTACGACGATGGTGCGCTTTCCGAAGAGGAAAAGCTGCTGCGCCAGGCCATAGAAGTGGTACTGCGCGATAAGCGTCCGACCATTAGTTACGTACAGCGCAGCCTGAAAATCGGCTATAATAAGGCGGCCAGCTTGGTTGATGAAATGGAAGCACGCGGAATACTTGGACCGCAGCCTAGCAGCGGCATGAGAGAAATACTGATTAGCAGTATGCCGGATTTTGACGACGATTTTGATGATGACTTTGAGGCAGGAGCTTGACACGACTGAAAGCAAGGTTTCTGTAAATTTATTTGGACGCCAAGACGCATGGAGTAAGGCCAAAGTCTTGGTGACTTGGTATCGAGAATGCTGAACAACTACATACAAGAGGAGCATACTTCTAAGGAAAAACAAGTGGCCTATGATCCTCCGAGCGTGCCACTAAAGCCCGAAGAAAGCGAGTATATGGCGTCAAAGCCACGTGACGAAGAACAGGGCAATCCAGCATCATCGAATAATGCCATGGTGGCTCAATCCGGTGGCGAAATTGACGATGCTCTTCCTCTAGCGCCTTCAGGAGCGCGCTTGCTGCGCTTACAGGACTCCAGTTTCAGCGAGCAGTTACGCGGGCTTAGAGCTGAGGCAGGTCTTACTATTGCAGATGTCGCTTCACGTGTACGCTCCTCACAGGCCTTTATTGTGAATCTTGAAAGCGGCGAGTTGCACAAAATCGATCAACACGAGCACTATTGCAAGTCTTTCATCGAGCGTATCTGTATGCTTTATCAGGTTGCTCCCGAGGAGCTTTTGGAAAAATTTGATAAAGAGAGAGCGCAGCAGCTCGCCCATGTTAAGAAGCAGGGCAACGAGAGCTTCGGCCAGGGCTCAGCCAGCTACATTTTCGCTGAAAAGGACTTAGAGCCGGATGCTGAGCAGAGCTCAGTGATGAATTTGCCTGCCGTTGCCATAGCTATACTAGTGGCTTGTCTTTTCATTGTTTTGCTTGGTGCCCGGATTGCACAAAAAAATCGCGACAGGAAAAGTGCAGAGGCCATACAACAAATCCAACAGGGGCTGAATCGACCTTTGAGAATCGAAAAAATCCCACTGCGTAGCCTGCCGGTGCCCGGCAACTAGCTGTCTGTCGTTGTGGCTTGCATAACTCAAGGTTTTTCCATTACACTATTACATTTCTACAATGGAGCTGGTCATGCATAATTTCTTACTCCCCTTTCTGTTATTTTTCAGCTCAGCCTTTCTTTTGTTTGCCGAGTCGGTTCAGAGCTATGATTGGTCCAAGGCCACCGAGCTCTATCCCGGCATACTACATGCCAAGGTAGCCTTGGAAGAACCGCGCTTACTGAAACTCAATGTGGTGCGCATAGACTTGGAACGACCCGAGATACGCTTCTGCTGCACACCGGCTGATCCCGATTGGGGTAAGCCCATGCCTGACGCTCCGGATCATATCATACGCACCAGGCGTCAAACCACTGTTGCCTTCATGCAACATGCCCGATTGCCTAAGGACAAGGGGGGCTTAGGCTTAAACATGGTCATGGCTGTTAACGCCACTCCTTGGAGTCCTTGGCGAAAGCCATTCAACCATAAATACAGCGATAATATGGGTTTGGTTATTTCTAACGGCAAGCTGGTCAGCGCAGTTAACAAGCGGCCCAGTTTTGTCATCTATAAAAATGGCGAATTCGCCATGCAGCAACTAAATGAAGACAGTGATTTAAGCAGTATAGAATTAGCACTGACAGGCTTTTCCTTTGTGCTGCAAGACGGGGTGCCTCGCGGCGATAAGGCCTTGCATCCAAGAACCGCATACGGCCTCTCAAAAGACAAAAAATACCTGTTTTTACTTACCGTTGACGGCAGACAGAAAAACTGGAGTCTGGGTGCCACCACTTTAGAATTAGGAGAGTGGTTGCGGCAGTTTGGCGCTTGGGAAGGCCTTAATATGGATGGTGGTGGCTCTACTTCGCTGGCTTGTTTGCTGCCCGGCGAAGAAAAGGAAAAAATTGAGTTGTTGAACCGGACTGGCGGCGGCATGCGTAGAGTCGCCACCAATCTGGGAATATATCTGCATTCCGAAAACAAGGAATAGTCTGGAACTGTAATACAAGGAAGAATCATGAGCAAAACAGCAGTAATTTTTGGCGCCGGCAATATAGGGCGGGGATTCATCGGTCAGCTCTTCAGCGAGTCGGGCTACGAAGTGGTCTTTGTCGATGTTGACAAAGAATTGGTTGCCGCTCTTAATGAGCGTGGACAATATCACTTGCAGATCATCTCTAACTTCGGCTATGAAGACCTGCAAATTGGACCGGTGCGTGCCATACACGGCAACGATGCTGACGCAGTGGCCGCTGCCGTGGCTGAAGCAGACCTCGCTGCCACCGCAGTAGGTGCCAACGCCCTGAAGTATATCGTCGATAATATCGTCGCCGGACTGTGTCAACGTGCCAAGATGCAAGCCGCGCCAATTAATTTTATCGTCTGTGAAAATCTGCACGGCGCTGCCGCATATCTGCGTGGACTCTGCGCCGAGAAGAGCAAAGCTGAAGGCAAAGCCTACTTGGAAAAGCAAACCGGCTTCGTCGATACGGTGATAGGGCGCATGGTACCCGCACCTACCCCCGAGATGCGTCAGCAAGACCCCTGCCTGATCAGGACGGAGGCATACAAGGAGCTGCCGGTGCAACGTAGCGGCTTTGTCGGAGAAATTCCGGACATTGTGGCCATGAGCGTCGAGGACAACTTTGAAGTCTTCACGGCGCGTAAACTTTATATTCACAACTGCGGCCATGCCCTGATGGCTTATGCCGGCTATCTGCGTGGTTATGAATATGGCTATGAGGTCATGGCTGACGCAAAAATACGTAATTTTATGCTGGCCGGACTGCAAGAGAGTGCCGCAGGTATTTCCGCTGCTTTGGGTGCAGATGAGCTATGGCTGCAACGACATGTGGAGGAACTCATAATACGCTTTGATAACCGTCTGCTGGGCGATCCGGTCTTCCGGCTGGGACGGGACCCGATCCGCAAATTGGCTTTGGAAGATCGGCTTACCGGAGCGGCAAAAATGGCGTTGGGGCAGGGCTTGCCGGCTAAGAACCTCGCTTGGGGCATGGCTATGGCGTTGCATTTTGATCCGGCGGAAGATGAGTCGGCACAAAAGTTGCAGCGATGCATAAGGGAGATGGGGGTGGAGAAAGCGCTAATGCAGGTTGCCGGCTTGCAACAGGATGATCCTTTAGTCGATATGGTTATTAAAGCCTACAGGCAGCTTGAGCTGGATCGATTGGCTTTGCCCCACTAAGGAATCGTTCAAAAATCAAGTTTACATTTATGGTTTGTTTTGGCTGCTTTTACCCTCTTCTGTCAGCTGTGTATCTGCGTACGCTCCTTTCAGAATAGAGGAAAAACAGCTCACAATAATTCCAGAACTGTTGCCTTGGTTTTTGAACAACTCCTAAATCCGATTATATAACCATTTTGCCCAAGTACGCTTTGTTCGATTCAATCCGACAACCGCCCCGACGGTTTTATTGTCGGCAAGTCACTACAATCCAGGAGATAAAATGCGCTACGAATTAATGACCCCTTCCGAACTACGCACTGCCATGCAGGAGCGTTGGCCCTTGGTGCTACCCTTGGGCGTGCTCGAGTATCATGGTGAACATCTGCCTTTGGGCATGGACACATTGGCGGTAACTGAAATTCTGGCCATTCTTGAAAAAGAGATGGACATAGTCATTTTACCGGCGTTCTACTATGGTGCTTGCAGCTTTGCTGTCGAGGATGCCGAAAACCGAGGCTCCATACATGTGGATTCCAACGTATTGCTGCCTATGGCCAGACAGATATTTGGCGGACTGCTGCAAGTGGGCTTCCGCAATATCCATGCTATTGTGCATCATCAGAGTGAAAACTTTCTCTCAGGAATGCCTACAGACCTGGCTTTCAGACTGGCTGCAAAACAGGTGATATTTGAGTTCCTTGATCAAAGTCGTGGCAAGGGCTGGTGGGGCGATAATAGTATGGATACATATTACAGTGAACATGATGACCTTGATGCAAACCCTTTCAACTGGATACAGTGCCACCCACTTATGGACGCAGAAATAACCAAGCAGTTCCCCTTTGATCATGCCGGGCAAGGTGAAACTTCTTTGATGATGGCGCTATGCCCCGAACAAGTGAGAATGGACTTGTATTCAGATGAAAAATGGTATCTGCGCAGCGCGAAAAATGCCAGCGCTGAACTGGGGCAAAAAGGCGTGCAGCTTATATTGGCTAGGCTGAGAAAAATACTGGAAGCGAAATAAGGAATGATATCTCCTCGCCATTAAAGCCTTGGAAAGGCGACACATGCATCGACGCTCTGACAATGTGGGGCTCTGAAGCAAAGGAAAAGCATTATGCGTCTTCATTTGTCGCCGCATATCCACGTTACATAGGCCACGTCCAAAAAGGGTTCCGGGCGTATTCTATCCGCAGATTACGCAGATTCAGATAACTGAACCTCCGTGAAGTTGTGCTGGCACTGTTTTAGTTTTCGAGATGATTCATTCAAGCCTTGCCAGCACCTCTTCGAGCGGTTTCCCTGGCGCGGAGCGCCACCAACTCGGGGTGGGGACTCCCCCAAGAGGCAGCGCTCGCAAGGGCGCCACGGGGGGAGCAGTGGATCTGCCATAGGTGATCCTGTAAAAAATGCTTCTGGCAGGAGTTCGTTTGTGTCGCTTCGCCGCAGGCCCCGGATTGGGTTCTGGTCTATGACCCCAGGTCTCGCGCAGTGCTTTGCACTGCTCCATCGGGGGGGTACTTATGGTTTCGCCTCTCCGAGGCTGGGGAATTTCTTTGGACTCAGCCATTTAAGCATATTTAGAAGGAGCTTTTGCTCGGTCTGATTCAATGCCGTGTTGACTTCGCCTTTGTCAAGCCCAAGCGCCAATCCACAAGCCAGATAACGGCCTTGTTCAAGTTGACCGGCTACGATGAGAGCATCGCCACTATCTACGGCTTCGGCTACCTTTTCGGCTTCCGGTGTAATTTGCATGGAGACTATAAAGGGGTAGCTTGATTGAAAGGTGTCGGGTGCCAAGGCTTCAGCAATAGGGTGGGCCGGATTGAGCTGCCAGGCAACATCGTTGAGCGGCAGCTCCGGTACGGCGCTCACCAACTCGGGTGCCAAGTTGATAAAACCGCGATTGCCGCACAGTGAATGTGTTACTAAGAGTGCGCCGCCTCGGCGTATAAAGCTGCGCAGTCGTTCGGCGGTTTCTGTTTGCCTAAAGAGTTCAGCGTCATTCTTAGGCTGTGGGATAATGACGATGTCGCCAGCCGCCAAGCTTTCAGCATGCACATTATAGAGTGCCGCTGCGTCCAAGTCGGCTTGTTCTTGCAGAAACGCGAAGATACTTTCGCCGCCGTAAGAGTCATTGAGCCAGACGGCTACTTTGGGCTTGCCGTTCTGCTTGAACTTTGGCGGTTGCTCCAGCCCTAATAGTTCTTTTTCTTCAGCCGCGCTCAGCAATTTTACTACATTGCTACGGTATAGCATGGGCAGCCCCAGCTCATTTTCGCCACGCAGTTCCAAGCGGTAATAGCCCGGTTGCGTCAAATCAATGCGGCAGCTACTGCTACGCGACTCTCGACGCAGACCCAGCTTGACGTTTGCTGTCGTATCCCAGCCATCACGCAATAGATTGACACGTAAGCTTTTGGGTTCTAGATTGCCAGGCAGCATGAACTCACATAACAGCGGTTCGCTCAGACTATAAAATGAGCCGGGCAGCCGGCTTTGACTTTGCTGCCAGTGAAATCTTACCTGTGGGTTTTGATGTGGCAAGGGCTCGCTAACCGAAAGTGATGTGACCCCCTTGCGCAAACCCGGCAGCATCTCTCTGGCGAAAATTTCGTTATGCTGAAAGCAGATGAAACCATCGGCACCTAGTTTGCGGCTAAGCATTATCTGCTCGGCAACCGCGCCTGCACCCGGCAACAGGTATGTCCCGATGCCGGGATAGACAGGGCGGCGTCCAGCGACTGCCATGAGCTGTTTGCGCAGCAGATGTTCAAATTCAGTCGGCGACGAACTGTAATTCATGGGGCAAATAAAATCAAGCAGTTCTTCATCTATCCAGGCGGCGGCGTCCTGTGCCACAGAACTGCGGGCGCTTTCCCAATCGCCGAAAACCGCAGCGGAAATTTTGATGCCGGGGCGTATTGCTTTGGCCTGTTTTGAAACTGCGCGTACCAGGTTGCTGATATTCTCCCGCCGCCATTCTGCGAAGACCTGTGCGTCCGTACCACCAGGACGGCAGTCGTCGGGCCATTGTCTGACCGGACGTCCCAGCAATTTTTCGAATGCTACTCTGGCACTGAAGCTATAGTCGGTTCTGCTGTCGGAATAGCGTATGTAGTCAAAATGTATGCCGGCCACCGGGTATTTACGTACGATTTCAAGCATGGAGTCCAACTCCAGCTTAAAATTTTGTTCGTCGTGTGGTGTTAGGTAATCGGTATCGCTGCCGTCATGTCTTTGCTGCGTTCTCCCTAGTGCTTTCATTTTGCGACGCAACTCCTCCGGTGTACGACGCCCCATATACCAATTCACTTTCCAGACATGCAGTTCGACTTTGTGTTTTTGGCAGGCTTCCAGACACTGCTGCAAATAATCTATACGACCGTTTTCACTATAGGTGTCAGGATGATTAGGCAGTACTTCGCTGGGATAGTCGGCCACATAGCCCCAGAGAAAGTTGGCGAAAATGGCGTTGAATCCGTTCTCTGCAAGCAGTTCTATAGTTTTGTCCCAGCCCCAATTGGCAATGCCATAGGGTGAATGTATCCAAACACCGCGCAACTCACCGTTGCGAGATGGACAACAGGTTAAATACAGCTCCTCTATCTGCGCTTCAGCTTGTTCCAACCAAGTGTAGGCTTGGGCATAACGTTCTTCTTGCAAAGCCAGCCGACTTTGCTCCAATAGTTCCTGTGGTTTGGCCGCTTCGGCATGGATGTCAGGCTTAAATTGCTGCATCCAAGCCAGCAACTCATCCAGGTTTTGAAAGCCGGCAAAGGCAGGAACTGAGTTTAGCTTGCGGTTGATGGTGTCGTGCCAGTATTGCGGCACTATGTCGCCAATGAAAGAAAGGATGAATCGAGCCGCAGCTGCTCGATCCTGCCCCATGTAAATATGCGACATGTAAAAGCCGTTGGGGTGAGATAATATCCCGGGAAAAGCGCTTCGGCTACCGTCAGGACGCAGAAACCAAGCGCAGCAGGATGTTTCATCGGCAGCTTCTCCTGCACTGATCAGCAGGTTCTTTGAGGCCTGACGTATGAAATGCGGCCCTCCCGGCCAAGCTTTCTCGTTGAACTCGAGGCCGCTGACCTCGCCCAGTTCCTTAAAAGGCACATAGCGCGTCTTGGCTATACCCAGCAAGGATAAAACCTGAGGATCAAAATTATAGAATACGCCGATCTTGCCGCCTGCTTCAACAAATCCACGCAGAGCGGCAGCACTGCCAACGGGCAAAATATGGTTCTGCGGCAGGAAAATGATTTTCAGACCTTTGGTCTCTTCGTTACTCAGGGTCTCGTCAGACAGTCGTTTATATTCGATTTTGAGCGAACGTAGCAGCTCGACTAGTTTATCGTTAGCCCAGTTCAACTCTTGTTGAGTGGCTGAACCAGGCCTTGCTTTGCCTGCCAAAATAGCGATATCCTGTGCCATTATATGGACAAGCAAGCTGAAAAAAAATAAGAGACTACAGCGCATATGTGTTGTCGTTTAAGGTTGTGTGGGTCGCCGGTCTCAGCCAGCTTTCGGAGCGCGGGTCACACAAGCAGCGAGAGGTGGCATGTTTGCCCTGACATTTACAGGCTACGCAGGAATTCAATGGCCTTTGCAATGTCGGTCAAGGGGTCTTCACCGACCTCTCTTTCTATGGCATAAAAACCATCATAGCCCACTTCTCGCAGGTTTTTCAGGTATCTTTGCCAGTCTATCCAGCCTTCCCCCAAGGGTACCTCCCTGGCGTCATCGCCCGGAAATACCCTGGCATCTTTGGCATGGGTGTGAATTATGTGTTTGCCCAGCACTTTAACGCCTTCTACCGGCTGGTATTCAGCAAAAGCTTTTTCCCGATCGTAAGATTGACCAGCTTCTTTCATGTATCTAGCCGGCCAAAGGATAAGATTGGCCGGGTCATAATTGGCGCAAAGTGATCTGCTGCCTACATCATTGATCATTTGCAAAAAGGTGGCCGGTGGCTCCGGGCCGGTTTCAACCGCCAGCTTAGCACCGACCTTTTCGCCGTATCGGCAAAGTTCACCAAAAGAATTGACAAAACGCCCCCACTTGGGGTCATCTGAGCTGTGCGGTATGATGCCGCAATGGCCTTGCCAAATGCCACATTCCAAGTCAGCAGCGAATTCAAGCAGTCGCTTGCCTTCCTCTATGGTCTCTTGCAAGCCTTCCTCACGCCCCAAGTCTTCTCTGCCACCCCAAGCGCTGATGGCGGAAAGCTCTACGCCGCAATCACGTAGCCAACGCAGGAAATTTTTACGCGCCGCCAGATCCATGTCCTGAGGGCAGAAACCCTGCTGGCAGCCTATATGCACCCCAGGTACGCCCATGCTCGCAGTCCATTCAATGCCTTTATCCATGCCAAGGCGCAGAGAATTTACCATCACCGCAATTTTTAAGTTGGACATAAGTCAAATTCTCCATTTTTTGCATTCATAAAGCGGTTGAAAGTAGATTTCATACAATAAAGTATTTCAATATTAATACAAGCCGAAAAAGTAAAAAGGAAAAACTGCATCATGAGGATTTACAGGGACCGCGCAACGTAATTTAGTAATGCCTCAGTTTTCTGCAGCGTTGGTTTGACGTAGTAATACATGGCACCTATGGAGCCAACACTCTTCATTTAACCTAAAAAAGCAGTTGACTTTTCCCCCTTGCCCGGCAATCAGAACCTTCTTCCGATGCGGACTGAAGCCGAAAGGCGACTGA
>JAAZKR010000289.1 GCA_012799725.1 Oligosphaeraceae bacterium | reverse complement strand
CGCAGATTTTCAGGACAAGGCATCGAGCGGCGGCTCTATTTAAGAGGTTGTGCTGTAATACTTTGACCATGCATGATCCCGGTTTTTAGCCCGACTGACGACTTTTTCTGCCGATAAGCAGGAGCGATCGAGTTGCTTTCTGCCTATCCTGCCTGCGGCCTCTATGTCGAGCGGGAAAAATCGAAAAATCAAAACTGTTTTTTTGAAAAAACAGTTTGGCCAAGCGCGAAACAGGGTTAAACATGCCGTTTTTGCTGCCTATGGGATGACTGTGTTTCAGAAAGACTGATTAAAGTCGCTGTTGTCGGCGACTTTCACGCTTTTACGGTAGCGTGAGGTTGCCACCAAACGACTGAGCCGATCTGCGAAATCATCCGCATCTATAGGCAATTGCACAGTTTCATTGCGCCAGGCCGATAAGAGCATGGCATTGCCCAGCTCGAGGCCACGAATCCCTTCCTCCAGCGGAGCAATCAAGTCCACGTTATCAATAATAGCCGCGACGAGATTTTTACAGATCGCGGCATGCTGGGCTTCCTGAGCTTCTGGAATGGGGATATTGCATTCCCAGCAGGGCGGTTTCTGAAAACCAGTTTTAGATTTTTTAATATATTCTGAGGTCAGTTCTTCATTGCGCCAGAAAGTAAGTATTCCTTTTTCATAGACCATAAGCCCGCGGTCTGCAACGATTTCAAGGCGGTTGCTACCCGGTGCTTCCCCCGTCGATGCGATAAAGTTTCCGGTCAGTCCATTGGGGTATTCGAGAAAAGCGTTGACCTCATCTTCGACTTCTATGTCATGAAACTTTCCGAAGTAGGCAGTTGCTCTTACCCGGTTTGGCAAGCCAAAGAACCATTGCATCAGATCAAGTTGGTGAGGACACTGATTAAGCAGGACGCCACCACCCTCGCCGCGCCAGCTGGCGCGCCAGTCTCCAGAATCATAATATGTTTGCGTGCGGAACCAGTCCGTAATCGTCCAGTTGATACGGTGTAACTTGCCCAGCTCTCCTGAGTCTATCATCTCTTTTATTTTTCGGTGTGCAGGCAGTGTGCGTTGGTTTAGCATCAAGGATTTTTTCAGTTTAGGATATTGCTTGGCTGCTTCCAGTAGGCGTTCAGCATCTTTTTTATGAACTGCAATCGGTTTTTCAACCAGCAGATGTTTGCCGGCGGCCAACGCTTTTATACCCAGGTCAGGATGAAAATAATGTGGTGTCGCTACCAATACAGCATCCATCCTGCCTTCAGCCAGAAAACGATCGTAATCGGTGAAACACTTGACTCGTTCCTTGGCATCTCCCACCCGCTCGAAGGCAGCTGGATCACAATCACACAAAGCCACCACATCCGCCTCCGGCAATCTGCAAAGACTATGGAAATGGCTCGTCCCCATATTGCCTACTCCAACGATACCAAATAATACCTTTTTCATAATCCTTTTTTGTTCTTTTTTTCCTAGTTTACAACGTGAAAGGTGCCTGTTTCCCGAAAACTAACCTTGTTTTTCGAGGCCATGGAAGGAAGTAGTTTCGCTGCCTTATGCAATATAACCGAAATTTACCACATTGCGTAGCTAAACCTAAGAAAAGCAGTTAAAACCGGCCTTGGCGCTCTTGGCGTCTTAGCGGTTCAATGACGAGGAACCAACCGCCAAGGCGCCAAGAACGCCAAGCAATCCCTTCCGCCAGAGTCCAACAACGAAGAATCAAATATGAATCCGCAGAATCCGCAGATATTTCAAATGCAAGGGGCTTAATCTGTGATAATCTGCCCAATTTGTGGAAAAACTGGGAGTCGCAGGCATCTGCTTGCTTATTGATAAAAAATGGGTTGTAGCTGCCAGCTCATGTCGTGTGACTTAGTTTCTATTTTTGGCTGATGATCTACTTCAGGCAAAGTTCCGTTGCCAGCAAATAATTACACTGAATGACTTTTTCAGCCAGTCCTTGCAACGAATAGTAATAGTGATTGCTGGCTTCGAAGCCGATGCGCGCGTCACGCCGAGCCAAACCCAAAAGCTGCAAGGCCAGCTGTTTTTCATCCTGGACAATATTTTTAAGCAAACCAGTATTGCCCTCATTTCTTAGACGGATGAAGCGGATTTGCAGGAATGTGCTTCGTAAATGGCAGTATGCCGCTTGAGCCATGCTTGTAAGTTCCTCGAATTCTGACTGGTCTACTGAAGAGACTTCGCCTTCCAGCTGACGCAGAAAATCCAAGCCCTTCTTCCAGGAATTCGTCAGTTTTAGAAACTGATCTTCAACGACGTCTTCAGGATAAATAGAGCGCCAACTTTCCAAGTCATCATAAGGATAACTGATCATTGTCGCCTTATAATTTGACGGCTGTGGGTGGAGTAGATTCGCAGGGCCGATGTTCATGGGCGCACAATAGAGCAATACCAGATCACAAGGAAACTCCCTAAATGCCTCACTGAACATCCGCCATGCCTGACAGATTTTGGGCGCCAGTTGCGCGGAAAATTTCGCTTCGGACAATTCTTCCACCGTTTTATGCCGCAGCAGCTCCAGGTTTCCGCCAGGGTATCCTCCCAGTGTCCAACTGAGCATCAGGCCATCTATCTTTTCTCGTTCCAGGTTCTCCAAATGCTCCTGAAGCAAATACGGTACGGGGATGTAGGGGATCGCCGAAAGCTCCCAGGAATTGTTCATCTGAATCTTGGCAATCGTTTTCAGCCCGCGTTTTTTTGCCTCATTCCAAGCTTGTTTTGTACCTGTGCTCGGGCCGACCTGGGAAATCGAATAATCCCGGATGCTGCCCTGAACGCCTCCAAAATTGGTTTCCAATCCCCATTCGCTGATACAGAGAAGCCAGACATTCTCGGGGAGCAGCCGGATGACATCCTGTTCTTCAAATGCCGGGCGTGTTCCTTCTTCGCCTGCAAAGTCTCGCCATGACCAATCCTCAGCCATGACGACAGCTCCTGGAGAAGCTCGATGGATGCCCCGTTCCGCTGTGGCAAGGACTTCAGCAATCAGTTCTTCGCCGGGACGATGAATGCACCACGGACACTGTGCGACTGTCAGACGGCTGTTGCAGTGCGTGGGGTTTTCGGACATGGTTATGAAAAACGCTCCGCCCAATCTCGGGGCAGCTGAAAACACCGCATAAAGCGCCTCTTCCATCCAATCCAGCACTTTCTTCTGGGATGTGCAGTTGGCACGCATAAATTTTTCAGGGAAAGGCACGCCTGCCCAATCTGGGTGCGCGTCATAGAATGCCATGGGCATGCCCCGCGGTTCGTTCAGGTAGAGGAAGAGCTTCAGGCCATACTTATCACATCGTTCTGTGAGGACACGAAGATTCTCCAGGCGTTTCTGCCAGCCTTCGGAGTATTCCTCCGATGATGCAATGGGATGAAGCAGGTAGAGTATTGCGTGCATCCAGACTCCCTGGACGCCCAATGCGGAATACTGTTTCAGAAGCGAATCCGGAATGGGATCATTGGCGTCAATGTCATAGAAGACATCCCCGCAACTGGCAGCATACGAGTGGATGAAAGTCAGTTCAAATGGGCGCTTCGAGCACTTGCTGCTGGCAGGGGCACGGTATTTTTTGTCAAATGCAAAAGGCTCGTCCAAGTATTCCAAGGCTTGTTTCGAAGGCAGGCTGTCAAGGAGGAGTTTTTCCAAAGCCTGGGTTTTCACAATCTGTTCGGAAGTCAGGGGCTGATAGCGCAATTCCTTGCATGCCGGCTTGAGAAGTCCCAATTTCACCCAGAGGAAATCCTCTTCCTTGAGGACATAAAGCATCCGTTCGGGAGTCCAGTCAAGAAGCTGCAAGAGTTGAGAATACGGCAGGATGTGCCAATTGTCGCGAATGACAGTCTGATATCCCTCTGTCAGCCATTTGGGTGAGACGTAATGACTGTCCGTGTTCAGCCCCATGCGCTGTGCTTCGCGGACGATGACCTCCTTCTGACAACCTAGGACTGCCGCCAGCTTGTCGGCTGTCACATAGCCCCAGTTTCGCCAGATGAAAGCCTGCCATGGTGTAGGAAAATGTGGCAATGCCAGCGGCTGCGGCGCAGCCCCCTCGGGCAAGTCTGCCACCAGGCAAGATTTTTCGTGGTTTTTTCGCATTTTTCGCATTTTTTGTTGGTCACATTGTCCAAGCACGCACCCATTTTAAGGATAGATACAGAAGCTGGAAATGCCGCCATACCTGTGCCCTTTTCCCAGGTTGTTCAATCTAAAAAAGCAGTTGACTTTTCCTCTTGACCGATAATCAGAGCTTCTTCCGATGCGGACAGAGGCCAAAAGGCGACTGAGCCCTGACAAGGGCTGCACCATGCTTAACCTCGGGTGACCGCAGCCCTGGAAGGGCAAGGGAACCCGAGGCAGGATCACCCCCTAAGATCAGCGCCTGGAAGGCGCCACTTCATCAGAGTGAACAGCTTAAATCTTACAACTATCTGATAATAAAGTCATTAAGGCTAAACCTCAGCTTTGACTGCTTTTTTTAGGTTCAATCATTGCCCTTTATTTCAGTTTCCATACACGGTATTTCAACTGGCAAATCTCGCCGTTATTTTCATACCATAGTGTTATGAATGAGCCGTCCGGCATCTGAGCAGTACTCGGGTATCCCAGGTCCCAGTTTTTCCCCTCGTCGTAAATGTGTAACTCTTCACTCCAGGTTTCCCCGAAATCCTTGGAAATGACAGCTCGAATGCCATAGGGGGGCGTCCTGAATCCGCATACCATCAGGATGCGTCCATCGGGAAGATTCAACATGTGTGCTGGATAGCCGTTGGAGACTTTTCGCGGAATGCTCCATGTGTGTCCTCCATCAACAGAGACAGTCTGGCGTGTATCCCCACCATAGTTGTGGTCACGGATCATGGTGATGATTGTCCCGTTTGCCGCCTGGATGGAATAAGGCTCGTGATACTGTTGAATCTGACTGCCAGGCTCTGCGGGGATGGTCGAGAGCGTCTCCCAGGTCAGTCCGTCATCCATCGAGCGGATGGCAACAATGTCCTTGCCCTCCGGGGTGCCTCCGATGCTGCATTCGGGCGGTGCGACATAGGGGTGGCCAACCATCAGTAACGAACCATCTTGGAGCAGCGCAGGGCCATGGGGATTATTGGCGGGAATAAGGTATTTTTCCGACCAGTTTTTTCCATCATCCACAGAACGCCTCATCCAGAATCCCTGTGCCTGCCAGACTTCCTGGATGGAAAGTTGCTTGGCGCGTTCCAGCCATTCCGCCGGATAATCACTGGGCGCGTTGGCGGCCATCGCCAAGTGCAAAATACTTGTGAAATAGTTAACGAGCAACGCGCCGCTGCCAGTCTGACAAATGCCCGCATCACGGTCATCCAATGGACCCGACGACAGTTTTTCAGGTCCTGTCCAGGTTAAAGCTCCATCCATTGAACGATAGAGATACACACGGCCATACGGGCAGACGTGGTTTTGCCTGCCACCCGAACAAACTGCCAGCAGTTCATTGCCTGCGGTACATATGATTGTGGGCCAACCGTGGTAAGTATTCTCATTGGTGATGGCGCCAGAAAACAGAATATGCACGCTCATTTGAAATTTCTCCTGCTTCTGCGATTGACATAACGTATGTGATTGCCAAAGAACAGGGCGTCACTTTGAATATATTCGTCTTTATTCATGCCCTGCTTTTTCCGGCAAGCAAACAGAAAAATGGATCATGGAACGGTCTGGCTCCACATCATTCATGAAAACAATCGTCTCGGCATTTCTGCCATCTCTGTTGTCGGCAAGCAGAACTTCGGCGAAGGAATGGAAATAGCATTTCAATTCCAACGCGTAGCTACGAATCGCAAAACACACTTTGCCGCCAGCGGGATACAGCTCATTCAGGCTGATCCATGGCGATTCATTGCTGGCCCAAAGCCATTGTTCCTCAATGGGCTTTTCGGACTGCACACCATCTCGTGTAATGTATCCTAGAGAATGAAACGCCCCGGCAGCATCAAGCGTGCCGATTTCGTGTTCAACAGCATAGAATGGCATGACGCAGATGCACGGCACTTGTGCCGGGGGCATGCGAACTTTGCAGTACAAGGAGCTGGCATTCGGATGATGAGGTTGCCTGAGTTGTTTCTGGAACGAAATGCGCCTGAAGTATTCCAGGCATTCTGCCGAATCCGCCGGATAAGGCCGCTCAAACTCCGGAATCGCATCCTGCCGTCCAAACAAAAATGCAGCGCAGCCCATTCCTTTGAGTTCAAGGCCATATTCCTTGTCACTCCGATATGGCACCGCAGTGCCCGGAGACGATTGCTCAGGCCGCAGCAACACGACGTCTTCACTTGGGGAAAAATCCAAAGACGTCCAATCAATCTGACAGGAAAACGCCTGCTTTTCGCTGGCGAAATTTGCGATGACCAGCAACGCTGCCTGACGTTTCCGATCCAGCATCAGGTACGTGCCGCAACTATTCGTGTTTTTGCGTATGGCGCGACTTCCATTGAAATCATTATGTATCTCCAAATCATGAGTGTCATGGAAAGGCTTCCAGAGTTTCCAAAACGCACGTAGATAGACATCGTTGATGCCAGGAACACATGGATGCGCCAGAGAAGACGAGCGATGTTGCTCGCCCAGAGGAGAATGGGGATACTGACCACTTGCCGCCATAAATGGAATGATCGTGCCTTGCCCATATTCCGGAAACGCAGCTGTCCAGAATGTGCCCGTTGTCACGTAGGCACCACTCAGCGCTTCATGCAGGAATCTTCCATGGGCAAGCGTCCCCATTTCGCCTTCCCCTGAGGTATAGCCATCGATGAGGTCGGGAGAAAGACCCACTGCTGAAGACAGGCATCCCAAGTGAGCATAGAACAGTCCATAACGACCGATTTCCTGGCGGATACGGCGAAAGTTGAGGTAGTGCTGCTTGAAACGATAGGGGGGTGTGGCATTTAACACGCCGCCGAAATCCGCGTAGAGGCCATCCCAGTCTTTCTTTAAATAATCTCTGAACCAGTCGCAGGCATCCTCGATGGTGGTTCGTTCATCAACGCCCCGGATGTATAGCACAATGCGCATGTTTAATTTATGCGCGAATTCAATGAATTGACGGAGCTTTTCCTTGTCATAAGGGAAAGCTATCCCCGCCACATCGCTGCGCCAGACTTCATGGAGAATAATGACGTCTGCGCCTGCCTCATGCATCAGCTCTGCCTGGCGCAATGTGGGAATACGATATTCAAAGGCATCCAACCAATGATACATCTGGTAAGGCGGATTCCGGCGTTGACGGGGGGGCACTGAAAAAAGCATGCCCCACTGGAGCAACTTTTCCCATACATTGCGGTGATAAAGCTTGCTCCCGGTTGTCTGAAAATTCCAGGTTACTTCTTTTCCTTCGGGAGTCTCCCGTATGCTGGTCTGTTTATGTTCGTCAGTATAATCCAGTGCAGGAGCATCTTCCATAAAAACTTCCAAGTACGCGCCTTTACCGTCATGCGTCTTGCACATCCAGTTGCATGCGGGCTTGATGCCTTTGAAATACTGGCTGTTTCCGTCGCCCTGTGTTTGCTCCGTCAAGTTCGCTTCGAAGCCGTATGGAATCATACATTGCTCGAAGGCATCCATTTTCAGCGGCACTGTCAGGGAAAAGTCATTCAGTTCAGGTGGATTCAGCAGGTCTTCCACAATAAAATGCGTCTGGACAAAGAGCGTTCCGTCATCATACAGTTCATAGCGTAGACTGACAAATGCCGATTCGGCACGCTTTCCGTTCGGGTCTACAAATTGCAGGCGGTCGAACTGAACACGCTGGCATCCGTCTCGCCGCGTCAATGCCGGTTCATGGTCGGAGTCAATAACTGGGCAAAGAATTCGTCCATCGCCAAAACCTACGGTCAAAAACGGCTTGTCCGTCTTTAGGACTTCGACCGTCTCGCCGGGATATTTCAATTCAATAGAAGTGGGAAAACCTCCGCCGGCAATCCCAAAAATCATCCGCAGAGTTTCATTTTCAATGACAACCATAGTCGCACTCATTTACTGTGACTGGCAGACGAACCGCAAGGCGATGACGTCACCCGGCGGCACCGTCACGGCAATAGACCCGTCCCGCATCTGAATTTCCTTGCCGCTGCGCATTTCCGTTACTCTGTCAACTGTGAATCCCCGCCAGCTGATGTTCACAGGCGCCAGCGCCGTTTCGTCCACCACTTCCGGTGTATCCGCCATTTTTGTAACGCCACGGTTATTGATCAAGTAGACAATATATCCCGAAGATGTCTTATTGATGCCATATTGGACCTCGCCATCTACACGGAAAGGAGTCGTTTCGGCTGTTAATTTTTTCAAAAGGCTCTGTATAAACGGGAATGTAATCAGCCCGCGTCTCGTCTGGCTTTCCGACTGAGGAGTCAAGCGTGGCACCCATCCATCAATCATTGAGACCACCACATTGCCCTTGCCGCACTTATTCACGGTCATCACAGAATGTCCATCAGCAGAAGCCTCGACGGCAACAGCCCCTTCCAAGTTGACCGCTTCAATCGTATATTTATCGCATTCCGGCAAGGCGATATCCCGCTTTTCGCGCCGTATCCCTGCCAATTCAGAGGGAAACAGCAAATCAAGCTGCTTGACATTTGCAACCAGGGTCCCGCCCGTTCTCACATAGTCTTCCAACAATTGCCTCAATTCGAGGCTGGGCTTGATGTCACCAGTCAAAATTGCAACCTTATAGGCAGCCAGGGCTTCTTTGAAATTGCGGGCTTCGGGTGCGTCAGGCACCACGACGTCAAACAGGTCTCCGTACGGAGAATTAAAAAGAGCGCCCTGCTCGCCGCGCTTCAATGCGGGGGTGCGGTCGTATGCGGGGATAATGGTCGCCCAAAAAGCGTCCAGCGTAAAGTCGCCTCTTGTGTAAGGCGGAACGGTACAACCGCCCCATTGGGGATAGCATTGGTTAAAGGGAACCAGCAGGGCAATGGGTGTGTATGGAACGCCACGTTCCGGATTGGCAGATGCAAATTCGCAGAATGTCGTAAAATGCTTGCCAATGCGCGAATAACGGTAGTCTTTCGGATTCTCCCGGGAAATGGCAAGTATCTTAAGATACCAGTGTTCCAGCTCCATCAGATTGGCGCCGCCAAAGTACGCCAGGTAGAAGCAGCGGTTGAGCCAGGACGGGCCGACTCCGTTGTCTGAATCAAAGCCCGGTTCATAGCTGCTCACCCAATCACCTTTTGAAGTATAACCATTCAGGCAGCTTGCGATATACCACATCCAGGGAACGGAATACTGGCGAGATGCGCCACGGGCAAAACTCATGCCGACTTGCCAGCGATAGTAAGTCTCACCGCCGCCGCTGTTGGATGTTTCGAGGGTAATCATCCCCGCGCCAAGATATGCGGCAAGGTGCTCAAGATTCCATCCTGCATTCATGAAAGACATCCGCTCCGCATCTCCAAAATAGAGCGCCTTCTTGCGTTCGAAAGCTTTCTTCAAACGTGCAACCATCTCGTCACGTGTATTTACTCTTGGGAAATCTTCAGAAATCTTCTTCGCTTTCTCCGCACTGACTTTATTGATGTCCTGATAGACTTTCAGGTAATATTCAAGATTTATGTATTCATTGTCCCATTCCCCCATGTCAAAGGTCAGGAAATTGGGATGATCCTTTAACCACTGCTCATATTCTGCCTTGTCATATTGATACGTGTCACTGGTCATTTTCATAGGAAATGGCCTGGGCGCCCAGTCTCTGATGATCAAGGGAGTCCCCTTTTTGACCGACGCATCCGCAGCTAGTGTCTCTTCGGCACCAAGCATTTCGCTGACGCGAAACACCTCGCCGCAGTTGTATTTATCCAATGCGGTGAAATCCGTGTTCTCACGGAATGAGGGTTCGACACTGATTCCGCTGTTCTGGAAAATTGGCAATCCAGACAGGGAACTGATAAACGGCGCTTCCTGTTCGACGGGACGGTAAGTGCCAGGAAGAAGGACCCCCTGCCAATACCGCCCCTGAGCCGCAAAACGACAGGAAAGAATTGTCCAAAATGGCTTGCCCTGAATGCTCTGTATCGCCCATAATGGAGAGCAGTTAAAATCCTTTCTGCTGACCAGTTGCTGATCCGAATGCGCATCGAGCATTGTTAATGCCGCAAGCATCGCAATCAAGGCACGCATTTTCATTTTAGACCTTTCTTTATCTGCCATGGTTTAGAATGCAGCTCCGGTAGCTGCTGTTTCTGTATGGCCAAGCTGCCACACCGTATTGGTTTGGCCGTATGCAGCCACACCGCCGTTAACATATTTGATGATAGTGGGTTTGGCCCAGAAATACTGCCAAATATTTGGCGCCGCATGTCCGTCCATAAACAGGAAATTCGCCTGGCCGGCGACTCCCTTTGATGACAATTCGCCCGCATTTGCCGTCAATCGTGCGCGAGGATCACCAGAACCGTGGCGAAAAGCGATCTTCTCAGTCATGTCTCCACCCCCATTTTCATTGATATTTGAATCGGCGCAGAACACCGCTTCCCCGGGATGGGTGACCGAAGTGATGAAATGAGCCCGCCACCAACCGGCCGCGCCAATCAGATAATTGTTGCCAACGTAGTGGGCGCCATCCATCTTTGTTGATTCTGCAGAGCAGCGGAAAGTACCTGTCATCGTTGACTCGTTGTAAGTCGGACCATATTGTAGGTCAATCAGCTGACCAGCCCAAGATTGCGAAATGCTGTGTGAAACAGAAGAAGGTTTATAACCGACCACGATCCAGCCCTCATAATCGTCCGTGTACATTGTTTGGGCAAGTCCAATCTGCTTCAGGTTGTTCAAACAGCCTGCTGAATGAGCCTTTCCACGAGCTTTGCTCAATGCCGGCAGCAGCATCGAGGCCAGAATTGCTATAATGGCGATAACTACAAGCAGTTCAATCAGGGTAAAGGCGTTGCGTTTTGTCCACATGTTTTGTTCCTTTTCATTTGTTTTCGGGTGATGAAACACAGATTCTGATCCTGCAATTCGAGAAGACAGCTTTGTACTACTATCGCCCAGCTTCTTGTTTTTTGGGAAAGATTTTTTAAAATTTTTTGGACAGAGATTATGCCGCGCCCTTGCAGGGCTGATCCCAACATCGCCGATCCGACCGATCCGACCGATCCGACCGATCCGACTGATCTGTCCGTGTCTTGTCCGTGTGGGTTGCGGGCGGTCAGTCCGCGCCAAGTTTGTATCCGTAAATGGGATTGCAAAAACGAGTTCAGATTTTTGAGAGGTCTCCATTAATGGTGATACCGCCGTCGGCGACGATAATAGCTCCATTCAGGTAGCTGGATTCATCCGAAGCAAGGAAGAGGGCGATGTTTGCGATTTCCTCCGGAGTCCCATAGCGTCGCAGTGGAGTTCGCAACTTTAGGAAACGTTCCTCGTCAAAGGTCGAGTTTTCCGGGTTGCTCTGTCGCATCATAGGGGTCATGATGGCAGCCGGTGCAATGCAGTTGACCCGGATGTTGTAACGCCCATATTCAGCCGCCATGGACTTGGTCAGCTGGACAATGGCGCCTTTTGTGGCCGTATATGCATCGCAATCAGGAATGCCGATGATTCCCGCGCTGGAGGCGGTGTTGATGACACTGCCGCCGGTGGCCATCATCCTCGCGATTCCGTATTTGCAGAAGAGATACACACTGCGCAGATTGATGGCGATGATCCGATCCCAATCCTCTTCTCGGATATCCGTGACTCGGCCGTCATGCCCCGCCCAGTAAATGCCTGCATTGTTGTAGATGACATCCACTTTCGGCATGGCTTCGAAAACCGCCTGCACATCTTCAGTCCGCGAGACGTCACATTTGATAAAATGGCAACCCAGCTCCGCAGCGGTCGCCTTGCCGCTCTGCTCATTGATATCCGCAATCCAGACATCAGCCCCCTCGGCCACGCAACGTGCGGCTCCGGCTTTCCCTATGCCCTGGGCACCACCGCTGATCAAAACTGTTTTTCCTGATAGACGAGCACTCATTTAACCATATCCTTGACAGCATTGGCCACATCCGCGACACCAAGACCATACTGATCGCGCAACCAAGCTTGGCTGCCCACCTTAGTGACATTTACATCGGGGAGCGCCAGACGCTTGAACGGAACATTTCCGCAGCCTTCGTCCATCAGAACTTCGGCTACAGCACTGCCAACTCCTCCATAGAGGTTGTGTTCTTCCAAAACGACAATGCCGCCAGTCTCCCTGGCGGCACGCATAATCGCCTCTTTGTCAATGGGCTTGATCGAATAGAGGCTGACAAGACGGCACTGAATGCCTTCGACTGCAAGGGCATCAACCGCCTTTACGGCATTAATGCCAATGGGACCAGCAAAGAACATCGTTGCATCTTTTCCTTCACGAAGCAGGGAGGAACCACCTATGCGGAAATCCGGGATGTTCTTTCCGTCATGCAAGTCGGGTTCCCCCTTGTATCCGCAACGGTAATAGACCGGGCCATCATAAGCCATCATGGCATGTGTGGCGGCACGTGCCTCGACAATATCAGAAGGCACAAGCACCACCATGTTGGGCAGTGCGCGCATGATGGCTATATCTTCCGTCGAGTGATGGGAAATTCCTAATTCACCATAGGAAACTCCGCCTCCGATGATTACGATTTTCACATTTGCATCGTGATAGCATACATCATTGCGTATCTGTTCGAGGCAGCGCAGAGTGGGGAAATTGGCAATCGAATAGGTGACGGCGATATTTCCTTCCATCGCAACGCCGCAGGCCACGCCGGTCATATTCTGCTCCGCAACGCCGCAATTGATGAAGCGATCCGGAAATGCATTGGCAAACGGTTCTATTTCTCCATAACCAATGTCAGCCAATATCATAAAGACACGGGGGTCTTTTTCAGCAATCTTCAGAAGTTCCTGGTTAAATGCTTTTCTCATTGTATTATGCCTCCCCAACTTCTTTGAGTGCCTTTGCCAGAAGTTCTTCGGTCAGGCCGCCGTAGTGCCATTTGTATTCGTTTTCCATAAAGCTGACGCCCTTGCCCTTGACCGTATGGAAAATAACAGCCGTCGGCCTCCCCTTTTCAATGGGCACGTTCTTCAGCGCCGACTCGATGGAAGCAAAATCATGCCCGTCCGCTTCAACTGCACGCCAACCAAACATCTCAAGCTTCGGCGCCAAAGGATCAAGATTGATGATGTCTTCAGAACGTCCCAATGCTTGCAGACGGTTGTAGTCAACCAGCATCACCAGATTGTCCCAGCGATGCTGACCGGCCAGCATGATCGCCTCCCAGCTCGAGCCCTCATTTAAATCCCCGTCGCTGCACATAACAAAAACCCGGTGCGTCTTCCCGGCCTGCTTTGCAGCCAGCGCCATGCCGCAGGCGACCGGAAGCCCATGCCCCAGTGAACCCGTTGAAAACTCAACCCCGGGAACATGATGCGAAATATGACCGCTGAGCTTCCCGTCATCACAATAATAACGATTCAACCAGCCAAGCGGAAAAAAGCCCAGCTCCGCAAGACAGGCCAGCAAAGCAGCACCACCGTGACCCTTGCTCAACAAAAAACGGTCGCGATCCGGCTTCTTCGGAAAAGCAGGATCCACATTCAAAACTTGAGTGTACAAGACCGGATAAATGTCAGCCGTCGATAACATGCTGCCAATGTGACCGCTCTTCCCGTTGTAAACCATATGTAGACAGTGCAGGCGAATACGCCGGGCAAGAGAACAACATTCTCGCTTTGCTTCTGATGCCATAAGATTTGTCCTCCAAACACATCCAAAATGAATACATTCCGCTAATTATTTTCAATCGTCTATTAATTATAATCTTGTTTTCATACAATGCAAATAATTTTAATTGTTTTTTTTCGAATCTGTTGGCTTCCGGGTAATGGGTCAGTAACCATCCCGGCGAGAATACACCGGGGTGGTTACTGACCTGTCATGCTTCCGGTGTCGGTTCTCGTGTTGGGCGAGATTTGAAAATCAGAATATTATGCGGTAAATTAAGATGTATTGTTTTGATTTTGGACTCTATTCTGCTGGAGTTTGACCTTCGCCGACTCTCCGGGAGTTCTATTCTATCGTTTTTTATTTTATGTACATAATGAAAAATAAGCCGGTTCAAAAGCAACTTTTAAAATTAAACGACATCAAGTTACGTAATACGCTTTCATTGCTTGGGGTTCTGATGCGGCATGGTTGTTTGTCACGGATTGAGCTGGCGCAGGTGCTGGGCTGTGACAATACGACAGTAACACGTGCGGTCAGAGATTTGATGTCGCGCAATCTGATAACGACGGCAGGGAAGACGGAGTTACAACATGGTCGCCCACGAGAACTGCTGGCGTTAAATTCAAATGGTGCATGTCTGATCGGAATTTCCTTGGAACCGGACAGAATTTGCGGCGCATTAACAGATTTGAACGGCCGTCCGAAGATTCAGGAACGTCTGCATTTGGAAGAATGCAGACATTTGCAGGAATACCTGAATGCTCTGGACAAGGTTATGCAACGCCTGTTACAGGAATCTTCAGGACGTATTGCCGGGGTGGGGGTGTCCACCTTTGGCACCAGCCTGACTCCTGAAAATGGCATCCTCAACGATATTGCAAATTTCCCGGAACTGAAAGGCTTTAACCTGCGAAGTTATTTTATGGAGAAGTTCAACCTTTCTCCTGTTTTTGCCGATATGATGATTTGCAGGATGCATTATGAGTTAAACAGGTATCCGGAATGCCGAAAGGGCAGCACACTTCTAGTGCACCTTGGCAGCGGCATCGGAATGTCCATCGCAAACGAGGGGGCTATCGTTTTGAGTCGCAACCAGCATGGCGGCGAGCTGGGGCATAACATCTGCGAACCGGATGGTTTGCCTTGCCCCTGTGGTCGGCATGGATGCCTCGAAACAAGATGCTCGGCTCAGGTCTTGCTCAGGCAGGCAAGAATCGCTTTCGCTTCGCCTAATATGACTTTCCGTGAATTTGCTGAAAAATATACATCAGGCAATGCCTGTGCTGTTCAACTTGTCAATGACGTCTTGAAGTTTCTTGCTATAGCTTTGGCAAACCAAATCAACAATCTCTCACCAGATACGTTGGTTCTGGTGGGTAGGTTGATGGAGCTTGGAGAACGATTCTACGTTGCGTTGGAGGAATCGGTTCGCACGTTGCTGTTTGACTACACTTCACAACCTCTCACCTTTGCCTTCCGTTCATCGGGAGAATGGGGTGCTGAAGGGGCTGCCCTTCTTGCCAGTAACCGGTTGTTGGCCAATCCCGACGCCTTCGATCGCGCATGCCCAAAACAAGTAAAAAACATGGCGTGAGCTAACACCCTCAAGCGTTAATTTGCTTTCACAGCCGTCCCATAGATTTCAGAGCGCGGTTCCCAAAATAGCCAACCCCGTCCCAAAGTATTCTGGCAGCATTTTATCCGCAGATTACACAGATGTACGCAGTTTTTCAGGACAAGGCATCGGGTGGCAGCTCTATAAGAGGTTGTGCTG
>JAAZKR010000288.1 GCA_012799725.1 Oligosphaeraceae bacterium | reverse complement strand
CGGTTATCTTTGCGTCCTTTGCGTCCTTTGCGCCCTTTGCGTTCTTCGCGGTTATCTTTGCGTCCCTTGCGCCCTTTGCGTTCTTCGCGGTTATCTTTGCGTCCTTTGCGCCCTTTGCGGTTATCTTTGCGTCCCTTGCGTCCTTCGCGGTTATCTTTGCGCCCTTTGCGTCCTTTGCGGTTATCTTTTTTCCCTTCACCCCCAAGGTCGCCAATCTGTACATTGCATCATAGTCTATGGGATGGCTGTGATCTTGGAATATCTTTTTGGCTCCATTCAATAAATAATTGTCGCCGCTTATGCGTCTTATATTACGTAAGGAACCGTTCATTTTTTCACATTTTTTGCTTTTCAAAGATATGACGCATACTTTTCGTTACTATTTCCTTGTCTTGTCCATGCTAGTGCTCAACAGCAATTTTGTATTTGCGCAAGAACTGATTAGCGAGCTTTCCATGCAAGGCTGGCAAGTACGCAAATGGACCCCTGACGGCAAGGCCGAGCTAAGCGATGTAAAAGCTGAAACCTCACTGCCTATACAAGTCAGCCTGCCAGGACGACGCGAATATGTACAAAGCAAGATAGGCGACAACGCTAATTGGCAAAAGGCAGATCAGTTGCGCCTATGCTTCACCGTACCCGACAACCTGCCGGATAGCGCCAGGTTGTTGGTCTTCACTAGAGACAAGGACTTCCTCTGGCGTCAACATCGCTGTGGCTTTGAAGCAACAGAAAACGGAAAACTGGAGCTGCATCTGCCCCTGCGACACCGGCAAGCCGAAGAATTCTGGGAACCCCGCGAACATAGGCAAGCTTGGACCTGCCTAACTAGTAAACTGCTGCTTGAGTATGGCTTCGCTATCGAATCGGAAAGCGGGCACGAAGAAGAGTACGAGGGTGCCATGGAACTGCTTTCTGCCGGTCTTTGGCAAATGCCGGAACCCGATGAGCAAGCGCCGGTCTACGACCTGGCTTTCACACCGCAGCAACCGCAACTAGGCCAAAGCGTACAATTCAGCTTTAAATTAAACTGCTGGCCCTTAGACCCTTTCAATAACAAATCGGCAGATATAAAAGCAGAAATAACCTTGCCTGACGGCAACAAGGAAAACCTGCGCGCCTTCTATTACGAAGGCTTTATCTATGACCCGACACAGTGGGATATGACCCGCTGCCTGGAACCCTATGGCAAGCCCGAATGGCAACTTCGCTACACACCGAGACAGGAAGGTCAACATACAATTCGCTTCCATGCCAAGGTTGATGGCAAAAGCTGGGAGCTGCCGGAAATGTCATTCCGCTGCCGGGGCGCTAAGGAATCCTGGCGTGGCTATGTTTATTGTGACCTTGAAAACAACGCCTATCTGCGCTATGATGACGGCAGCCCTTTCTGGGGACTGGGGATCAACCTGCGCTCGCCTTTCGATAATCGCTACAAGCAAGTAGCGCCCTACTCACAGTGGCAGGACATGGGACTGGCCGCTTACGACTATCTGCTGCCTAAATACAAACAGTACGGCATCAATGTAATAGAAGTATGGATGTCGTCTTGGTGGCTGGCCCTGGAATGGATCAATGACGCGCCCGGCTTCCACGGTGTGGGTCATTATAACCAACAGAGAGCCTGGATGCTGGATCACATTATGCGCCTGGCAGAGCAAAATGATATATACCTGATCCTGGTAATCAATAACCACGGCAAATTCGGCACTACATATGATACAGAATGGGCGCGCAACCCATATAATGTCGCTAATGGCGGTTTTCTGCAAAATTGCGAGGACTTCTATACCTCGGAACAGGCTAAAATGGCTTTCCGGCAAAGCATGGACTACATAGTGGCACGCTGGGGTGCCAGCCCAAACCTGCTTACCTGGAAGCTGTTCACTGAAGTAGACTTGACCGGACCAAGCATAGAATTCTATCACCATCCCAGCGTAGCCGCCTGGCATACCGAAATGGGACAATATATCAAACAAATAGACCCTTGGCAACATCCGATAACCACACACTGGATGTTGGGATATCATCGCATTAACGACGCCATCGCAAAGCTGCCCGAACTGGACTGGCTGACCACCGATGCCTATTATAACCACGGCTCCGGCACTAAAGCACTGGTGCAAATGCTTAAAACCGGTGTGCAATACGGGGAAAAATGGGGCAAGCCTCTGGGAATCACTGAATTTGGCGGTTCTTCATATGCCGACAGTATGGGCAACCTGATCAAACAGGTCGAAGTGGGGCTATGGACAGGCCTGTTCAATAAAGCCGGGCTGCTCCCCATGTACTGGTGGTTCGCATTGCTTGAAGACAAGCAGCTCTACGACAATTATTTGGCAATCAGCAGATTCGCTGCTAATATCGACAGGCGAAAGCTGCAAAGCCGTGAATATAGACTGCCCGACAGCGCTCTGAGTGTCAATGAAATGCAGGGTGAAAGCTCTTATTACGCTTGGATTTTTGATGAAAATTATTACTATTCCGACATTGAGAACCTCAATGCCAGCCGACAACATGGCATAAAACTTAAGATAGAAACACTAACGGCAGGCAATTATAAGCTGCAAATCATTAATCCGCGTAACGCCCTGATCATGGAGCAAAGGGAAATTGCACTTGGCGAAACCGACAGCGCCCTTGACTTGACCCTGCCCGAATTCCAACAATCAATTGCCCTGAAAATAGAAAAACGGGATTAAATACCTTGTAATAAATAGAACCAATAGCCGATAGGCTGTCGCTTATCGGGCTAAGCGAATAGGAGATGAAAAATGCCGGGCAAGCATTGCCCCCCGGCCACTGAACTGGCAGCACAACCAGCACACCTGTCACAGCCTGGCCTACGTGAAAACCTTGCCAAAAGATCGTGCCTTACAAAGGCTTAACCCAACTTTATATTTCAGTATTACCGGGTTTGGCTTCCCAGGTTTTGTAAGTATTTTGCAGCAATTTCGACGTCATCAAAATGTTTTTTAACCCCATTTATTTCCTGATATGTTTCATGGCCTTTGCCTGCGATCAGCACTATATCTTCGGGTTGCGCACTTTCAATAGCTGTCCGGATAGCGTTTTCGCGTTCTATTATCACTTGTACCTTTTCCGGTTCAGCAAAGCCCCGCATCACATCGGCAATAATATCTTCGGGACATTCGCGACGCGGATTGTCACTGCTAAGGAATATGCGATCGGCACCCTCCTCGGCGGCTTTCGCCATCATGGGGCGCTTGGCTTTATCTCTGTTGCCACCACAGCCAAAAAGCAGGCACAGCTGTCCCTGACATACAGGCCTTAGTGCGGCCAATACATTGCGCAAAGCCTCGTCGGTATGGGCATAGTCAACAAACACCGCCGGTCCTTTGCGACTCGCAATGCGTTGCATACGCCCCGGCACTGCCGCAAAATCCGACAAGGCTTTTTGCACTGTTGCCTGATCAATTCCCAGCGCTTGTGCCAAAGCAACAGCACCGGCCAGATTATAGACATTGAACAGACCGGTCAATCGGCTCCGCAAATGCCAAGCATGCTGTATTCCTTGCAAGCTGAAACTCGAACCTTCCAGATTTGACTCCACATCTTTCACTTGTAGGTCGGCAGCGCTCTTTAACGAATAAGTGACAACATTCTGCCGTTGACAATCTGTCGCCAAACGTTTTCCCCATTGATCATCCAGATTCACAATCATAGGCATATCAGGTGCCAGCATTTCCGTAAAGAGTCTGCGTTTTGCACGGTAATATGCTTCAAAATCAGTATGATAGTCCAAATGATCCTGGCTCAGATTAGTAAATACGGCACCCTCTACCTTGGCACTGCCTAATCTTTCCTGCTCCAAAGCATGGCTGGATAGCTCCAACACTGCATATTCGAGCCGGTTATCACGCATTTGCGCCAGCAGCTTCTGTAATTCAAACGGCGTAGGCGTGGTGCGATCCGCCGGTATCAGGCTGGAACCCAAATCATATTCCACAGTGCCCAGCATGCCGACACGAAACCCCGCAGTTTTAAATATATGTCGGAGCAAATATGCCGTAGTAGTCTTGCCGTTAGTACCGGTAACTGCTAATAATTTCAAACTCTTAGCCGGATAATCCGCCGACAGTTCCGCAATACGGGCAAAAGCAGCATAAGGATTTTGCACCAGTGCCCAAGGAGTGCCCTCCGGTAAAGAAACAGGACGTTCTGAAATCAAGGCAACCGCACCGGAATGCAAAGCAGACTCGATAAACTCGTGCCCGTCAAAGGCCTGCCCCTGCATGGCGCAAAATAAACTGCCGGCATGGCATTGTCGTGAATCAGCACAAGCCGCAACAATGTCGCGCTGCAAGTCGCCGCCATAATCTAAAAGGAATTCCGACAGTACAGCTAGATAATCTGAAAATTTTTTGCTCATTTGCATGTTTTAGACAGCAAGCATTCAGCGTCTGCCCTTTATAGACGGATTGTCGACGGTGCCAATGGTGAAAGATTCTGTTTCCGCCTCCGGGCCATGGTCAGGCTCTATCTGCAAGTACTCCAAGCTGCGCTTGGCAATCCTTTGAAAGGTGGGAGCACAGACTACACCGCCGGTTCTATAGGGCCCCTTGGGATACTCGGCAGAAACCAGCAAGAGGAATGCAGGACGATCCGCCGGCGCATAGCCAATAAATGAGGCAAAATACTTCTTGGTGGAATAGTGTCCTTTTATACCCTTTGCGGGATCGGCATTCTCCCAGATCTGCGCCGTACCGGTTTTGCCGGCAATCTCATAGCCTTCCACCGCAGCCCTGGTGCCCGTTCCACCTTGCTGCGTAACTTTCTTCAACGCTTCGGTAATCAGCAGGCTGGTCTCGCGCGCAATCGGTATCGTCTTAACCCTGGGCACAGTACGTACTTGCCTGCCATCGGGATAAACGATCTTTTCCACTATGTAAGGCTGCATCATGACGCCGCCATTGGCCAGACTGGACCAAGCCTGAATTATCTGCCAAGGCGTAGTCGAGATGCCCTGACCTATAGGCATGCGGGTGACCGTCAAAGTATCCCAACTGCGCAAACTGCGAAACAGACCCGGCGATTCATTCTTAAAATAACGAGGCGCTTCGTTTTCCGGATAGAATCCAAGACGGGTGGGACGCCCGAAGCCAAAGGCAGCCAGACCCTTGTAGAGAGCCTCCTCGCCTAAATCCAAGGCAATCTTAGCCACGCCTATATTGCTGGACTTTTGTATTATTCCACATACGCTCATCTCTTCATATCCACGCGTATCGCGCAATGTTTTGCCACCGTAACGCCAGCTTCCCCTTTCACAGTAATACTGACTATCCAAGCTCACGCAGCGTTTATCCAAAGCGATAGCCACACTCAGACCTTTCATGATCGAGCCGGGTTCATAGCACTTGTAAATAGCGTGATTGGGCAACGCCGAGGGCAGCATGCTGTCGCGTTGATTCGGATTGAACTGCGGGAACTGCGCTGCGGCCATGACCGCGCCGGTAGCCGGATTAAGCATAATGGCATAAGCATGATCCGGCTTGAACTGCTCGAGCATGGGCAACATCTCCTCCTCGACAATCTGCTGCAATGGCTGTGAGATACTTAGATACACGTCAGCACCGTTACTTGGTGGAGTGATAATTCTGAGTCCATCACCTACCGGTTTGCCCTTGCGGTCTACCAGGCTCTCAACCTTGCCGCTTCGCGGTGTCATAATATCATTGAACAGGGCTTCTATGCCGCTGACACCTACCCGGTTACAATCCAGATAGCCCAGCATGTTGGCCAATTGATTATCATGAGGATAGCTGCGCCTGGTGGTCTCTATGGCACGCACGCCCATGATACGCAGCGCCTTTACTGCGTCCATGAATTTCTGCGCATCATCCAACGCAACATCCAGCTTGAGCGGTATTTCGCGCTGCTTGCCTAGCGCCTGTGTAATTTTGGCATTAAGCGTATCACGGCAGCAACCGGGCGAATAAAACAGCAAGCGTTCCACTATGTCATCGACAAGCTGTTTTTCCAGCCCTTGCGGATAAAACAGCACCTGGTATGTAGTGGGAATTGCCCGTGGGTTGGCTTCTATATCAATGCCAGGCAGCCTTTCTTTGAACAAGGGAATAGCCTTATCTGCGCTGAGTGCATCGATGGCAACGCAGGCAAAACGATGCTCCAAAGCTCGGTTCAAGCGATCTCGCAACTGTCTTTTATCAAGCTGCAAATGCCTTGCAGAAAGCTCCAGCAGTTCGGGCATAAGTTTGGCAAAGCGCTTGGGTTCAACCAGAATATCATATGAGGCCAGATCACAAGCCAGTATATTGGCATCAACATCGTAAATTTTACCCCTTTGTGCCGGCAACAACTGATGGCGACTATATACTTTCAGCGCCTTATGGTCAAACTCTATATGTCTTGAGATTTGCAGTTTGTAGACATGCATCCACAGCAGCAGAAAACAAGCCAGGAGCAAAAGCCCCATCAGATTGAAACGATGCGATATGCCCAAACGCAGACGATAACTAAGAATAGAAGCTTCAGCCTCACCGTTGGGCTGTATGCGATGCAGATACTTTCGCAGCAGCCCAATAAGCCGTGCGGCCGAAAGTCGCAACGATTTCAGCACATAAAGCAAAAAGCCTTTTATTAATTGTATGGTTTTCAATATAGACAGCCCTTAGGAAGAGGTTCGCCCTTACGGGTGTCAGTTGGAAATTTTATCGGATCAATTCAGCTCTACAGCCAAAGAGCATTTGCTTGGGAAGCCATAGCTTCTTCGTATCCAAAGAAGGCTTTTTAGTCTCTCTTTAGCGCAACATGCTCAGATATGAGTTGTCATGACGCAAATTTGTCTCTCTCACAATGCGCAAATGCTCGACCTGCTGCCCCCTGGCAGGACGCAAACCCATTTTTTCAGCCTGCACAACAATGCGCTTGCTGTTTTTCTGACTTTCCAGCTCAGCACGACGATAGTGTAATTGCTTATCTAAAGCGCTGTTCTCTCCGGCAATGCGCAAGACCTCTTTCTGTAGATTCTTGATCTCTTGGTTCTTGTTAATCACCAGAAAACCGCCCCAGACCACCGCACCAACCAACAAAGCCACTAAAACTAACCAAGTGGCAAAATCTGAAAAACAGTCTGACATATTGACGCTGAGCTTGGCCGGCTTGGCTAACGAAGCCCTGGATATATTTGACATCGCAAAACTCCCAAAAGAGTTAATGGTTGTAAATTGAATTATGCCGGAAATCGAATCCGGCTAAAAAATCCCTTTTTGACTTTCGGGCCTCGATATCGCACCTGATTTGTCCGACGCGAAAACTACAGTTTTTCTGCCACACGCAACTTTGCCGAGCTGGCCCTGGGGTTTTGTTGCCTCTCAGCCTCGTCGGCAATAAGCGGCTTCTTGTTGACTAGCTTCAAACTTGCTCTTTTGCCGCAATCGCATATTGGCAGCCCCGGTGGACAAACACAGGCAGCTGCCTCATGGCGGAAAAAACTCTTCACTATGCGGTCTTCCAGAGAATGGAAGCAAATCACCGCTATACGCCCACCGCTTTCACAAAGCTGCAGGGCTTTCTGCAAGGCCAGCTCTAATTCTTCCAGCTCAGCATTGACCGCTATGCGCAAAGCCTGAAAGCTTCTGGTGGCCGGTGGCAAACCGCGCTGTTTAGCCCTGCCGACGATTCTCTCAAGCAGCGCATTAAGTTCGCCGGTGCTTTCCCAGGGCTTGCTTACCCGCCTTTCTACTATCGCCCTGGCTATGCGTCGCGCCTTGCGCTCCTCCCCGTAGTGATAAAGTATGTCGGCTAATTCCTGCTCCGACAAATTGTTCAGCAGATCAGCCGCGCTTTGACCCTCTTGCGGATTCATGCGCATATCCAAAGGGGCGTCAAAACGAAAGGAAAATCCTCTTTCCGGATTGTCGATTTGGGCGGATGATACCCCGACATCTAATAGAACCCCATTGACCTTTTGCCAGCCTATCTGCTCAGCCAGTTTATGCATTTGCGAGAAGCGCCCGTGCACAGTCTTGAAGCGTTCGCCATAGCCTTGCAGCCTCAGTCCAGCTGCCTTAAGCGCTTCAGGATCCCGGTCTATGCCCAGCACTTGCGCTTGTGGCAATAGCTGCAATATTCTTTCGCTATGTCCACCACCGCCCAAAGTGCCATCGATAAAACGTTCACCACCATTTTCACAGAGCAGGCCGACCGCCTCATCCAGCAGTACAGTTTGATGTTGAAAAGTCATCTTCAAACCCGCTTGATCCGACTGTTCTATGGTTTAAATGGTAGTAGTGGCGTATTCCTGGGCGCTGGCCTTCTCCTCGATGCGCTGCAAATGATCCAGGCTCATATCGCTGGGATTATCGAGTTCCTCCCGGTTTTCCGGAGCGACAATGCTACCGCAAAAAATGGCGCCTAGAAATACCGCCTTGTTGCTGATGCCGGCATGAGCAGCCAAGGCTTGATCAAGCGCAAAACGCCCCTGTTTGTCCAGATTGACGATCTGCATCTTGGAGGCTATGTCCTCACAGGCACCCATACCCTCGCCATCCAGCACCGATATCTTCTCAGCGCTGTCAAACAATTTGGCTGCGCGCTCTTCCGTTATGACAAATATGCGCTTGTTGCGTCCGGGCACCAGAAAAAATTGCGTATCCTCATTATCACCGGGCAAACGCCAGCTCTTAGGCATGGCAATACGGCGCTGCGCATCCACTGAAACCGGATGCGTGCCCGAAAAAAAACGCTTGCGTTTGGATGAGGACGTAGACATAATGCCGAATTTAGCTTAACCGGGCCGGGCCTCATTCCCCTAAATAGCCCTAAATAACCCAAATTTCACCTTTTTTCCACTGACAACACCCTAACTTAGGTGCTTATTTCAAATGTGCAAGCGCATTCAAGCATTTTTTGATACTTTTTTTTTGTTTTTCGAAAAATAGGCGTTTTGCAGGCATAAAAACCGCTTGGATCGATCGGATCGGAATATCTCTCAAATGTCTGGCATATCGAGAAGCTATAATCAAGCCCAATGCCCCGTTAGAAAAAGAGCCTGTGCCAACCGCGTGATCGGCACAGGCTCTCAGATTTATTTTTGTTTTATCCGCAGATTACTCAGGCGAACGCAGATTTTTTTATAGCACACTGTGAAAATCTGCGCTATCTGCGTATAAATATGGATTGTGTCTGCTAGCTCACGCCAAGCTTACCTCGACTCAAAACGGTATTCTTTCCGTTCAGAGTCGTAGTCTATATACAAGTCCTGCCCCTCGGCAAGCTCGCCGGCAATGATCTGCCGCGAAACCGGATTCTCCAGACGCTTGGAGATGACGCGTTTCAGCGGACGGGCGCCGTAAACCGGATCATAGCCCTCATCGGCCAAAGCCTGACGAGCCTCATCACTGACTTGCAAGCCCATGCGCATGTGCGCAAGCCTATCAGCCAACTCTTGCAGCTGTATGTCAACAATACTGCGTATATGTTGCTTTTCGAGACGATGGAAGACCACGATGTCATCCACCCGGTTCAAAAACTCCGGCCTGAAAACCTGGCGCAACTGCTCCAATACGCGATTATGCACGCGTTCCTCGTCCTCGCCCTCGCTGGCCGCAATCTCCTTGCTGCCTATGTTCGAGGTCATGATGATGATGCAGTTCTTAAAGTCCACCACCCTGCCTTGCGAGTCAGTCAGACGTCCGTCATCAAGCACTTGCAGCAGGATGTTAAAGACATCGGGATGCGCCTTTTCAATCTCGTCAAAAAGCAGCACGCAATAAGGGCGACGACGCACAGCCTCAGTAAGCTGCCCGCCCTCCTCGTAGCCCACATAACCGGGCGGTGAACCCAACAGGCGTGAAACAGCGAACTTTTCCATGTATTCGGACATATCTATGCGAATCATGGCTTTCTCGTCCGAAAACATGCTTTCAGCCAGTGTTTTAGCCAGTTCGGTCTTACCTACGCCGGTAGGCCCCAAGAAGATAAAGCTGCCCACCGGGCGTTTCGGGTCTTTCAAGCCGGCTCTGGCACGCAAAATAGCCTCGGAGACCGCATCCACCGCCTTGTCCTGACCCACGACTCGCCTATGCAGCTCATCGGGCATTTGCAAGAGCCTTTCACGTTCACCCTGCACGAGTTTACTCACCGGTATGTGCGTCCAACGGCTCACCACCTCAGCGATATCCTCCTCGTCCACTTCTTCCTTAAGCAGCCTCTCAGCGCTGTTTTGCTTCATCTGCGCTTCTGCTTCACGTATCTGTTTTTCCAGGCCTGGGATAACGCCGTTATCCAGCTCCGCCGCACGGTTGAGATCGTATTCGCGCTGCGCCCTAGCCAACTGCGTACGCGCCAGCTCCAGGGCCTCCTTAAGCTGACGGATTTTCCCTATGGCCTGCTTCTCGCTTTCCCAACGCTCCTGCAAGGCCTCACAGCTCTCCTTGACTTGCTGCAACTCCTTTTCCAAGCGTTCAGCCCGTTCCTTGGAGGCGCTGTCCTTCTCCTTACGCAACCCGGCAAGCTCTATTTCCAATTGCATTTGCCGACGTATCACCTCGTCAAGCTCCACCGGACGGCTGTCGATCTCAGTACGCAATTTGGCTGCGGCCTCATCGACCAAGTCTATGGCCTTGTCGGGCAAAAAGCGGTCGGAAACATAGCGATCGGAAAGCACCGCTGCACTGACCAGTGCACCGTCCCTGATGCTCACGCCATGATGTATCTCATAACGTTCGCGCAAGCCACGCAAGATGGAGACGGTATCCTCCACATTGGGTTCGCTGACCAACACGGTCTGAAACCTCCTTTCCAGAGCAGCGTCTTTCTCTATGTGCTTGCGATATTCATCCAAGGTAGTGGCGCCAATGCAATGCAGCTCTCCGCGGGCCAGCATGGGCTTAAGCAAGTTACCCGCATCCATGGCACCTTCAGCCGCACCGGCACCAACCACAGTATGCAATTCATCAATGAACAGGATAATCTCGCCTTCCGCGCTAGTCACCTCTTTCAGCACGGTTTTGAGACGCTCTTCAAATTCGCCGCGATATTTGGCACCGGCGATAAGCGCACCCATATCCAAGGCTATCAACCGCCTATCCTTGAGCCCTTCAGGCACGTCTCCCTGTATAATACGCAGAGCCAGTCCCTCGACAATGGCGGTCTTGCCCACGCCAGGCTCACCAATCAGCACCGGATTGTTTTTCGTGCGTCTTGAGAGTATTTGGATAATGCGCCGTATCTCTTCATCCCTGCCTATGACCGGATCCAACTTGTTTTGGCTGGCCATGGCAGTCAAGTCCTTGCCATACTTCTCCAAAGACTGGAAATTATCCTCGGCATTCGGGCTGCTGACGCGCTGATTGCCACGTACCTGTTTCATGGTCTCAAGCAGTTTTTCAAAGCTAAGTCCATGACGGCGCAATATTTCGCCAGCCTTGCCGCCCTGCTCCAGAATGCCGGCCAGCAAATGCTCCACGCTGATGTAGTCGTCACGCATGGAGTCGGCCAACTCCTGGGCTCGCTGCAAGACCTTGTTGCCCTCACTGCCCATGTAGACTTGAGCAGCAGCTCCACTCACGCGCACCAAGGAACCCAAAGCACGGTCTACTTCTTGCGACAAGGACTTCAGAGACAAGCCAGCACGCTCCAAAATGATCGTGCCAAGCCCGGAACTCTGACGCAACATGGCCGCCAACAAATGCAAACCCACCAGCTCCTGATGCCCCATACGAGCCGCAATTTGCTGAGCGGCACCTAGACAATCACGGCTTAATTCGGTAAATTTATCGTAATTCATGAAATACCTCCTGAAAATTAAATCACAGCCATCACATCAGACTGTGAACGTAAAAGATCAAAGTAAAAAAAAACAGACGGATTATAATCAACTTTATAGTTAGCAGAAAGCATGCCAGAATTCCAGGGCATTTATAAGAAAAACCGAGCCGGCTGCGACATTTTGACGCACCTGGTGCCCAAGATCAACCTTTTTTGTACATTTTTATCTGATTTAACGCCCCAAACTGAACACGGGAAAAACTTGTAAGTTATGCCCGACAAATTATTTTATATACTTGCCTTTTTTCACGCAAACAGCTATCTGCTTAGCTATACGATACCATGAGCGATATTATCATACACGGCGCCAGCCAGCACAATCTCAAGCACCTGGACTTGCGCATTCCGCGCAATTCCCTGGTAGTCATCACCGGGCCCAGCGGCTCGGGCAAGTCGTCCTTGGCCTTTGATACGCTTTATGCTGAGGGGCAAAGACGTTATGTCGAAAGCCTGTCAGCCTATGCCAGACAATTCTTGGACCGCATGGCCAAGCCGGAAGTAGACCACATCGAGGGGCTCTCTCCGGCCATCGCCATAGAACAGCGTAGCGCAGGTGCCTCGCCGCGCTCTATCGTGGCTACCAGCACCGAAATTTATGACTATTTGCGCCTGCTCTACGCACATTGTGGACTCCCCCACTGCCCGCGCTGTAATCGCGAAATCCGCAGTCAAAGTGCCGAGGATATCAGCCGGCAAATCGCCGCATATGAACCGGGCAGCAGACTTATGCTCCTGGCACCATATGTGCGTGGACGCAAAGGCGAGCACAAGGATATTATTGAGGATATACGCAAAGACGGCTTTGTACGTGCCAGAATAAATGGCAAAATTCTTTCGCTGGACGACCCCATAGAGCTTAATAAAAATCTACGCCATCACATCGAAGCGGTAGTAGACCGTTTGGTCATCGGGCAAGTGGAGAAAAGCCGCCTGCATGACTCCGTCGAATTGTCACTGAAAAAGGGTCAGGGCATATTAATTTTGCTCAGGGAAGACCCGGACAGCAAGGATGGCTGGGCGGAGGAAACGCTCAGCGAACACCTCGCCTGTCCGGACTGCAACCTGAGTTTCGGCAAGCTGCTGCCGCGTAATTTCTCCTTCAACAATCCCTATGGCGCGTGTCCTACCTGTGATGGTCTGGGGAAACGGCTCATCTTCACACCTGAGGCTGTGATTCCTAACCCTGAGCTCTCCATCAAAAATGGCGCCATTCCGCTTTGGCGTCGAGGCATGCGCCGCCTTATTATCCTTTACAACCATTACCTGCGCTGTCTGGCCGAGCATTACGGATTCAGCCTGAGCACACCCTGGAAAAACCTGCCCGAAAAAATCCAGCAGGTGCTGCTTTACGGCAGCGGCAACGAGATCATCAACTTCGATACTTGGCGACGTGGCAAGCTTATGCCTTGGCGCAAGCCATTCGAAGGAATCATACCGAATCTGCTGCGCCGACACCGCGAGACAGACAATGAAGACCTGCAAAAAAGGCTGCAAGAGCATATGAGCCACGAAATTTGTCCGGACTGTGAAGGCAAGCGCCTGAAACCGGAATTCCTGGCGGTCACCATACAAGGAAAGAGCATCGATGATTTTTGCAGTCTCAATATAGACCAGGCCTGGGATTTTATCGAGAATCTGGAACTCACTCCCCAGAAAGCCGAATTGGCCAAGGACTTACGCCGGGAGATCAGTGCCAGGTTAGGTTTCCTGCGCTCAGTAGGACTCAATTACCTGACCCTAAAACGCGAGAGCGGCACCCTTTCAGGCGGTGAATCACAGCGTATACGCCTGGCCAGCCAAGTAGGCAGCGGCCTGGTAGGCGTACTCTATATCCTGGACGAACCCAGCATAGGACTGCACCAGCGTGACAACGAGAAGCTGCTGGCTACGCTGCGCAGACTGCGCGATCTGGGCAATACTGTCATCGTCGTCGAACACGACCTGGATACCATGCGTGCAGCAGACTATCTCATTGACCTGGGGCCAAAAGCAGGAAGACAGGGCGGAGAGCTTATCTTTGCCGGCTCCAGCCGAGACATCCTCAAGTGCAAAACCTCGGTGACCGGACAATTCCTTTCCGGAGCCAGAAAAATACCCGTACCAACGCAACGACTGTCTGGCAATGGCAAAGAGTTGCATATTCGTGGTGCAGAGGCGAACAACCTGTGCAAGCTCAACGTTAAGATACCTCTGGGCACCTTCACTTGCGTCACCGGCGTCTCTGGTTCTGGCAAAAGCACCTTGGTCAACAACATCCTCTGCCGAGCGCTGAAAAAACACCTTAAATTGAAAACCGAGGAACCCGGCAAATATAGCCGCATCGAAGGCCTGGAACACATCGATAAGATGATCATCATAGACCAAAGCCCCATAGGGCGTACGCCGCGCTCCAATCCGGCCACCTATACCGGCCTTTTCGACCAGGTCAGGCAAATATTCGCCAAGACTAATGATGCCAAGATACGCGGCTATAAACCTGGGCGCTTCAGCTTCAATGTAAAAGGTGGACGTTGCGAGAGCTGCAAAGGCGACGGCATTAAAAAGATCGAGATGCAGTTTTTGCCTGACGCATACGTCAAATGCGAACTCTGCGCCGGTCAACGCTACAATAGCGAGACTTTGGCGGTGCGCTTCAAGGGTCGCAACATTTCTGAGGTTTTGGCTATGACAGTCAACGAGGCCGTCGAAGTCTTCTCTGCCATGCCCGGCCTGAAACGCAAGCTGGAGACTTTGCAGTCCGTCGGCCTGGGCTACATCCAGCTGGGACAGCCGGCCACCACCCTGTCAGGAGGTGAAGCACAGCGCGTCAAACTGGCCAGCGAATTAAGCCGACGTGCTCAAGGACACACCCTGTACGTACTAGATGAACCAACCACCGGATTGCATTCCTCTGACATAGAACAACTGCTGCAAGTGCTCTTCTCACTGCGTGACCAAGGCAATACCATACTGGTAATCGAGCATAACCTCGATGTCATCAAAACCGCAGACTATATCATAGACCTGGGGCCGGAAGGTGGCGACCAGGGCGGCAAACTCGTCGCGCAAGGCACACCGGAAAAAATTGCCAAAACTAAAAATTCATACACCGGACAGTTCCTGAAAAAGATGCTGAACAATAAATAAGCCTGAACGTCCACTCTAAAATATTCCCGGCGCTTTTTATCCGTAGATTGTGCAGGTTTTAAGGATATGGACAGACCGAACAGGAAACAGGCGCTTTAGCGTTCTATGGCAGTTCCTATTCTGCGATGGCGCCAGCCCTGCGATGGCGCCAGTTCTGTGATGGCGCCAGTTCTGTGATGGCGCATATTTGCGCCATACCTCACATACCCTATCCGGAAGCCTGCTATCTACGGAAGCCTGCTATCTACGGAAGCCTGCTATCTACAATTGGAGACCGCACACATGGAAAATAAAACTCGTCCGAAATTATTGCCAATTACAGACCCACGACTTCTTTTTTGAAATTTCGCCAATATGCATTAGATTATTAGGCTCACTTACCAGGTATAATTTCTGCATGGCTTCATACGAAAGGCAGTTTGATGTCGAACTATGTTTTTCTTGGCCCTCCCGGTGTAGGCAAAGGCACATTGGGCGAGCTTTTCAGCCAGAATATGGGTCTGGTACACATTTCAACCGGGCAATTGTTACGCGATGAGGCAGCCTCCGGTTCAGAATTGGGTAAACAACTCGGTTGTCTGACAAGCGGCGGACTGGTTTCTGATGAACTCGTCGACGCCATGATTGCAAAAAGACTCTCGCAACCGGACGTCTTGCAACGGGGTTGCCTGTTGGACGGCTTCCCACGCACCCTGGCACAAGCTGACTACCTGCAGAAAGTACTTGAAGATAACAAGCGCGACCTGGCTGCAGCAGTCTTGATAGATGCTGACCGACAACTGCTTATCACCCGACTAACTGCCAGGCGAGTATGCAGCAATAAAGAATGCGGCGCAATCTTTAACGTGCAGACTAAAGCACCTGCCCAGAAAGGAATTTGTGACCGTTGCGGCAGCACGCTCTACCAGCGTAGCGATGACTCTGAGGAGACCGCTAAGAAAAGACTGCAAGTTTACGAAGAACAAACCGCTCCGCTTATCGAATACTACCGGCAACGCCAGCTGTTGGTAACCGCCTATAGTGAAGATACGGGGGTCGAAGAAAACTACCGGCGTTTGGAGGAAACGTTGTGCAACGCCGGTAAAATCAACCGTAGCTGCAGAGCTAGAAGCAAGGTTTAGCTTGAACTAATGTCGCGTCAAAGCAAAATCATCATTTATCGGGAGCCCGAAATCAGCAAGGTGCGAGCTGCCGCTCAGGCCTCGGCACAAGTCTTGGATAGGCTTTGCATTGCAGCTAACCCCGGCATGAGCACTTGGCAACTCGATCAGTTGGCAATCTCATTCATTCAGGAAACTGGCGGTAAAAGTGCCTTCTACGGCTATAACGGCTTCCCCGGCCAAATCTGCATCTCCATCAATGAAGAAGTCGTACACGGCATTGGCCGAAAAGATCGCATCATCATGCTCGGCGACCTGCTCAGCATAGATGTAGGCGTTGCGCTGGACGGCTACATCGGCGATAACGCCCGTACCATCTGCGTTGGCAGAAAAGCCACAGGCGCAGCAGCCAAACTGTTGCAGACTACGGAAGAGTCGCTCTATGCCGGCATCGCCGCAGCCACACCGAGAAAATATGTGCGGGACATAGGCGCAGCGGTGCAGAAAGTAGTTGAAAAAGCCGGCATGCATGTGGTCAGAGAACTGGTAGGCCATGGATGCGGCAGAAAAATGCATGAGCCGCCCGAAGTGCCTAATTTCAAAACACCAGGGGCTTCCCCGATCCTGCAACCTGGCATGATCATCTGCATCGAACCGATGGTAAACATGGGCACACACCGAGTCGTCTTCGACCGACAAGACCACTGGACGGTGCGTAGCATGGACGCTTCACTCTCAGCACATTTCGAACATCAAATACTAATAACCGAAAACCAGCCGGAGATACTTACTAGATGGCCAAAGACTGTATAAAAATTGAAGGTACTGTAAAAGAACTGTTGCCCAACACGCAATTTCTGGTAACACTGGAAAACGGGCATGAGATCATCGCCCATATCAGCGGCAAAATGAGATTGCATTTCATTCGCATCCTGCCAGGAGACCAGGTTACTGTAGAAATGTCCCCATACGACCTGACCAAGGGACGCATCACCTACAGAAAAAGGTAAAATGGCAATCGGAACTCCGCGCAACAGAAGCTAAAGACAAAATCCTCCCCCGCCGCTGCCCACAGCATCTCAACCTTTAATCGCCTGCAAAAAAAAGGCGGAATTCAATTTTGCAAGATGCTTACAAGCGCAAGTTGAATGTGATTTTCGCTTTCCGACTTGCAATAATCCATAAAGAAGTTATATTTGATTCTTTCCTCCAGAACTATATTTGTGGCAAAAATCAATACCGGGCATCCATGTTTTGAGGGCCTGGCATGTTTGCGGCGGCTTCGAAGTGATTAGCCCGTGGCAGTTTATGCATTCGAGCCGGAATGTCGAGAAAGAAGGTCAACCATGAAAGTCAGAGCCTCAGTAAAAAAAATCTGCATCAATTGCCGCGTCATCAAACGCGCCGGTGTGGTGCGTGTAATCTGCAAAAATACGCGGCATAAGCAGCGTCAAGGCTAACTGCCAGCAGTACAATTTTTGGTATAGTATACAATCAATTCAGAATTAAACTCGGGAAGTAGCAAGATGCCTAGAATTCTTGGTGTGGATATTCCGAACAACAAGCATGTCAATGTCTCTTTGACCTATATTTACGGCATAGGCCCAAGCGTGGCCAATGAAATTTGCCGTAGAGCTCAAATTGACCCCATGCTGAAAGCCGGTGATCTTAGCGAAAGCAATATCGCCGCTATCCTGCAGATATTACAGGAAAGCTTTCTCGTCGAAGGCGACCTGCGCCGCCAAATGGCGCAAAACATCCGCCGCCTCATTGCCATCGGCTCCTACAGAGGGCTAAGACATCGCCGCAATCTGCCCGTGCGTGGACAGCGCACTAGGACCAATGCCCGCACGCGCAAGGGCAGCAAGAAAACCATCGGAGCTATACGCGACAAGTCGGCACGTAAGCAGGCCGGCAAGTAAGTAGCGCGCAAAAAGGTGCCTTCGATTGAGTCCGGAGATGTTTAATCATAACAAGGTGTTTGGAGCATAGAAAATGGCAGACGAAAAAACTGATGTTCTTGAGCAACAGCCGGTGGAAAGTGTCAGCACTGCGGCTGAGCCGCGCCGCCGCGTACGCGGTCGCCAAGTGGCTAGCGGCGTGGTACATATAAATTCCACCTACAATAATACTCGCGTGGTCATCACCGACCAACAGGGCAATGTCATCGCCTGGAGCACCGGCGGCAAGCTGGGCTTCAAAGGCTCGCGCAAAAGCACAGCCTATGTGGCGCAGATGATCGCCGGTGACGCCGCTAAAAAGGCAATCGGCACCTATGGGCTGCGCGAGGTCGAGGTACAGGTGAAAGGCTCGGGCAACGGCAGGGAGTCCGCGGTCAGAGGCATAGCTGCTGCCGGCCTGGAGATCACCACTCTGCGCGATGTTACGCCATTGCCGCACAACGGCTGCCGCCCGCCTAAGCGCCGCAGAGTCTGATCCGCCCTGCTCGCGCCTATGAGCGTGTACGCAGCAGTATTGTTTTTTATTTTCACCAGCAAGGAGATAGCATATGGCAGGCCTCGAAAATTTTGAACTTCCGCAGTCGGTTATCGTAGAAGAGTCAAGTGCCACCGCCAAATATGCCAAGTTTGTGGCGGAGCCTTGGGAAAAAGGTTTTGGACTGACCATTGGCAACGCATTGCGCCGCGTTTTGCTTTCCTCCATCGAAGGAATTGCGGTTGCCAGCGTGAAGATCGACGGCGTGGCACACGAATTCAGCTTTATTCCCGGCGTCATGGAAGATGTTATGGAGATCATCCTTAACATTAAGCAGCTAAAGCTTAGTGGCGAAGGCAGCTTTCCACGCCGTATTGAACTTTATGCTGATCAGGCCGGTCCGGTCACCGGCGCAAACATAGTTGAGGATGGCCTCACCCGGGTATTGAATCCGGAACTGCATATTTGTACTTTGGACTCAAATCAGCCGCTACGCATGGAATTGGAACTGCGCAAAGGGCGTGGATACATATTTTCTGAAGACAACAAACATGATGATCAGCCGGTTGATACCATTCCTATTGACAGCCACTTCAGCCCGATTGAGCGTGTGCGCTATGACGTGCAAGCTTGCCGAGTTGGTCAACACACTGACTTTGACCGTCTCGAGCTCGAGATCTGGACTGATGGGCGCATAGACCCGCGCAAGGCACTGACACAGGCAGCCCAGATACTGCGCGGCCACTTGCAGGTCTTCACCAACGGTGGACTTGCAGCTATGCTTGCACCCACCACTGCAGGACTTAGCGACGAAGAACGCGAACTGGTACGGAAGCTGTGCGTCAGCGTCAACGACTTGGAGGTGTCAGTACGAGCAGTCAATTGCCTGAGACAGGCCAATATCAACTTTTTGGCTGACTTGGTCGAAAAGAGCGAAACGCAGATGCTTAAGTTCCGCAACTTTGGCAAAAAATCTCTGCAAGAGATCAACGAAAAGCTCGAAGAGTATGGGCTTTCCTTGGAAATGACCTTGGGTGAAAATGTAAAAGAAGAGCTGTTGCGCCAGGTTGCTCAACAGCTACAACCGAATAACGAGGAATAATTCCGATGAGACACCGCAAGTTAACCTTCAAAATAGGTCGTAAGTCAGCCCATGTACGTTCTCTGCTGGCTAATTCGGTGTGCAGCTTGATACAGCATGGCCGCATCACTACCACCATCGTCAAAGCTAAACGCGTGCGTATCCTGGCAGATCAGATGGTGACACTGGGCAAAGAAGGCACTTTACACGCCCGCAAGCAAGCCATTGCCAAACTGCGCCAACCCGCTACGGTGCGAATCCTGTTTGACGAAATTGCACCCGGCTTCCGTAACCGTACCGGCGGATATACCCGCATATATAAGCTGGGACCAAGAATCGGTGACGGCGCTGAAATGGCAATCATCGAGTTTGTCGAGAACGATGAGATCGTCGCCGCTCGCCAAAAAACTGTAGATGAAGCCAAAACAGCAGATGCCAAGATCGATGGCGATACCGTCGAAGTAGCTGAAGAAGAAGCTGTCGAGACGGCAGAAGCTGAAGAAGAAGCTGCCGAGACGGCAGAAGCCGAAGAAGAAGAAGCTGCCGAGACGGCAGAAGCCGAAGAAGAAGCTGCCGAGACGGCAGAAGCTGAAGAAGAAGCTGCCGAGACGGCAGAAGCTGAAGAAGAAGAAGCTGCCGAGACGGCAGAAGCCGAAGAAGAAGCTGTCGAGACGGCGGAAGCCGAAGAAGAAGCTGCCGAGACGGCAGAAGCTGAAGAAGAAGCTGTCGAGACGGCAGAAGCTAGAGAAGAAGAAGCTGAGACTGCTGCTGAGTCTTCGACCGAGGCCGAAGCCTGAGGATTGTTTCTCGGATTTGACGATTCCTTAGCCGATAGCGACACCTTGTTTCGCTATCGGCTTTTTAGTGTCTCAGATGCTAACAGCTATTACCCCTTTTGCCCATTACGTCCATCCAGGTTTACAAAACCGCCCTGTTTCGCGTATGTCTTTTCATCTTTTAGAACAGCAGGCTCTGCCTGCACTGCAAGCGGAAGCCCGGCTTTACAGACATGATTGCGGACTGGAGCTCTTCTGTTTTGACAATCAGGATCGCGAGAACCTCTTCGCTATTTTGCTGCATACACCGCCCGGCGATAACAGCGGTGCAGCGCATATAGTTGAACACGTGGTACTTGGCGGCTCGCACAAGTATCCGCTCAAAGATCCGTTTATTGAATTGGCTAAATCCAGTCTGGCGACTTTTCTCAATGCGCTTACTTTCGCCGACTGCACGGTTTACCCTATTTGCAGCTGTCATGAAAAGGATTACTTCAATTTAGCAGCAGTATATTGGGATGCGGTTTTCCATCCGCT
>JAAZKR010000287.1 GCA_012799725.1 Oligosphaeraceae bacterium | reverse complement strand
ATTACTTCGGTGCTATCAAGCCGCGCATACTACGTTTCATGACCGAGGTAGAGACTGAACTTTGGCGTCTGGGTATTCCGGCGCGTACACGTCACAACGAGGTGGCGCCGGCACAGTTTGAGCTGGCGCCCATGCATGAGGAACTCAACTTAGCCATAGATCATAACATGCTGATCATGGAGGTGTTGCGGCAGGTTGCCGATCGTAATTCTCTGGTTTGCCTGCTGCATGAAAAGCCCTTTGCCGGAGTTAATGGTTCTGGCAAGCACAACAACTGGTCGTTGAGTTATGCTGGTTGCAATCTGCTTGAGCCCGGCAAGGACCCGCAGCAAAATGCCATCTTCCTTAGCGTTTTGTGCGCTGTTATTCGCGCAGTTGACCTGCATGCCGATCTTTTGCGTGCCGCCAGCGCCGGCGCCGGCAATGATCTGCGTCTGGGTGCGAATGAAGCACCACCGGCCTTGATTTCTATCTTCCTTGGTGAACAGCTAAGCGAAATACTCGAACAGCTCGGTTCAGGCAACGACGGCAAGCAGCAGAAACTTGGCAAAATGCAAATAGGTGTTGACATATTGCCGCCTTTGCCAAAAGATGCTACTGATCGTAATCGTACTAGCCCCTTGGCCTTTACCGGCAATAAATTCGAGTTGCGTTTTCCTGGAGCAAGTCAATCCAGCTCCGGCGTCAATGTCATATTCAATACTATTGTGGCTGAGTCCTTGGATCATATCAGCGCGAAGCTGGAAAAAGTCGGCAAAGCAGGCTTTAACCATTCCTTGCAAATGATCTTGCGTGATCTTATGAGACAGCACAAAAGGGTTATTTTTAATGGAGACAACTACTCTGCTGCTTGGCGTGAGGAAGCAGAAAAGCGCGGTTTGCCCAGCCTGCCTAACACCATGTCAGTCATACGTACTATGAAGGATCCGGCTAAGCAGCAAGTCTTTATCAAGTATGGCGTCTATTCGGCAGCAGAGCTCAAATCCAGATTTGAGGTCTCGATGGAAGAATACCATCGCAAGATACGCATTGAGGGCGAGATAGGGCTGGAAATCGCCAGAAGCATGCTGATTCCTGTTGTGGCTGACGAATACAGCCGGTTGGCTAACGCCCTGAAACTAGCCAGCCAGGACAGCCTCAGCGCCGGTGTCTCCGGATTGCGGCGCAGCACCGAAGAATTGGGGCGCGGTCTGGATCAGCTCTACGACAAATGCGATGCTTTAGCCAATGCTCTGCAGGGTCTGCACGAGGATATTATCGAGGCATTGCAAGAGCTGCGTAAGGTGGTGGATGCACTGGAATACCGCATAGACGACCGCCTCTGGCCGCTGCCCAAATACAGGGAAATGCTCTTTATTTATTAAGCACAGTTGCCAAGGCAGGGGGCTTGCTGTTTGCGTATCAAGTTTTGTTTACTGATCTGCTCAAGAGGGTGACTTGGCGTGCAGTTAACGCCAAGGAATACGCTAAAGTTGAGAACCGGGTACACAGCCGTCCCATAGATTGCAGAGCACGGTTCCCAAAATTAGCTAACCCCGTCCCAAAGTATTCAAGCAGCATTTTATCCGCAGATTTTCAGGACAAGGCATCGAGCGGCGGCTCTATTTAAGAGGTTGTGCTGTAATACT
>JAAZKR010000286.1 GCA_012799725.1 Oligosphaeraceae bacterium | reverse complement strand
GGATAAAGTAAAAATCTTTCCTAAAAAACAAGAAATCGAGTGACAGTAGTACGAAAATTTTATATAGAGTTGCTGCTTTGGCGGGTAGGATGGCACGCGGATTCACGGTCTGGTTTGTTGTTTCCTCCGATTGCTTGGCGTTCTTGGCGTCTTTGGCGGTTGGTTCCTCGTCATTGAACCGCCAAGACGCCAAGGTCGGCTTTACGCAGCTGATGTGTAGTTACAAAGCGTGTAAGTAAAGAGTATTGCCCTGCACCCTGCCCAATGCGAATAGCGTAATTTTATTATACCATTATCTTAACCAATATCCATGGGTTTCTGAATCATTGGGACAAATACCCTTCTTTTTCGGGATTATTTCTATGCAGGACAATTATCAGGAACTAATCAACATTCTCACCGCTGCCGCAGGACGGCAGTTCCCAATCGAATGCATCGCACAGGACGCCGCCAACGGTGCACTGGGGCGAAGCACCCATTTTCACCACTGCCCCGAACTGCGCTTCATCTTGCAGAATAACGCAGGGGCGCTGATTCCCCAGCGGGCGGTCATCTTCCCGAGTTATGTGCTTCACGACCGGATTTCGGAAGAAAAACTCCGCCACTGCGCCTCTTTGTGGCTGGAAACGGAAGCAGTGTTCTGCAATTTTCAGAACGTGACCCAGGCGGTGAAAATCGACAGTGCGAACATGCAGAAGCTCGCCGTTGAACTTGATGCGTTCAACCGCTACCTCGAATTTTACAGCAATTCACTTTCAGACAGCGCCTTGCCCAAGCTTCACCTCAACAACCTCCTGTACACGATCTGCTCTGCCGTGGCGCTGGCGCTCGAATATGCCGGACGGCGCGCCATTTCCAGCAACGATCCGGTGGAGCAGGTCAAGAACATCATCCGTCTGCAATACAGTGATCCGGAACTCTCGGTGGGGAGCATCGCCGCCATGCTCCGTCTCAACGCCAATTATCTTTCCGGCATCTTCCGCCGGGCTACCGGGGAGACGTTGCGCGGCTTCCTGATCCGCTTCCGGCTCGAACAAGCGGTCGCCATGCTTCAGACCCGCCGCTACTTAATTAAAAACGTAGCGAGCATGTGCGGCTTTCGCAATCAATACTACTTCGCTAATGTTTTCCGTGCCCACTATCACACCCCACCGAGCCGTTTCAACGACAAAGCAGACTAAAAGCAATCTTTTTTCGTTTGGCGATTCACATTTCTCTGAAGGAGGGGTTATCTTATAATCGGGTACTCGGCAAGCGGCTCTTCCGATTCCGTTTTTTGAATTAACTGACTGGAAACTGTTATTTCAACGCCTTGCAGAGACGATTCGCGGCATTGCTTTTAATTTTAAAGAAATGCAGCTTTCCTGTCATTGGCGGAGGAAAAATCAAGGAATCAACCGCATTATGAGCATGAACAATCTTTCGGCCTTTCGAGCCAAACTTGCCGCTGGCCGATTCTGTGTCGGGACTACCATCAACCTCAACGATCCGACGGTCAGTGAACTGGCCGGGGAAGTCGGCTTCGATTTCACCTGGATCGACATGGAGCACGCCCCCATCAATATCGAGACCGCGCTGGCGCACATTGTGGCGCTCCGCGCCAGCGGTGCCGCGCCGGTCGTCCGGGTGGCGTGGAACCAGCATTGGCTCATCAAACCCATCGTTGATCTGGCGCCGGCGGCGATCATCGTGCCGATGGTCAACAGCGCCAAGGGGGTTTGCGAGGCGATTGCGGCATGCCGTTATCCCCCGGCGGGCATTCGCGGCTGCGGCCCCCGGCGCGGCATGCGTTTCGGAGAAATGCCTTTTGGGGAGTACATGGAAATGGCCAAGTGCGACCCGATGGTGATCGTGCAGTTCGAGCACATCGACGCCTATCGGCACATTGACGAAATCCTCGCCATCGACGAATTGGAGAGCGTTTGCATCGGGCCGTCGGACTTTTCCGGTTCGATGGGTCATGTGAACGAGCCTTTCCGACCCGAAATCGCCGCCATTATCGACGAGGTCGCCGCCAAGATCAAGGCGGCAGGAAAATATCTGGGAACCGGCACGTTCGCTTCGGCAGAAAATCTCGCACTCTGGAAAAAACGCGGACTGAACTGGGCTGCGGTCACCTCCGACTGGGGCTGCATGGTCGAAGGCGCCAAACGCGCCATCGGCTGCGCCCGCGAAATCTTTCAATAATACCAGAGGAGGAGACTTTCATGCAAAAGACGTTCCAACCCATCCTCGTCCGCAACGGCAGGGTCATTGATCCTGCGAACCATGTGGACGCAGTATGTGACCTGCGACTGGACGGCGGCAAGATCGAGGCACTCGGTCCCTGCGGTTCTCTGCCTGTAACGCCGGGCACAAGGGAAATCGATGCCAAGGCGATGCTGGTTCTGCCAGGGCTGGTCGATACGCATACGCACTATCTGCAAGAAGACGTCGCCGGCTACAATATGCTTATTGCCGCCGGGGTGACAACTGCGCTAGACGCCTGTCTGTCCAATCCACAGGTTCCGGCTGCGCTGGCGCGACGCCCCATCGGGCTGAATGCGCTCTTTCTCTACTGCCTAATGCCGGGACGCAATATTTCTTCCACTTCGCCTGATGACGATGAATTGCGCACGGCGATGCAATCCGGCATGGCTCGAGGCGCATTCGGCATCAAGATCATCGGCGGGCACATACCGCTTACGCCGGAGGCCACCGCCCGGGCGATTGCGGTAGCGGCGGAGCTGGGGTATCCGATCACAGTTCATGCTGGTTCGACCACCACGCCCGATGATTTAAGCGGTATGCTCGAGCTTTGCGAACTCGCCGGTAACAACCCTCTGCATATGCCGCACATCAACAGCTACTGTACCGGGGCTATAATGGACGGTGACGTTTTGAGTGAGGCAGCGGCAGCGGCGCGGGCATTGCGGGCGCATCCGCGAATCGTCAGCGAATCGCACTTGAGTCCATACTCCTGCGTCGGTGCTTCAATGAACGCCGAAGACAAGCCTGGCAGTCTTTTTCTGGCCTCCGCAATTCGGCGGCTCGGATATTCTGCCGATTATGCGGGGCTCGGTCGTGCCATTGCCGACGGTAAAGTGCTGGTCAGCGGCCCGCGGGACGGTTGTTTCGTCTTCTATTCCGCCAAGGAGGGACTCGAACGCTATGAAGCAAACCACGCCAGGGTGACGGTGGCGTTCCCTTTCCAGCACGTCGGGATGGCGGCGGCGCTGGCTTCGGCACGGCGGGCGGACGGCGAATTTGTCATCACCGCGCTGGCGACTGACGGCGGCGTGATCCCCCGCAATTACACGCTGGAACGGGGGCTGGCGCTGGTCGAAGCGGGGATTTTTACTTTGGCAGAGCTGGTCGAAAAAAGCTGCTGGGCTCCGGCACGAATGCTGGGGCTGGAGGCAAGCAAGGGGCATCTTGCGCCGGGTGCCGACGCCGATGTGGCGATCGTCGATCCCATGCGACGGGCAGCGAGGACGGTCATCGCCGGGGGCGTTCGGGTCTTCGAGCAAGGCGTTTTCGAGGAAGCTCCGAACCGTCTGCATAGCCTGATAGCCGGAAATTTTGGCGGTTTTGCAACCGAAAATCTATTCCCGTATTGGGTCAACGCCAGGGCATAGTTTCCCGGCACGGACGGCGAAATATTTGAACCTAAAAAAGCAGCCAAGGCTGAGGTTTAGTTCTAATGACTTTATTCTCAGACAGTTGCAAGATTTATGCTGTTCACCCTGTTGGCGGCAGGGTGTTTTCCGTGCGGCTATTGCTCGATTTCTTCTTGTTGTGAATGATTTTGCCGGCAACTTTTCTTTAATCGTTGTCATACAATCTCTTTCGAGGTGGCCTCACTCGGCTTCCTCGCTGGCCGATACGGCAAATTCATCATGGAGTGGCGCCTCCCAGGCGCTGCATGGTGCAGCTCTTATCAGGGCTCAGGCGCCTTTTGGCCTCTGTCCGCATCGGACGAAGCTCTGATTATTGGTCAAGAGGAAAAGTCAACTGCTTTTTTTAGGTTAAAGCGTTAGCAGCTGAATAAATATTTTGCCGGTTCTGAATGTTAGAACCGGCTTTATCATCATCTATAGACTTCTGTATAACACAGGCACAGGGTGAACAGAAGATGGTTATCTTCTACGCACTACAGCCCTGCCCCCCTTTTTTACAATAGATTTTTCAGGTCTTCAAGGTCCCTTGGTCGGCCAGAGGCACTCTTGATCTTTTTTAACCATTCCAGGCTGACAATTTTCGTCCCCCGGTAATTTTCCGCCGTATTGAACAATTCTTCAGTCGGCATTTCCGGAAAACCTGGAATAAAGTCAAAAATATCCAGGTAGCCCCAATCCGTGCTCAGCATCATCAGATGGTTGCTCTCCAGAAACTCCAGGCTTACCGGTATTTCCTTTTCGTATCCGGTATCTGGATCAACTTCATTGCTGATCCAGCTGGCATGGATTTCCTGAAGTGCCCGGAACAACTTTTTTTCTGAAGCCGGCGTTCTCAGAAAGACGATATCCACGTCTTCGGTTGCGCGGATAAAGCCGTGATAATTCACTGCATGCCCGCCAATGACGACAAAAGGAACGCCATATGCTTCAAGGCATTTGAATATCGCTGACTTTGTTCCATTTTCCATCATCAAAGGATACTCTCCGCTTCTGCCGATTCCGGCGGTGAAAATTTTCCCATCCCTTTTCCGACATCATCGCAAACGATGCTTCCTGTAAACGGAAGAAACGCTCCATGCGCTCTTCGGGTGTCAACTGCCAGCATTCCCGCCTGCGTCTTCTTAAAACTGCTTCTTCATCCGGCATGGCTATCCTCTTTAGATTGCACGAAACATATGCTGTTGCCAGCAACGTAATATATGGTCGTCAAAATTCAAGAAAACACATGACACCAATGCCAGAGACAACTTGCCAAGAAAGATGCACTATGGGGCCGATTCGGTTTTCCGGACACAAGGCACTCCACTGTCAGTCAGCGACCAGATCGACCACATTCACCCATTCGACATCGGGATCAGCGGCGAAGCGCTGCAGTTTTTCCTCGTATTCTCGCCACAGTTTTGGGTCTTCCATCATCTCATAGCTGTGACCCCAGAAATAAAAAACTCCGCAGGGCTTAGCTGCCTCGAAAATATTCCAGAACTCCGGATTCATAAAGTGACAATTGCTGTGAAACGCCATGAAATCTTCACACGGCAGGACTTGAGCGACATTCTCCGTGGTACGTGCATATGCGAAACCCGCTTCCCGAAGAAGCTGCATTGTCTCCGGCGTATAACGGCCGCAGGGCCATGCAAAGCCGCGACATGGCTTGCCAAAACGGTCCTCGAGTACGTTCCGGGCGCCCACGCTCTGCTCGATAAACACTCGGTCATCCACCTCGCCGGCGTTGCAATGGTTCATCGTATGCGATGCCACTTCGAAGCCGTCGTAGACACTGGCAACCTCGTTCCAGGCTAAGCGTCCCGGGCAATAGCCTTCGCGATATACCCACCCTTCCGTGAGCCGCCTGGATTTCAAATGAAAGCCTGGATTGAGATTGAAGGTCGCCTTGGCACCATACTTTCGGCAAAGTTCAGCCACCCGGATATCATTGAGAACGCCATCATCCCAGCATTGTGCTACTCGTATCATGTTCTACCATATTTCCTTTCGAAATGTTGTTTCCAGAACCAAAATAAGATACTCCACTGTCCTTGGAAAACAAGTGAAGCAAACCTTGGCACACAAGAATTTTGCCTGAATAACTGAGAAATTCCTTTTGAACAACGAAATGCCCGAAAGAATTTGGAACAGGCAGCCAGTTCGCGCCAGGATTTTATTTTTCTCAACCGGCATTTTCTGCAATACCGCCGGAGGATTCCCGGATGATCAATCTGGATTGATAAACCTGTTTCTGTGCATTGTTTTTTGCACCTTGCATCATTTGCATTGCCATATCAACGGACGCTTCCGCCAATTCCCTTTTTGGCTGCTCCATAGTCGTCAGGGAAGGGCTGATAAATGGCGCAAAATGCAGGTTGTCATGTCCCCCAACCAAGATATCCTTTCCAGGCGCCAGCCCCATTTCGACAGCGGCGCGCATGGCACCGAGAGCAACAGAATCCGTGATACAAAACAAGGCCTTTGGTGCAGGGTTGTTTTTCAGATAAGCCTTCATGTTTTCATATCCGTATCGCTCATTGTCCTGCTGTTCAGCACTGTTGTCCGTTGGAATAAAGCTTGTTTCGCACCCATGTTGCTCCATGGCTTTAATGTATCCGCTCCGTCGAGCCAAGGCGGTCTGATTCAGGTCTCCGTAAAAGCTGTCAAAGAATGCCACATTCCGGGTTTTCTCGAGCAGGTGTTCGGTCATGACCGATGCGCTCGACTCGTTATTGTTAAGCACTGAACTGGCTTCCGGGTCTACTGTACGATCCAGATAAATCATGGGGATATTCGAGGCGATCAGCCGGTGAAGACGGATATCCGGATTCTTTACGACAGGCACCATGATCACTGCGGAAACCTTCAATGCCAGAAAGCCTCGTAAAATCTTTGCTTCAATCTTGGCATTGTTGTATGAGGACTGATAGATCGTGCGAAACCCTTTTGCAGATGCATATTTTTCTGCACTCTCAATGATCTCGCTGTAAAAACCATCCGTGATATAGGGTACAAGAATGGCAATGATGTTGCTTTGGCCGCGCACCAGGCTGACTGCATAATGATTCGGGACGTAACCATATTTGTCACACAAGGACAGCACAAGGTCACGGTTCCGCTTCTTGACGGTCATATCCCCATTCAGTATTTTTGAAACCGTATAACGGGAAAGCCGAGCCTCCGCCGCTATTTTTTCCATCGTAGTCGTTAACATGAGCAAGCAAATTCTAAATTCAAGCCATCCCGTAGACAGTAAAAAACGGCATATTTAGCCAGATTTCACGCTTGGGCAAACCTCTTTTTCCAAAAAACCATTTTTGATTTTTCGATTTTTCCCGCTCAACTGGGATTCGACATTTTCCCATGTTTCGGGCTGTTCCTTCTACTGTCCCAACGCCACGGTGGTTTCAAAGGGCGTCGCAGATGTCATTCAAGCCAAAAAAAGCAGCCAAAGCCGAGGTTTAGTCCTAATGACTTTATTCTCAGGCAGTTGCAAGATTTATGCTGTTCACCCTGATGAAGTGGCGCCTTCCAGGCGCTGACTTTAGGGGGTGATCCTCTACTTTTTTACCATCGAAAATTTGCATCCTATGGGATGGCTGTGTTGATTTTTAGAACATGGCAGCCTTGCAATCAGAATTGTATTTGTGGTGCGTGCCCCAGTCCCGAATGTATATAGCGCTCCATCAAGTCGCCCATGAGGTTCCATGAGGCGTAGTGGGAGGCATAAAGCGGCTTTCCGCTGTCACCATCCACATTTTCTGGCAGAGACCCCATGATATCCAGGCAGTTGCAGATGGACTTCATGATGTCCAGCGAGAGAGAGGCGGCCTCATCACGCATACCGTATTTGAGCAGTCCGTGAAAAGCCATCCAACCCAGCGGAATCCATACCGGCCCCTGCCAGTTGGAATTGCATTGCCGGGAGTATTCGTCAAAGCGTCCGGGATTTCCTAAAACGGCATAGTTGCAGTATTCGCTGCTGCGGGATAGGCTGCGGATGCCGAAAGGACTGCGAAAGTGCTCCGGTGCAATGACATACTGGCGGCACATGGTCTCGCCGTGCTCCTGAGTGGCTGCACCGGTGTAAAGCACCGGCAGAGCGGAGCTGCTAAGGTATGCAAAAGCACCGAACCCCTTGCGTTGATTTTTGCTTCCAAAGCTGATATGCACGCTCCCCCGTGAGGTATTGTAGGCACCAAAAGCGCCGATTTCGTCACTCCACAGATGGCGGTTAATACTCTCACGAAGTTCATCCGCCCGTTGCCGCAACTCCTCGGCGGCGCTGTCCTCGTTGATGCGTTCGGCAATGAATGCCAGCGCCCGCAATTCGGCATAGAGATATGCGTTCACGTCAGGTGCAATAATCGAGGATGGATGAAGGATGGAAGCCAGAATCTCATTGTCAATGCCGGAGTAATATGCGGGGCCATCCCATCGACAAAGCCCGAATGGCGCGGTACGCGACTTAAGCCAATAATCCACGAAGCGGCGGATCCACCCGAAGTCCTTGGCGGCAGCTTCTAAATCGCCGCTGACCTCAAGCAGCTGCGCGGCAGCTTGTGCTAGAAAGGGCTGACAGAGAAAGTCAGGCTCGAAATATCCGGGGCCGCCATCTGCCAGGATAGCATTGGGTATGAAGCCATCAGAGCGCTGGTATTCATGCATATTGTCCAGAAAATTGCGCAGATGGCAGGAAACGCCGTCTGCGGCAAATCGCAGTGCCGAGAAGTAGTTGTCCCAGCAGAAAAGCAGGCCTTTGTAGTAATTGCTTGTCGTAATGGTAAGATAGGGATGGCGAATGGCTCCTTGAGCCGGCGCCGCTATCTTCTCCATCATCTCCTGTACATGGGCGTGAACACGAGGATAGAGATCACTGGGCGTTGACATTTTTTTCTCCATAGAAATTCTTTCCATTGAAACTGGATTATTGCCGTCCAATAACTTATGCTTTCTTGAAGAATGTTTGCAATTCTGGGATGCTTGTATCTGAAACGATCACTCTTCAAAACCAGTATCCGCGCGCTGTGGTTGCGGCAGAGTCAGTCAGCACAGGACTGGGAAAGATTTTTATTTTACCCGCAGATTTACTCAGATTGGCGCAGATTTTTTAGGGCGCAGATTTTTTGTCTTAGGAGCGCATTTTCAAAGTGAGCCCTAAAAAATCTGCGGCATATGTATAATCTGTGTAATCTGTGTAATCTGTGGATTGAGTCTTTCAACTGGGGCGGACAATCAGTCCGCAGTTTATGCTCCTACAATTTGGTGCATAGCCTTACGAGACTCCCATTCGCAATAACGGTCTCCTCCGTCTGACGGAAAATCGTCGGCTTTCAGTAATAGCAAGCTTGCTGATTACCATGCTCGATGGCAGGAACACTGCCGTCAAGCATGGAGATGTGGGAACTGTCGCCCCGATAATTTCATCAATTCACTTGCGCACGAACTTCAGGTAATATGCAGTGGCGCACTCATGTTTGGAAAGAGTGACACGGCCATCCTGGACACCGACCATGGCACCATCCATCTCAGCGAAGCGCGGATGACAGTCGTCGTTGATCTGCTCCACTCGCTCCGGGGTATAGCCCTCAGGTATGCCAAAGCTCAACTGCCCGCGCACCAAGCTGTAGCAGCCGCATAGCACTTCAATATTGCCTTGCTTGTCAACCGATGCGATAGACTGGGTGTTGGCGGAGGCGTTAGCGATGGAGGTGGCCAGCCGTCTCGTGGAATTTGTGAAGATTCTGGCGAAGCGGTGGAAGACATAGTATGTCGCTGTCGGGCGATCATCGCCGTCAAAAATCCCGTATCCGCCGGGTATGCGTATGGAGTAAAAGCATGCATGTTGCAGCGGGGTGTCTTGCATCCCACAGAGTACGGCGGCAGCGAAAACCGCCCCCTCGACACCGCCAAAGCGTCTGCGCTCTTTGCCGTAACCAACAGGATCGCTAAATGCATACCAGCGCGGGCTGCAGTGCCATTCGTTAGTTCCCAGCGGCACCGAATGGAAGCCGTATTGATCCAGCATCTCACGGCGCTTCACGCTCTCGGAGAGCAGCTCAGCGGGCGTCAGGTAGTATGCGGTGTAGTTGACAAAATCCAACGGCAGCTTCTCGTCACGCACGAATTTCAGGAACTGTTCGAGGAAACGGTAGCCGATTGTGGTGGTCTGGGGACCTCCCACATTCAGATCGGGAAAATGCTTCTTGAACTCAGGCGCAAAGACCTTGTAGAGCTGCAGATACTCCTCGAAATCACCATGCCACAGATTCGGGTTGTTTGGTTCCTCCCATACCGCCCAATCCTTCATGGGCCAATGGAAACCATTGCCCCATCCCTGGGTGTAATGCCGGACGATGTTCAGGCAGATGCGCGTCCATTTGGCATAGTCCTTGGGAGGGCGGGTGCGGTAATGGGTACCGACCTCGATGGTTTCGCCCAGCCGGTAGATGATGCGGACGCCGTCTTCCACGACGGTGCGCAGATAGTCGTCGGTCTCGTTAAAGATGTAGTTTGCGGGGTCATTCTCGTCCGCATGGAAGAGCGGGAATATCCGACTTACATCAATAAGATTACGACCGGGATTGACGTATGGGTCATCATGAAAATAGCTGCATGGGATATGCAGATCCCGGATCATGGTCTTCAGGTCATAGGGATATGAGCACGAGGGGCCGTGCAGCGGCGTGTAGTTGGTCACGCCGTGCAGTGCGCGCAATGCGGGCATCGTCTTCTCGAAATCAATGTCGATTCTGATGTCCAGCGGATCGGGAAATATCTCCTGTGCCTGGCTGGTGGGTAATTCACCTGGATCCGGGATAAAGACAGTGTAATTTGCTTTGGTCTTCATAGCATCTGCGTCCGTAGTATTGGTTCCTGCCACCTGTTCGGTGGCAATTTGTGCCGTCGCCCCACTGAGAGTAAAGCAGACGGCCAGAAGAGATAAAATTCGTGTCAACATAATCGGTTCTTTCCTTTTTGAATCCGACGGACTATTCCGCGCTGATTTGTATTTCAATCCAATTGGCGGTGATTTGCTTGTCGGCGTCATTGGTAATTTCGACCACATTTTCGTCATCCAGAAGTATGCCGTCGGGGATATTCCAGGCGAGGGCTTTCTTAATGAAATCTCCAAGCATTGATGGCGGCAGGCGTTTCGCCTGCGGCAGCAAGACGCTGTTCAGCCGGCACTGCGGCACCGGCGCGTCGGCATTGTTAAAGCCGGCCACCACCCAGGCGTGCCGGCCCGGTGCCGGCGCTTTGCCGACAGGAATGCGGAATGCGCGAGTAACCTGAGGATTAATCGCAGCAGGCAATTCAGAGCTGCGTGAAGTGCCAATATAGGGGAAATCCGGGAACGTCAGCGGATGACGCCGGGCACCTTTTTCGGCAGTGGCGGGAGCGCCGACAGTGCACATGATCCCATCATTCATATCCGGATCCATCGACATGTGATTGAAGAGATAGACCATATCGGCTCCACGATGGAACCAACCGGCGGCGAAGCCCCGACGGATGGCGGCGTCCCCGCAGAATCCGGTGTTGACATACGGATTTACCGCACGCTCGATTCCAGGCGCGATAAGCACGTCGCTGCCCACGATGCGACGCCAATCGGCAACCGGGCAGTCCGCATCGGTAGACCAGAGGAAGTTGGTAGGAATCAGAATGTCAAAGAGCCGCTCATCGGCCCAGGCCTGGACATCGTATCCCAGACGCCTGGCAGCATCCGGACGTGGCGGAACCCGCACCGCAATCTTAACAGGGCGGCCGCGACGAGCTGCCATCTCATCGGCCTTGGCGCGAAAATGACGCATCATATCGGTGAGCAGGGGTGCGCAGACAATCTCCCGACCATGCTTGAAAAAGCGCCCGAAGCGCATCCAGTCCATCTCGAAGCCGTCGGCGTCAAAAGTCTCCATGTAATCATCCATGATTGACAGGAAAAGCTGCCGCACCTCGGGCTTCTCGTAGTCAGAGCTCTGGTCATGCCAGTCTCCGGGGTTGTAAGCAGCAATGCGGAACTCCGGGTCTTTCCGGTGGTCAGTGCGCTCCTCGTCGGGTGTCATCGCGTCGTGGGCGTCATTCATCCGTAGCGAGACCCATGGCGAAACCCCGCGCTGGCGCAGGTGGTCAATCCAGACGTGGTATACATTAATGCCATTATCGCAGAATGACTTCATATTCCGATACATCCTCGTCACTCCAGGTTCCAACTTTTTGCCGAAGCGGTCGGTGGCGGTGCCATCTGCATTGAAAGTCACGCCCTCCCACATGACCGGGGAGCTGGTGGCGCCAAAGTTGTTGTTGTGTGATCCGGGATTAAGCATTATAATACGTATCTGGTGGCCATGGGGAAGGTAGCGGTCCATATAACGCTTCAATCCCTCGATATTCATATCCTCGGCGGGACGAGAGTAAAAGAACTCGGTACAGTCTTCGTTGAATATCAGGCCGCCCCTGCCGTCGGGGAACTCCGCCGGTTGATGGTCGTTCTTCTGACTGGCACCAACCGCCACCAGCTTTGCTCCGGTCAAAGTTACGCTGCCGCTTTTGAGTCCCATCACATAGAATGTGAGTCTCAGTTGCCCATCAGCGCTGCTGGCAAGTTTATTTTCTGCGCAGACGAAAGTTCGGCTGCTTGCATACCCTGCTATTGCGGCCTTGGGCAGCCCGCCGTCATTGACAATCACCTCGGTGCCGGCGGCATTCTTGACTGTACACCGGAAAGCGGGGACCGCCTGTTCATTGGCACCGCCACTTTCCAGGTCCAGGGTCAGGCGATACTCCTGGCCGGTCTCCACAGGCACCGTGCAGAAAACCGAGATGAAAGTTTTCTCCGCCTCCGCCCCTTTGGCCACGATCCGCCCTTGGGGATAATCCCGATCCGGTGGAAACACCTCTGCCATACCTGCATAGCCAGCCGGCGGCGGATTGATTTCCCAATGGTCAAAAGTTGGTATCGCCACTTCAGAGGAAACGGCGGCAGTCAGATAAACTGAGCATGCGACAATGGCAAGACAAGTGCTTTTGATGTACATAAGGCGGCTCTGGATAAATGATGGTGTAATTGAACTTATCAAGGGATGAATGCTTAATCGGGCTTTGAATCTAATGACGAAGCCGCTGGCGGATTACGTCAGGAGTTTTACGTTGCAAATAGCAGACAGCAGTTGAATGGGCGTGACTGGCTCGCCATCGCCAAAGCCAACATTGCTGCGCCGCCCGTGACAGGTGTCTAACGAAGCCTTTTATCAAAGGGGAAAAATGCCATTCGAGTTGATTTCTTCAGAACTCAAAATCAATTTTGGCATTGACAACCTGTCGGGCGTGGAATTATATTATTGTGCTACTATCATCATCAAGAGTTATGGTTTTGGCGGCCAATCACGTTTTTCAAATTTTCCAGTATACGAGAAGTGATGATAACTATTTGCGATGCCTGACCATGTAGCACCTCGGACAAACTCAACATGCCCGTCGGCACAAAGAATATTACCATCATTTCGAAAGATACCATGATTAGAACATTTTGGATCGATTATGAAGAAATCGAAGCACCCAAACAAAGCATCGTACCAAAGAATGTTTGTTGCTGATTGATTTTCTACGACCAAGTAGAAGTCCGACGGTTTTTTAACTTGAATGGTGGCAATTGTCTGCCCGGTGGCATTATTCCACCAGCCACAAGTGAATTCGCTCCAACCGCGATGCCCGGCGTAGCTCAATTTCAAAATAGGCCTCCACGTAGAACTGCCTGATGCATATGAGGTGTCTCTTAATACATCATCAGCAGGGCAACTCCACGGTATGGGGATGTTGAGAGTAGGAGAGCCATCTGATTTAAAGCTGTTGCCATAATAGCCTGTCGTATCTAAGATCGATGCCCAACCTTTGAGGCCCATAGTAGGTGCCGAAACGCCATAATTAGCGCCATTGCCCGGATAATAATCCTCATAGTCGTCGCAATACATGACCATTGCCGCGCCTATCTGTTTCATGTTATTGGTACAACTGATTGCACGGGCTTTTGCGCGAGCTTTGCTCAAAGCAGGAAGTAACATCGAGGCCAAAATCGCAATAATTGCGATGACGACCAGCAGTTCAATTAAGGTAAACCCTTTCAAACACGTCGCTTGCCTTTTGCCGTCTGGCAAACTCGACAGGTGCTTAAAATGAATTCCTCTTCGTACTTTCTCAGCATAACCGTCACCCAAGTTCATTTCGTTCGGTTTCATTGACCTTCTCCTGTTAGCTTTTGCTCAATTTGACAGCAAATATCGGGTACTTGGACCTAGGGTGTCCCAACACTTGCACAACATGCTACATAAAAAAATCTCCAACGACTAAAACACTAGATACAAACAACAAAACTTATCTTTACGTAGTAAAATATAACATGGGTTTTATGCGTGTCAAGAATTGAACTGTTTTCCCTGCCTTTTCACAACTGAAAACCATGCAGAAGCCCCCGTTTGGTTGCGCTTGCTTTGCTCCGATCGGCTCAGTCTGACGCGATTATGTCTTCATTTTTTTGTCAGGTTCTGGTAATTGAGTATCTCGAGGATAGTCATCATGAGGTCTGACGCTTTCTCGATTGAATCCATCAGGTACTGATTTGATTCGGTGGCTTCGAAGTCGTTGCTGAAAAGCGATTCCGCTCTTTTGAAGAGATTTCCGGCCGCGTATTTTCCGGCCTCACGAGCGATTTTCGTCCACATATTGACACGGATCACCCCATCTTCAGCAAGTCCCTGCATCTGATTCTGATCAAGCGAGGAGGTGCCATGCAGCACGAGCATTTTCCTTCCCAGGATCGCGGTCAGATTCCGGGCTCTTTCTTGGAGGTAATGGACTCCTCCACTCGAAGCGGATTGCTGTTCCGTTCCCAGATCGGCCACCAGAAAATCGATTCCGGTTTTTTTCACATATTCCTCGGCCAGTTCGAGATAATGATCAGAAGACGCACTGTCCATTTTCGCATGTTTGTCCGCCACGTTGAGCTGTTCCATAATTCCCTCGATAAGAAGATTTTTCCCATAATTCCGGACGTAATCACGGGTCAGCGACGCATTTTTTTCAGGAGCATACCGCTGTGCGTCGAACATCACGGAAGCCAGGAAGCGGCTTCCCTCTGTGAGTGCCCATTGGTCGTACTCGGGGTCTGCGTGATCCAGGTGCGGCAGTACAGCGACATTCCGGTAGATCGAGTCCGGGCTGTCACAAAGCAGGCGGAGGTGCTCCATGATGCTGCGGAAACCCCCTTCCGGGTATACTTGGTCAAGTCCCCCAGTTCGGCGGTCAGGCCAACGGCTGTGACCATCCCCACGCCTGGGATGGATTGCGCCAATTTTATTTGCTTCTGCGCCCACGGGATT